>JANYJD010000188.1 GCA_025358555.1 Rhodoferax sp.
CCGCCAGCAACCTCCTCTGCCGCTCGTCCAACGCCCCACGCATCATTTCCCAACGTTGTCCAATTACTGAATCATTTGCCATGCATCGGAGAATATCCGATGATTCATAATTGAATAAGTTATTTGTTAACAGACCCTAAGGTCCTTGAGCATGACCACAAACTCGTCGCCACCGAGCCGGGCAACCGTATCGCCCTGGCGGATGCAGTTGCCCAGCCGCAGGGCCGCCTGCTGCAGCAGCAGGTCGCCTTGTGCGTGGCCGTGGGTGTCGTTCAAAGCCTTGAAGTTGTCCAGGTCGATGAAAAGCAATGCGCCTTTTCGCTGGCTGCGCGAACTGCCAGCCAGGGCCTGTTGAAGGCGGTCGAGCAACAGCCGACGGTTAGGCAGGTGCGTCAGCGGGTCAAAGAATGCCAGGTTCTGAATCTCGGCCTCGGCTCGTTTGCGGTCCGTGATATCAAACACGATGGTGTGCAGCACGCGCTGGTTGCCGATCTTGATCGGGCTGCTGGAGACCGACACGTTCCGCACCGAGCCGTCGGCCAGACGGTGCTGGGATTCAAACTGGGCGCCATCGGCCTGCACGGCGGACCCCAGGGTGTCCAGAATTTCCAGGGCAGAGCGTTGGCTGACATCGGAAATCTGCATCGCCAGAAAGCGGTCTTTGGCATAGCCGTAAAACCGCAGCGCCGCAAGGTTGGCATCCATAATGCGGCCATCAGGGTCAATCAGCAGCATCACGGTGCTGTTGTCAGCAAACTGGCGGTGATAGGACTCTTCACGCTGCGCCAGTTCTGACTGCACTTGCTTGAGCTGGTCAACATAGGTGGCCCCGGCCATGCCGAAGCCGGACAGCGCCACCATGTAAAGCCAGTAGTTGGCCAGGCGCGACTGTGCCACGTCGTCCGCAAACAGGCCGACGCCCTGCAAGCCACCCACCAGGCCCTGAATGGCAGCCATCAGCAGGATCAGCACCACGCCGTGGCGGCCCAGCCGCACGGTGGCCACGGCCACCACCACAAACAGCCAGTAGCTCTGTGCCAGCGGGCCAAAGCGTTCGTGGAACCAGCCCACAAAAATCACCTGGCCCACCAGAAACGCCAGGCCCAGCAGCAGGCACACCTCGGTCAGTCTGCGAGCCTGCAGCCAGCCTGCAGGTGGCCGGCGCCAGACCAGCATCAGGGGCGTGACCAGCAAAATGCCAACCAGGTCGCCCATCCACCAGCCCAGCAGGTTTTGAACGAAATCAGCCTGAGACGGGCCAGCAAAAACCACCGTCATGGTGGTGCCAACCATTGCCGCCAGCAGACCCGCCACGCCACCGGCCAGAATGATCAGGCGAACAAATTCCTGCAGCGAGCTCAAGCTTGGGTCAAACGGCGCGCGGCGCATCATCAGCCATGCGCCCGTCAGAGCTGCCAGTGCGTTGCCCGCACCCAGGCTGAGCGCCAGGCCAAGCGAGCCGCCGCCCTGCATGATGAACGCAACCTCCCCCAGCAGCACGCTCCAGGCAAATTGTTTGCCGTACATCAGCAGCACCGCCAGCGCCATGCCGGCCGGCAGCCAGGCCACACTGATCTTGCCGTTGATCGAAAAATACCGCAGCGACAGGTGTGCCAGCGCAACATACAGCAGCGCCACTCCCAGCAGCCAGAGCAGCCCGGTTGGGCTGCGGGCGTGGCGCAGGGTGTCAATGCGGGGCAACGTCAATTATCCGCCTTTACGAGCATAAAATCAGGCTGTAGCCCTTGTGTAGCATGCATAAATAGCTATATATTGTATAGCAATTCAATTCACAGGAAATTTTTCTGCTGCCGCCCGCTTATTCGGCATCGGCTCGCGCAAGCCGCTCGGTCATGCCTCGGTCGTTCGCGCAAGCCGCTCGGTCATGCGTCAGCCGCTCGGGCAAGCCGCTCGGTCATTTGTCAGCCGCTCGCGCAAGCCGCTCGCTCTTCCAGTAGACATCATCGCCCGCGCTGCCGTCGGTTCGGTAACGGTTGAGCACGCGTGCCAGCACGAACATCAAATCGCTCAGGCGGTTCAGGTAATGGCGCGGCGTGTCTTTCAGGACGTCCTGTGCTTCCAGCGCCACCACGGCCCGCTCGGCGCGCCGGGTCACGGTTCGGCACACATGCGCCAGTGAGGCAGCGCGGGTGCCAGCCGGCAGGATGAACTCCTGCAGGCGGGGCAGGGCTTCGTTGTGCTCGGCCAGCGCCTGGTCCAGCGCCAGCACGGCCTCGGGTTTCAACAACTCAAACCCAGGAATGGACAGCTCGCCGCCCAGGTTGAAAAGCTGGTGCTGGATTTCCACCAGCAGTTCGCGCACGCCTTGCGGCATGGCCTCACACAGCAGCACGCCGATGTTGGAATTGAGCTCGTCCACCTCGCCCATGGCATTCACGCGCAGGCTGTTCTTGGGCACCCGGGTGTTGTCGCCCAGGCCGGTGGTGCCGTTGTCTCCAGTGCGGGTGGCGATTTGAGTCAGTCGGTTTCCCATGTAAGTCTCCCGTGAAATGAGGTGGCGTTGGCGTTGTACTGAAGTTAGTGCCGACGTAAGTGCCGACGTTAGTGCCGACCTTAGTGCCGACGTTGGTGGCCGTGCCCGCTATTGTCGCGCCAGCCAGAGAGTCACGCTGAATCCGCCCTCGGGCGGCCGGTGCGCTGCCAGGGTGGCCTGGTGCTTCTCGGCTACCATTCTCACCAGGGCCAGGCCCAGGCCATGGCCGGTGCCGCCCACCTTGCTATCCACGGGTCTTTTCGCAGCCTTGGTGGAGGTGCCATTTGCCGCATCAGCCGGTGGCGTTGCGACGGCCGCAGCTTGTGTGTAGCGCTGGCTCAAGTGCGCGAGGGCCTCGGGCGCAAAGCCTGCGCCCGGGTCATGCACCGCCAGCACGCACCGGGTGGGCGTTGCATCCAGCGACAGGGTGACGGTGCCGCCCGGCGGGCCATGGCGGATGGCGTTCCAGCCCAGGTTGAGCAGCGCGCGGTGCAGCAAGCGCGCGTCGCCCCGCACCAGCACGCAGTCCAGCGCGCACCGGCGCTCGATGCGCACCCCCTGGCGGCGGGCATCCTCCCACAGGTCATCAGCGCTTTGGTGCAGGATTTGCACCAGGTCAACCTCGCCAAATGTGGCGGGGTCAATCGACTCAGCGCGTCCCATCAGCAGAAACTGCTCGGACAGATCCAGTGCCCGCCGGGCGCAGGCGTCAATGCGGTTGAGCATGGCGTCGTGCTCGGCCGGGCTGTCGCCGCGCAGGGTTTCGCCACGCAGGGTGTCTGCCAGTGAGCGCAGGGACACCAGCGGCGAGCGCAGGTCATGGGCCAGGTGGCGCATCATGTCCTCGCGGTGCTGGCGGACCAGTGCCGTGCTGCCGTCAGCGGCCAGGGTGCTGGCAATCTGGTCCACCGCGCGGGTAATGTCTGCGATGCGGGTTTCAACCGGGTCAAAAAAGTTGAGCATGCGGGGGGATTGCCGCAACGGCTGGCCGCGCTCGCCAGGTTGCTGCTGCGCTTGGGTTTGTGGGTGGGCCTGCGGGCGGGTTAGCGCAGCGATACGCCGGGTCTCGCGCGTCATGGCGCGCAGGCTGGCCTCCAGCCTGCGCCAGCTCCATAAAGGATAGGCCAGGGCCATCATGGCGATGGGTGCCGCCGGGGGCCACCACCAGCCCCAGAGTTTCACAGCCCCAAACGCGGCCAGCGCCACACCCGCGCAGCCCAGCCCGGTGATCCAAAGCGCCGCCTGCGGCGTGGTGATCAAGAGCGCCACCATCAACGCCAGCAGCAAAGCGGCTGACAGCGCAAGGCGTAGCCATCCGTCCACCGGCTGCAGGCTTGCACCCGAGCGCAGTCCGTCCAGCACGTTGGCAACCAGCTCAATGCCCGGCATGGTGCCGCTACTGCCGGCCAGCGGCGTGGCCAGGTTGTCGCCCAGGCCTGCGGCGGTGGCCCCGATCAGGATCAGGCGGCCTTTGAGTTCCTGCGCGGGAATGCGGCCCTCACGCAAGGCTGCGATCGAGCGCCGGGGGAAGTGGCCGGGCGGACCGGCAAAAGGAATGAGCACCGGGCCTTGCGCCTGCGGGGGTGCGGAAGCAAGCACAGAAGTGGACGCGGGGGCGGCACTGCCAGCGGTTACGCCCGAAGTTTTTCCAAGCGGGCCAACCCGTGCTGAAAAGTCGTTCAGAACCTGCGCCACATGGCGGAACGACGCTGCACCGGCGGTCTCCACCGCAAGGTAGCGCCGGGTCACGCCATCTTGGTCCACCAGCGCCTGGGTATGCCCCAAGTGCCCGCCTGCGACGAATGCAGGCAGCGGCAGCACGGCAACATCGCCCGGTGGCGGCATGAACACCGACAGCACCACGCGGCCATGCGCGGCAATCGCCGTGGCCAGGCGCGCGTCGGCCACCGGGTCATCGCGCTGCGCCTCGGACAGGATGATGTCCAGCAGCACCGGGCCAGCACCGGCAGCAGTGAGGCGTTCCAGCGCATCGGCCAGCACCTGGCGCGACCAGGGCCAGCGGCCCAGGCGCGCCAGGCTTTCTTCGTCGATGGCCAGAATCAGGATGGCAGGGTCTGGCGCGCGGCCCGACAGCGTCACGCTGGTGTCAAACAGCCAGAAATCGGCCCGCGCCAACCAGTCCCATTTCACCACTGCAACCAGCAGGGCACCCAGCAGCAGCGTCAGGAGCGCCCATTCGCGCAGCTGGGCTCTGGCACGGCGGCGCACCCGTGGCCTCACAGCAGGGGCAACAGCAGCAACAGCAGCAGCCAGCCCCAGGGGTGTTTTCTGGGCACCTCAAATGTTTGCGGCGAAGACCATGAACCAACCCGGCCACCAGGCAGCACCACCTGGGTCCGCACAAAATAGACGCCTGGCGCGGGCATGGGCAAATCCAGACTCGCGCCCGACACGGTCTGGTCAAACTCGGGCTTGTCAAAGCTGGCGTCGGTGGACAGCTGCACTTTGTGGCTGAAGCCTTTGGGTCCCGACCAGGCTAGCTGCAAGCCGTCAGTGCCGAGCTGGGGCGGCGCCATCACGGAAGGCGGCAACAAGGTGAATGCTGAACCGTCGCCAAACGGCCCGCGCGGGCCTTCAGCAAACGGGCCCTGGGAACCAGGCGCACGCAGCGTCGCCACGCGCCAGTGGTAATCACCCGGCGCCCAGACGGGATCAAACGGCAAGCGGTTGGCAGCAACCGGTGCGCGGTCCAGCACTAAGTCTGCAAAGCGCGCGTCGCGGGCTACTTGCACCTGGTACGACGGCTTGTTCACGCCTTCAGCCCACGCCAGCTCAGGCGCGCCTTGCACACTGGCCCCGGATGGCGGCGACAGCAGCACCGGGGGCTCAGGCCGCGCCCGAACGGCAAAGGCCAGTTGCGCCTCCAGGCCCTCGAGTTCCTGTACATCTGCGGCGCGCACCCGCAGGTGGTAGTCGCCATCGGGCAGGCCCGTCAGCAGCCACTCGGGCGGCGTAGTGCGTTCGTCCTGCAGCAACTGTGCAAATCCGGCGTCGCTGGCGACCTGCCAGCGCCAGCCGCGCGCGCCGGGCACGGGAGGCACTGTGACGCCCAGCGCCGTACGCTCAATCCGACGCGGCAGGTTTGACACATCAGCCGCTGCCAGCAGGCGCACGGGTGTGCCCAGGCGGCCTCCTTCGGCGCGCAAGCCCTGTGCTTCGTTAAGGCGGGCACTACCAGCCCCACTGGCGGCAAGGGCAGGCCCGGGTGCAGCAATCCCCACCACGCCATTCACCACCTCGTGGCGACTGATTTCATCATCGGCGGCTACCCGAAAGCGGGTGCCGCGAACCGCAGTCACAACGCGCGGCGTTCGAATCTCAAACCGCGAAGCGGGGTTTTTCAAGGGCGCAACGGTGCTGTCAGCCGATCCTTTTTTCAGATCAATGGCGTTGTCTTTTAAGGTAGTGCCTGGCAACTCCCGCAGGCGTCCGAGAGAAGCCTGGGTTTGCGGCGCAAACACCACGGTGGCTCCCTCATACAGACGCAAAGTCAGAGCGCCAGCTGCACCGGTGTCAAAACTGTCGCCCGCTTTGAGCAGCATTCCCACCGCCAACGGTAGGCTTGCGCCCGCCACCGTGCCCGAAACAATGCCCTGCACAAACACCACTTCCGAAGAAGTGTCTGACCAGCGCAGCCAGTCCAGGGGAATGCGCATACGGGTGCCAGGCTTGAGGCGTTTGTCGTTCTTGAGCTGGTTTAGCTGCTTGAGCTCGGGCCACCTGTTGGGGTCTTGCAAAAAGCGCTGGCTGATGCCAATCAACGTGTCTGTGCGCGCAATCACCAGCGTGAACTCGTCCGCCGCGTGGGCGCACAAGCCCAGTTGCGCGAGGAACAACGCCGCTGCAACAGGCCAGCGCAGCACACGCAGTGCCAAGCGTGGGCGCAATACCACTTCAGCCAAGCGACTCAAGCCGGTAACCGTGCGCATACACGGAGTTGATGCGCCAACCGTTGTCTGGCAGGCTCAATGCGGTGCGCAGCTGGCTCACATGGATGTCAAGCGTGCGGGTTTGCACCTGCGCATTGAGCCCCCAAACCGACTGCAGCAGATAAGCGCGTGACAGCAGGCGGCCCACGTTGCGAAACAACATCACCGCTAGCTGAAACTGGCGCAGCGTGAGGACCACCGGTTTGCCTGACAGCGTCACTGAGCTGGTGGCCGGGTCAAACACAAAGGGCGGCACCGACAGCACCTGGCTGGCGCCCGTGTTCTCCGCCCTGCGTTTGAGCGCGGTCAGGCGCGCCAGCAACTCTGCCGCGCGCGCCGGCTTGACCAGGTAGTCATCGGCACCGTGGCTGAGGGCCTCCACAATGTCTGCCTCACTGTCGCGGCCGGTCAGGAACAGCACCGGCATGGCGTCCTGGCGCTGGCAGATCTCGTCAAGAACCTGCAAACCTGTCATGTCGGGCAGCGTCCAATCCAGAATCAGGACGTCAAACGTCTCATGCAAGGTGGAGCGCAGGAACAGATCCCCGCGGCCATAGACCTGGCAGTTGTGTCCGGCCTCTTGCAGTGCGCGCACCGTCATCGCGGCGTGGTCAGGATCATCTTCCAGCAGTCCTACTCTCACAGCAATGCCTTTCAGCCCCGATAAATCCGGGTGCGAATTTTTCGGCTGGGCAAGTCCGTTGCACAGCCGCGTTGACGAATCCAAAAAAGCGAGATGGCCACAGCCTCTTCCACGCGCTATTATCATCCCTTCAACCAGGAGCCAGTACATATGAATGCGCCTACCCAACCCATCCACCTGCTGCCCGAGATTTGCCAGCGCGCCACGCCCCAGGCGCTGCTGGATGCCCTGAAGGCCCGGTTTGCGCAGCAATGCTCCACCGCGCTGGTGGTGCGCGAGCAGCACGGGCGTGACGAGTCGTCGTTCTCAGCGCCGCCGCCCTCGGCCGTCATTTTTGCAGAGTCCACACTGGACGTGGCCGATGCCGTGCGTCTGGCCAGTGAATTCGAAGTGCCGGTGATTCCCTTCGGCATCGGCTCGTCCCTGGAAGGGCACCTGCTTGCCGTTCAGGGCGGCATCAGCGTCGACGTGAGCCGCATGAACAAAGTGCTGGCCGTCAATGCCGATGATTTGACGGTGACGGTGCAACCCGGCGTGACGCGCAAACAACTCAATGAAGAGGTCAAGAGCACCGGCCTGTTCTTCCCGATCGACCCCGGCGCGGACGCCTCGATTGGCGGCATGAGCGCCACGCGCGCCAGTGGCACCAACGCCGTGCGCTACGGCACCATGCGCGAGAACGTGCTGGCGCTGGAGGTGGTGACGGCCAGCGGCGAGGTGATTCGCACCGGCACACGGGCCAAAAAATCAAGCGCCGGGTATGACCTGACGCGTCTGATGGTGGGCAGCGAGGGCACGCTGGGCGTGATCACTGAAATCACGGTGAAGCTGTATCCCCTGCCCGAGGCCATCTCTGCCGCAGTGTGCAATTTCCCCAGCATTGAGGCGGCGGTGCGCACCACGATTCAGATCATTCAGTTGGGCGTTCCCATCGCCCGCGTTGAGCTGATTGACGTCAACACGGTGCGAATGGTGAACGCCTACGCCAAGCTGGGTTTGCGTGAAGAACCCATGCTGCTGATGGAGTTTCATGGCACACCCAACAGTGTCAAGGAGCAGGCAGAATTGGTGCAGGAGATCGCCAGCGAACACGGTGGCAAGGCCTTCGACTGGGCCACCACCCCAGAGGCGCGCACCAAGCTGTGGACGGCGCGGCACAACTCGTACTTTGCGGCGGTGCAGTCGCGCCCCGGCTGCAAAGTGATTTCCACCGACACGTGTGTGCCCATCTCGCGCCTGGCCGACTGTCTGCTGGACTCGGTGGCAGAGGCCGATGCGTCCGGCATTCCGTATTTTCTGGTGGGCCACGTGGGCGATGGCAACTTTCACTTTGGCTATCTGCTTGACCCCAGCATCCCGCAGGAACGCGTGACCGCCGAGAAGCTCAACCATGCCCTGGTCAGCCGCGCGCTGGCACTGGAAGGCACTTGCACCGGCGAGCACGGCGTGGGCCTGCACAAAATGGATTTTCTGGTCTCTGAAGCCGGCGCAGGTGCTGTCAACATGATGCGCACCATCAAGCGCGCGCTGGACCCGAAGAACATAATGAACCCCGGCAAGATTTTTAGCTGGTGACGGCGCTGCGCTGGCGTGATTCGCCGCGCACTGCCGGATGTTTGTATTTGATGCCATTGAC
This sequence comes from Rhodoferax sp., assembly GCA_025358555.1. Taxonomy (GTDB): domain Bacteria; phylum Pseudomonadota; class Gammaproteobacteria; order Burkholderiales; family Burkholderiaceae_C; genus JANYCG01. The sequence goes on from JANYJD010000188.1 coordinate 8,724, forward strand.
ATGACAGATTCGCAACCCCATCGAACCGGCCCGCTGGCCGGACTCAAAGTCCTTGAACTTGGGCAACTGATTGCCGGTCCGTTTGCGGCCAAAACACTGGCGGACTTTGGCGCCGACGTGATCAAGATCGAGCCGCCCGGTGATGCGCTGGCAGGCACCGGCGGCGACCCGCTGCGCAAATGGCGGCTGCTGAAGGACGGCAGCTCGGTCTGGTGGCAGGTGCAGTCACGCAACAAACGCTCCCTGGCGCTGGACCTGCGCAAGGCCGAAGCGCAAGACATCGTGCGGCAACTGAGTTCAGATGCCGATGTGCTGATAGAAAACTTCCGCCCCGGCGCCATGGAGGGCTGGGGCTTGGCGCCTGACGACCTGCTAAAGCTCAACCCGCGCCTGATTGTGTTGCGCATCAGCGGTTATGGGCAAACCGGCCCCTACCGCGACCGCCCCGGCTTTGGCGTGGTGGCCGAGGCCATGAGCGGCCTGCGCCACTTGACCGCCGAGCCGGGCCGCGTGCCCGTGCGTGTGGGCGTGAGCATTGGCGACACGCTGGCCGCGCTGCATGGCGTGATTGGCATTTTGCTGGCACTGCAACACCGCCATGCCTCCATCAGCCCAGCCACGCCGCAGGGCCAAGGCCAGGTGATTGACGTGGCGCTGTACGAGGCCGTATTCAATTGCATGGAAAGCCTGCTGCCCGAGTACAGCGCGTTTGGCGCGGTGCGCGGCCCGGCGGGCAGCGCCCTGCCTGGCATTGCGCCCAGCAATGCGTACCGCTGCAAAGATGGGGGTGCGGCCGCCAACGCCGGGCCGTCCCAAGCAAGGCCAGCCCCCTCGGGGGGCAGCGAACCACGCGAAGCGGGGAGCGTGGGGGCTTTTGTCTTGATTGCCGGCAATGGCGACAGCATCTTCAAGCGGCTGATGAAAGAAATTGGCCGTGATGACTTGGCGACGGACCCGGCGCTGGCCGACAACGCGGGCCGCGTGGCGCGGGTGGCCGAGATTGACCACGCCATCGGCCTGTGGACCGCACAACACACCGTGGAAGAGGTGCTAGCAGCATTGGACAAGGCGGCAGTGCCGGCCGGGCGTATCTACTCCGTAGCCGACATTGCCGCCGACCCGCATTACCAGGCGCGCGGCATGCTCGACAGCCTGAAGATGGACGATGGCACCGTGCTGGCCGTGCCCGGGATTGTGCCCAAGCTGTCGGCAACGCCGGGCGGGCACAGGCGCAACGCGCCCACGCTGGGGCAGGACACCGATGCCGTGCTGCGCGAGCTGGGCCTGACACCAAAGCAGATTCAGGGCCTGCAAGACAGGGGCATTATTTCAGGCGCAACAGCAGGATAGGGTAACCCGTGACACGCATCTACTTCAACGAAGTCGCCACGCGCGACGGCTTCCAGATCGAGCCCGAATTCATACCCACGGACACCAAGGTGGCGCTGGTCGATGCGCTCAGCGAATGCGGGTACGCCAAGATCGAAGTCACCTCATTTGTGTCGCCCAAAGCGATACCGATGTTGCGCGATGCCGATGAGGTGATGGGCCGCATCCGCCGCCTGCCCGGTGTGGAATACACCGTGCTGGTGCCCAACCTGCGCGGCGCAGAGCGCGCCCTGGAAGCACGCGCCGATGAGCTGAACCTGGTGATGTCCGTGTCTGAGGCCCACAACCTGGCTAACCTGCGCATGCCCATGGCCGACAGCTTTGCGGCGCTGTCCGACGTGATCAGGCACGTGGCCGGGCGCACACCGGTCAATGTCTCGCTGTCGTGCAGTTTTGGCTGCCCCATGCAAGGCGACGTGGCTTTGGCGGATGTGCTGAACCTGGCGGGCCGGTTTGCCGACCTGGGCGTACGCGGCATCACCCTGTGCGACACCACTGGCATGGCGCACCCGGCACAGGTAGGCCGTATGGTGGACGCATTTCAGCGGGGCTTGTTGCAGGCGCAACCGACCATGCAGCTCACCCTGCATTTTCACAACACGCGCGGTATGGGACTGGCCAATGTGCTGGCCGCAGTGCAGGGCGGCATCATCCGTTTTGACGGCTCGCTTGGCGGGCTGGGGGGCTGCCCGTATGCGCCAGGGGCCAGCGGCAACATCAGCAGCGAAGACGCCATCCACATGCTGGACGCCATGGGCTTTGACACCGCCATGGACCTGGACAAGCTGCTGGCCGTGGCGCGCCAGATGCCACATATCGTGGGGCATGACGTGCCGGGCCAGGTGGCCAAGGCAGGCCGCATCACGCAATTGCATCCAGCACCGACGCTGCAAACCAGGCAGGACAGCGCGCAGCCTGCCTGAAGCCACTGCCCGCACGGGCGCGTCAGCGGTCCCGCTGCACCGCAAAATCCTGCGTCGTAAGCTGGCGCACATACAGCTTGACCTTGACCGCGTCACGCAGGGCCGGGCTCCAGGGCAGCGGCACGTTGTCGGAAGAGACCTCAATCAGATGCTCACCCGCAGCCACGGCGGGGAATTCATAGCGGCCTTGTGCATCGGTGCGGGTGACGAAGCGGCGGTCAAGGATGACGGTAACGCCAGGCACACCGGCCTCAGACGCCTCTCGCCGACCATTGGCGTCGGCATCAAAGTACACAGTGCCGCTCAACGTGCCCGCACCGGCACCGACAGCGCCGCCCAGTGGCGCGCTGGCGCGCCCGGCGCTTGCCTCATAGCGCAGCACCAGTTGCAGGCTTTGGCTGGCCTGGGTGGCGATGATGGGTGGCAACGTGGCGGTCGTCAGCGCCGACACCACCAGGGGCGACAGCGGGTCTTGGCCGCGCGACTGCGTGTAGCGCAACGCCAGCGACCAGTTCAACGCGGGTTGCCAGCGCACCCCGACATTGGCGTTCAGCGACTGGGCGCCGTCGCTGCGCCGGGCCCCGCGCAGTGACGCATCAAGCGACCACTGCGAATAGGGCGAGAGTGTGCCCAGCACGCCCCAGATCCACCCGGTGTTGGGCCCTGAGCCAAGCCCTGTATCGCCCGATGTGCGCTCCCAGGCCAGCGACGTATTGAGCGAGCTCGGAAAGGCAACTGGCCAGCTCTGATCGACACCCACGCGCATGGTCCGTGCCCCAGCGGCGTTGGCAACGTCGCCGCGCCACTGGCTTTGCCCCAATTCGGTGGTGTGGTCCCAGGTGAGCTGCAGCGCCTCGCCCGGGCTGGTCAATGCGCGCACACTGAGCGCCGCGCCGAGTGCATTGCGGGTGTCCAGCCGATAGCGGCCATTGAGGTTGACAAACGCGCTGCGCCCGCCACTGCCATGGCTGACACTGTCGCTGATCTCCACTGCATACCCAGTCTGCCATTGCCGCGTGCTGGTATCGCCCCGCCAATACGCGCCTTGAATGTCGCTTGCCAACAGCGCCGTGCCCCAGCGCAGGCTCGGCTCAAACCGGAACAGCCCGGCCGTGTTACGCCAACGCTCGGTCCGCCACGATGCGTCGGTCCACAAACCGGTGGCGCGCCCATCGGCTGTCGATGTGCTCTTGGCCAGATTGCCTTGCAACCGCAAGCCGCCCTGGCGCTCGCTGACCAGTCCATAGCCCGGCGCCACGCCCTCGGCAGACCAGGGCGCTGCACCCTCCCAAGCCACGGCAGCCCAAAAGCCGCCGGTATTTTGCGTGCTGCCAAAGCCTGCACCGTCGGGGATGTTTCGCCCTTCGATCAGCTGGAAAGCAACATCGGTGCGGTCCGTGCCCTTGGCACCCGTTGGCAGCCGAAATTGCCCGCCTGCCGACATCACGTCGGCACCGGTGGGCTCGAAACCTGCCAGGTCGAGCCCGCGGAACAAACCGGTGCGCCCGACCGCTGCATTCAAGCCCAGCACATCGCCCAGATACCACTGCCCGCCCAGCCCGCGGATCGGCGTGGTCGGCAGCGACACCCGGCCCAGTCCACGTGCCAGCGACGTGCTGGATGTATTGATGTCGCCCGCGCTGTGGTTGGCGCGCCAGCCGCCTTCAAGCGGCAGACCGCGCTGGTCAATGCGCCAGGTGGAGACGGTGTCGCCCGTCACGTTGCCCACCGCATCGCCGTACTGGCGTGACAGGTTGGCATTGAGGGACAGGGCGCCGTGGTCAGGCGTGTCGAGAAAACCGCCGATGCCCACCGCGCGGGACTGGGTGCTGCTTGCCCCTTTTTGCGACAGCACCGAATAGTCAATGCGCATACTGCGCGGCCAGCCGTTGGGGTTGTAATCGCTGGACTTCAGCACAACGCCATCGTCGGCCAGGGTTGCCGAATCCAGCACGCGGTCAAGATAGGGCGCCACTGTGGCCGTAGGCGCGATGGTGGCCGGTGGCGCGATTGGCGCTTGATTTTGATTTTGAGTTTGAGTTTGAGTTTGAGTTTGGGCGGTCAGCCCCGGCGCAGCGGCACCGAGGACCCAGGCCACCAGAACTTGCAAAGCCGGGAAAGGCGCGCGAAGCCCGTTTATTTTGAGCGCAACAGTAACTCCGACCCCGCAGGCAGGGCGCATCATGGCGCGAAGCGCTGCTCCACCGCCTGCGACTGACCTTTGCCCCACTCCAGCTTGCCGCTGATGGTGACGGGAAACTGCACCTGCACCGCCACCTCGGGGTCGCCTGGGCGCGTGGCATTCAGCGCAACCGCGCGCGTCTGACCCGGCAGAATCGGTAACGAGCCAGGCGTAAACTCCAGTGTCTTGCCGGATGCGTCAGTGCCTGATAGAAAACCGCCCAGCCGGCCATGGGCCGCGCCGCTGTTGCGCACCTTGAGCACCGGCGTCGCTATTCCGTTGACGGTCTGCACCCCTGAGCCCACCACGCTCAGGCTCGGCGCAGCGTCGCCCAACGCCAAATAGACCACCACACCGAGCCGGCCAGAAAACGGGATGGCTGGCCCGCCCTGCGCACGGCTGACCTGCTCTTGCCCTTCCAGCATGATGGCAAATCGGCATTCACCGGGTTTGGCGTCGGCAGGCACGTCAATTTCAAACCTGAAGCGGTAAGCACGGCCATTTGAGACGGTGATTTCGCGCCGCTCCAGCAGCACCCAAGGGCGGCAGCTGCCGGGCTGCAATTCCTCAAAAAACGCGACCGCGTCGTCCGCGCCCAGCGTCCAGTCAGCGGTTTTTACGCTGAGGGTATTGGCCTCGGGCGACGCGTTGGTGATTTCCAGAATCTGGCGCGTGCGCTCACCCGGCTTGACCTGCAGCTCAAAACGCGGAGGCGTGACCGCCAGTGCAAATTCCCCGGCCAGCAAAGGGGGCGACGCGAGGACTGCAATTAACGCGGCGGCCGCCGCAAAAACCCTTTTAGCAAGAGCAAGGCGCAGGCGCATCATGGCGTGTCCACCTCAAAGTAAAACTGCAGGGCTTGCGGCGACACCAGTGCCCGTCCATCGGTGGAGAGCGTGAGGTCCATGGTTTCTTCCAGCAACGGGGCCTTGGCCACACCCTCGAAAACAAGCACGCGGGCACCCGAGCGCACGGCACCGGTAAGCAGACGGCCTTGCGTGCGCCAGCTCGCATACACCGGCTCACCGGTCGATGGCGCAAGACCCATGTAAAGGCGCACAGGCCGGTTGAGCCACGGCGCCAGATTGAGCCGCGCCGCCACGCGCACACTGGCCTCCACCGAGTGGTCAGCGCCGCGCCCGGGCACCACCTGCTTCCAGCGCATGGGCACGACCGCCTGGCTCACGATGGTGCCCGTGTCATCGACCCGTGCGGTCGCTGCGCTGGCTTTGCCCATCCCCGCCAGCATCAATGGCAACATACATGTCAAGACAAAGGCCATCGCGCGGGCGGGTCGGCCGGCACGCAGCGGAATCGGCAGAATCGCGGAACAAGCCTGCATTCAGGGTGCCGTCAAGGTGTAGCTGACCCGGCCCGTGAAGGTGCCGGCTGGCACAAACTGCAGGTTGGCATAGTTGAACTGCAAACAGCTCTCAAACCAGGTGTTGCGCGTGACGCTGTACAAGGTTTGCGCTGCGCCGCCGACAAACGTGCCGCTGGGGATGGTGGCCGGGCTGTCGCCAATACCACCGGAAATCCAGGACACGGTGTTGAAGGGAATGGTGTCGCCCGCCCCGTTGACCAGCGTGGCGGGTGCAGTCGCGGTGAGCGTGGCGTTGGCAGACGCGCCCGGCGTGCGGAACAGGCCGGCCACGTACACCTGCGCCGGAACTACGCAAAAGACAAAGCTATCGTAGGAGCTGGCGGTGACGGGGCTGTCTGTTGTCATGGGCAAGGTGCCCGCTCCGATGCTGGCGGCGGGCACCGTCACTGTGACGCGGTTGATGGTTGCGTTGTTACCCGGAATTCCACCCGAACTGAAGTTGCCACCCGTGAATGTGCCGACCCCCACTTGCAGGTAGAGGGCTTTGGGGCCCGCCGTGATGGTCACCACATAGGCGCGACTTGCCGACGGTGCCAGCGCGCACGCCAAAAGCGCTGCTGCGCGCAAACCCAGGCATGCCCAAATCGCAGGAGGGGCGCCGGGTGGTTTTGGGGGTGAATTCATGATTGTGACTTTACGCCAATTCGCCGAGCACAAGCGAAAAGACCCGCTGCGGCGGGTCTACAGAAGCCTGTATGGCAACCCTGTATTGGCCTTGGCTCAGCACCAACCCATTAGAGCTGGGTCGCGGTGTAAGTGACACGGCCATTTTTAACAACCGTGCCGCCATACGTGCCCGCCGCTGGAACGGTTGTATTCAGGTAGGTATAGGTCCACTTGCCTTCAACCCGCACCACTTTGACCGCAGCTGTCAGGGTGGTGGCGGTGCCTGCGCCGCCACCTGGCGTCAAGTTGAACGCCGGATGCGTGATGGCGGCATTGGTGAAGCCGGGCGTGGTGGCTGTGAGTGCGGCGGTTGCCACGCTGATCTCGCTCCACGCGATGTTCTCACCCACGGTGCCGCTGTTGAGCGGGCCGGTGGTGGCGGAGTTCAGGCTGATGTTGCCGCCGTTGCCGTACACGCGCACCGTCACGGCGCCTGCCGCCAGATCACCACCGACGCCCGTAATCACCGATGAGTCACCCAGGTTGGCCGCAGGCACGGTGTAGACAATGCCGTTGATGGTGGGGTCGCTGACGGCATTGCCCGAGCTGGTGCCCACGCGCAGGAACAGCACTTGCGGAATGGTGATGGTGAAGTCAAGTCGCGCACTGGCGGTGGAGCCGGTAACGGCAGCAGGCACGAAGGTGGATTCGGCTTGTGCCGTGTTGGCCAGCAGGCTGGAGAGGATCAGGGCGGTAACGACAGCAAGTTTTTTCATGGTGAATCTCTTTAAAGAAAGAAGTTAATGAACCAACGACAGAAATCAGAAAGTGACGTGAATGTAACGGCTGGTGACTGAAAACGGTTGTGTCTAAATCACCACAACTGCAATAGATACGCAATTTTTCACGCTCCAGATTTCAGAAAGCGCTAGTTTGGTTAACTAGTTCACAAAACGCAGATCTGCCATTGCGGCGCCGCGTCCGAAAAAACGCGTTTGCCGTGCTGAGCTTTGTTGACGCACGCCAAACAGGGCCAAAACGGTTGCCCGGGGGCCCCGCAAACGCCACACGGGTTGAAAACCGCGCAAGAACCTCGAAAAGTGGGTCGAAGTGGGCTGTAGCCCTCGTCCAATATGCACGGTTAGCTATTAATTAAATAGCAATCCGGCCTCCATCCAACCCCTGAGGGTTTACGGGTTTTCGGCAATGGCGTTGGCCATGTATTCGATTTTTTTCTGCAAGGCGCTCTCGCTGTCGGCAAAGCGCTGCGCGATGGCCTGGATGTCGAACTGGATTTCAATGAAAGCGTCCACCAGGTCGGGGTCGAAATGGGCACCCCGGCCCTGGAAAATGATGCCCACTGCCTGGTCGTGCGGCATGGCGCTCTTGTAGATGCGTTCGCTGATCAGCGCGTCATACACGTCGGCCACGGCCATCAGCCGCGCCGACAGCGGAATGGCCTCCCCCGCGAGGCCCTGCGGGTAGCCGCTGCCGTCCCATTTCTCCTGGTGCGACAGCACCATCTCCTTGGCGACGCGAAGAATTCCCAGCGGTTTGCCCAGTGCCTGCTCAGCGTGGTCAATGGCATCGCGCCCCAGCGTGGTGTGGTTTTTCATGATCGCAAACTCGTCATGCGTGAGCTGGCCGGGCTTGAGCAAAATGCGGTCGGGGATGCCGACCTTGCCGATGTCATGCAGCGGCGCAAACTTGAACAGCAACTCGATTTGCGCATCCGTCAGTTCTTGCACAAAGCGCGGGTGCTTTCTGACGGCAAGCGCCAGCGCGCGCACATAGTGCTGGATGCGGGGAATGCGGTTGCAGGTGTCGGAGTCGCCGGCTTCGGCCAGCGTGGTGACGGCCAGGATGATCACGTCCTGCACGGCCACCATCTCCTGCATTTGCTGCGCCTGGTCATGCATGGCCTGCTGCAAGGCGGCCTGCGTGCGCCGGGCCACTTCCTGCTCGATGAAGTCGTTCTGGTCACTGGTCATGGAAGTCTGCCGTTCATTGTTTTGATTTTGCTGTTGCTGCGGGGTGGGACTGGTGATTGTGGCGCTTGTGCGAAAGCTTGTGCGGTTGCTTGTGGGGATGCTGGCTCTTGCGGCGCCCGCGCCTTCCCTACAGACTGTGTCAACGCCTGGCTCTGTCAACGCCTTCCCGTCACCTGGAGGAAGCGCCGCGCGTCAGCCGGTCAATCAGCCCGCCCAGCTCGTCCAGCGAGCCAAACTGGATCGACAGCTCGCCCATCTCTTCCATGCGCCCGGCGCGCTTGACACGCTTTTTCACGCGCACCTCCACCTGCGCGGCCAGCAGGTCGGACAGCTCGTCTTCCACGCGTTTGATGTCGCGCGACTTTTCTTTCTTGGGCTTGGACGACGTGAGCGTGAACTCGGCATTGAGCTTTTTCACCAGGCTTTCGGTCTCGCGCACCGACATCTTTTTGGCCACGATCTGCGCCGCCGCCGTGATTTGCGACACCCGCTCCAGACCCAGCAGGGCCCGCGCGTGGCCCATTTCCAGGTCGCCCGCCATCAGCATGGTTTGCACCGGATCGGCCAAGTTAAGCAGGCGTAGCAGATTGCTGGCGGCGCTGCGTGAGCGGCCTACGGCTTGGGCGGCGAGCTCGTGAGTGAGCCCAAACTCTTTCACCAGGCGTTGTAAGCCTTGGGCTTCTTCCAGCGGGTTGAGGTCTTCGCGCTGGATATTTTCGATCAACGCCATGGCGGCGGCGGCTTCATCGGGCACGTCGCGCACCAGCACCGGCACGCTGTCCAGCCCAGCCAGCTTGGCGGCCCTAAAGCGCCGCTCACCGGCGACGATCTCGTATTTGCCCTGGTTCTCGCCGCTTCTGAGGTGGCGCACCAGAATTGGCTGCAGGATGCCCTGGGCCTTGATGCTCTCGGCCAGCTCGTACAAAGCGCCCTCGTCCATGCGGGTGCGCGGCTGGTATTGGCCCGCCACCATGTCGGCCAGGCGCAGCGACGCCGGCAGGCCGGGGCCGCCGGTTGCGGCACCGAACCCACTGCCGGGAGCGCTGCCGAAAGCACCACCCGGTGCCGGCTCGACCACTTTGGGGCCGAGCAATGCCTCCAGCCCGCGGCCCAGGCCGCCTTGTCGTTTGGTTGCCATTTAGTCAATCGCTTTCATAGGATCTCCTGGATTTTTGTGGGAACTGAACAGGTTCGCCTCGCTGCAAGGCCAGCAGCAACGCATGGCCTTCAGGCCAATCGCCCAGTGCGGAGTCGGCGTTGATGTGGCCGCGTGCGCCGCAGTCAATCAAACTTGAGCCCCAGCCTGTGGCGAGCGCCTGGGCACGCTCATAGCTGCAATAGGGGTCGTTACGGCTGGCCAGCAAGAGGCTTTTGAAGGGCAGCTTTTGTGCCACGGGTGCCACAGGTGCACCTGCTACCAGTGGAGCCGTCGTCGGCACGGGCGAGATTGACTCCGCTTGCGGATGAAGCGTGCGGGGCTTCCAGCTGGTGAGCACCGGGCGCAGCGCCTCCAGCGTCACATCGCACGGCGCTGCCAAAAACGCGCACTTCACGCGGTGCGTTTGGGTTGACAACGCCGCCCAAGCCGCCACCAGCAGACAGCCCAGGCTGTGCGCCACCAATGTGATCGGCACATCGACTTCTTGCGCCAGCACCACATCCTCCAGCCGCGCGATCCAGTCGCCGCGCAGGGGCCGCGCCCAGTCGTGCTGCTCCACGCGCGTGTAGCCCTGGGCGGCTTGCCACCGGCTTTGCCAGTGGTCAGGCCCGGAATCAAGCCAGCCGGGCAGGATGAGGACACTGTCAGAGTTCAATTGAGAAGGTCTTTGCAATCATTAATATAGCTAACTATGCACTGTGGATAAGGGCTAAAGGCCTATTTACCAGGTATTTTTTGCCAAAATCCCCTCACGCAAGCGGTTTTTCGATCCGTGCCACCATTTCTTCGGCAAAAGCCACAAACGCCTGCGCGCCCTTGGACGATGGGTCAAACACCACGCCTGGCAACCCATAGCTAGGGGCTTCGGCCAGCCGCACATTGCGTGGGATTACGGTGTTGAACACCTTGTCGCCAAAGTGTGATTTGAGCTGCTCGCTGACCTGCTGCTGCAAGGTGATGCGGGGGTCAAACATCACGCGCAGCAGCCCGATGATGGCAAGGTCTTTGTTGAGGTTGGCATGCACCTGCTTGATGGTGTTGACCAGGTCGGTCAGGCCCTCCAGCGCAAAGTATTCGCACTGCATCGGCACAATCACGCCATGCGCGCAACACAGGCCGTTGAGGGTTAGCAACGAGAGCGAGGGCGGGCAGTCGATCAAAATGAAATCGTAATCAGCAGCAACCTCGGCCAGCGCGGTTTTCAGGCGCTTTTCACGCCGCTCCACGTCCACCAGCTCCACCTCGGCCCCCGCCAGCTCGCGGTTGGCGCCCAGAATGTCATAGCTGCAGCCGCCTTCAACCAGCTTATCGCTTTTGACGCGTGCCTCGGCCACGGTGGCCGACTCCAGCAACACATCGTAAATGGTCAGCGCCAGCTTGCGCTTGTCAACACCCGAGCCCATCGTCGCATTGCCTTGCGGGTCCAGGTCAACCATCAACACCCGCTGCCCTACTTTGGCCAGACCTGCCGCCAGATTGACCGTGGTGGTGGTCTTGCCGACGCCGCCTTTTTGGTTGGCGATGCAGAATATTTTCACCATGTCCGGCTCATCGGGACGTGACCAGCTTGATGCCAAAGCCGATCAGGAACAGGCCGGCCAGCTTTTCAAGCACCCGTGGAATGAGCGGGTTGGCGCGAAGTCGCTGGGCCAGAAAGTGCGTCAATAGCACAGCGGTCAGGCCGTAGGCAAACGCCAGTGCCGCGATGGTCAATGCCATGACCGCAAACGTCGTCATGCCCAAATGGTGCGTGGGGTCCACAAACAGTGGGAAAAAAGCCATGTAAAACACGATGGCTTTGGGGTTGAGCAAGGTGATCATCAACGCCTGGCGAAAGTAATGGTGTGGCTTGATGTTCAGTACGGGTGCGTCGCCCGGCTTGGCGAGCATCATCTTGGCACCCAAAAACGCCAGGTAGGCAGCGCCGAGCCATTGCACCGCCTTGAAGGCTGATGGGTACGTGGTAAGAACCGCCGCCACGCCAGCTACCGCCATCCACATCAAAAACTGATCCCCCACAATCACGCCAAATATGGCCCCAAATCCGCCTTTGATGCCGCCTTTGCTGGTGGACGTGATGAGCGCCAGGTTGCCGGGGCCAGGAATGAGCAAAAAAATTATGATGGCCACGACAAACGCGCCATAGTCAGTGATGCCAAACATGCTTTCTCCTAGGGGATTTTCAGGGGATCGCCCGGGAATTTGTGTCACGTTTTTTGCCAGCGCCCTGCCCGGGGGAGGTTTGAGTTTACGCCAGCTTCCGGGGGTTTCAGGCGATTGCAGGGGTGTGATTCAAGCGTTTGCAAAGGGAATGGCAATTGCTTCAACGGGATGCTTTCTCATCCAGACGATACAGCGCTCTGCATCGAGGGCCGGAACCTTCAGTTGTTCCACGTGAAACACGTCGACACTTTGAGGCAAAACCGCCATTTCTTCATTGGGCCGCTTTCCCTTCATTGCCATCCAGGCGCCAGCCGGTGCCAGCGCACCCGCAGACCATTGCGTAAAGTCTGCAAGCGACGCAAATGCGCGGGAGCAGATGACATCAAATGGCTCGCACGCCGGTGCGGCTAAAGCTTCCACCCGCGCGTGCAACCCGGCGAGGTTGGGGAGCTTCAAGGTAAGGGCTACCTGCTTGATGAAGGCAGCTTTTTTGGCAACCGTGTCCACGCAGGTTACGCTGAGGCCGGGAAAGCAGATTGCAATCACCACGCCGGGCAAGCCTGCACCAGACCCGACGTCAAGCAAACGACTGCCCTGCCCGGCCACTGGCCCCCGCTCCGCCAGGGACTCGGCCAGGGCCAATGGGTGGGTGCGCTGAAAATGAACTGCCAGCGGTGCCATCGCAGCCAGGCAGTCCAGCAAATGGTGGGTCACCATCTCGGCCGGGTCGCGCACTGCGGTCAGGTTGTAAACCCGCGTCCATTTTGAAATGAGGTCGAGGTACGTCAGGAGCGCATCGATTTGCCCGGAAGACAAGCTCAAACCCAGGTTTGGCAACGATTGCTCCACCGTCTGGCGCCGCGTTGCCGGCAACGGCAACGGCAAACTGGGTGGCATGCTATCAGCGGACATGGGTAAGTCTAGCCTCGACAGCGAAAAATGCTCTGTTGTCCTGGGTGCCCCCAGCGGCCAACCGGGCCGCGCTTAACCAGGCTGACAGCCGTGAGTTTGCTCGGCACGTTGCGCGCGGCGCATCCCAAGTCACCCACGGTATGTTGAAGTGTTTCACGTGAAACTTGTTTGAGCAAGGTGCAAAGGTGCGGTGTTAACGGCGCGCTATTCCAGCAATTGCCCGACCGGTCGTTCATGTGAACCCAGAAGCGCGTATTGGGTGACTACCCAATACCACGCCGTCCTTGCTGCCCCAACCGCCCGCATCGTGAAATTCCGCCATGCGCCAGCCCGCGCCCGGCATCTTTTCGAACCGCGCAGTCGCTGCGGCTTCCGATGCCAAAATTGCGCCCATTACCGGCTTAGTTGCTCCCAGCATGCCGCCAGACCACCCCTCGTACTGTCCGCCTCGAACCTCGGGCGGCTGCGGCAAGCCTTTGCCCTGGAAACACAGCACGGGCAGCCCGACCGGGCAAGACGTGTCGCCTTTGTAGGGGTTGCAGGAATCCCGGTGCGGCTGGTCCACCAGGCGTGGCTCCCCATGGCAACTTAAATGTGTCGGGCTGGCCTGGTCAGCCGTTGCATTGGCACTGCCCGACGGTGCCAATGCAAAAGTCAAGCCATGCCCGATCGGGCGCGGCGCGGCTGTCGCCGTCACCCCCTCGGCTCCACTCGTCTGCGCGCCGTTTTTGGCTTGCTCGGCCTTAACCCCGGCATTCATCTTGTCATCATTGTCGCGTTTGATCTACATGGGAATGATCAGCATTGCCGACTAAATGCCCACCAGCAGCAGCAGGCGCCATCAGGAAAGCGCCACATTGGTGGGATTTCATGGTGCAGTAGCGGCCGAACGCCTCATGCCGCCTTTTTTCAAGTGCACCAGCAACAGCGAAATGCTGGCTGGAGTGATGCCGGAGATGCGCGATGCCAACCCCAGTGTCTCAGGCCGGTGCTTGGCCAGCGTCTGGCGCGCTTCAAAGCTTAACGCGCCAACATTGGCATAGTCGATGTCAGGCGGCAGCCGCAAATTTTCATAGTGCGCGGCGCGGTCAATCTCGCCCCGCTGGCGGTCAATGTACCCCGAGTACTTCGCGGTTACTTCCACTTGCTCAGCCACGCTGGCCAAGAAGTTTTTGCAGGCCAAGGCTTTGTCCGGGGCCACTGCTTGGGCTTGCGCGCCAGCCGCAATTTCAGGCGGTCCCGCCATATCCGGGCTGGCCAGACTGGCGTACTTTCCTCCCTCCAGCGACATCAGCGCACCGTAGGTCACATTCGGTCGGCGCAGCAAGTCCGCCAAGCTGTATTCATGCTCCATGGCTTTGCCAAATACACGCTCCTGCTCCGCCACACTGAGGTTTCTGGGGCTGACCCAAATCGACCGCAGCCGCTCTGTTTCACGTGAAACAGCTTCGCGCTTGCGGCTGAATGCCTCCCAGCGGGCATCGTCCACCAAGCCCAATTGCCGCCCCACTTCGGTCAGGCGCATGTCGGCATTGTCTTCACGCAGTTGCAGGCGGAACTCCGCCCGGCTGGTGAACATGCGGTAGGGCTCGCTCACGCCCTTTGAAATCAAATCATCCACCAGCACGCCCAGATACGCCTGGTCGCGGCCCGGCACCCAAGTGTCTTTTGTCCATTGCGTTTTGGCCCCGGCTTGCAGCGCCGCATTGATGCCAGCAAACATGCCCTGCGCTGCGGCTTCTTCATAGCCAGTGGTGCCGTTGATCTGCCCGGCGAAAAACAGGCCTTTGATGGCCTTGGTCTCAAAGCTGCTCTTCAGCCCGGTCGGGTCAAAGTAGTCGTATTCAATCGCATAGCCTGGGCGCAGAATATGCGCGTTTTCCAGCCCGGCCATGGAGCGCACCAGCTCGTATTGAATGTCAAACGGCAGACTGGTGCTAATGCCGTTGGGGTAGTACTCGTTGGTCGTTAAGCCCTCGGGCTCAAGGAAAATCTGATGGCTGTCTTTATCGGAAAAGCGGTTGACCTTGTCTTCCACGCTCGGGCAATAGCGAGGGCCCACGCCGTCAATCTTGCCGGTGAACATGGGGCTGCGGTCAAACCCGCTGCGGATGATCTCATGCGTGCGCGCGTTGGTATGGGTGATCCAGCACGGCATTTGCGCCGGGTGCATGGCGGTGGTGCCCATGAAGCTGAAGACGGGGATGTCTTTGTCGTCCCCCACTCCGTCGCCAGGCTGTACGGTGCACTTGTTGAAATCAATGGTCCGGCCATCAAGGCGGGGCGGCGTGCCGGTTTTGAGTCGGCCTTGCGGCAGCTTCAGCTCTTTGAGCCGTGCGCTCAAAGACACCGCCGGTGGGTCGCCCGCCCGCCCAGCAGAGTAATTGTTCAAGCCCACGTGGATCTTGCCATCTAGAAACGTACCCGCCGTCAGCACCACGGTGCGGCTTCTGAAGCGAATGCCTACTTGCGTCACAGCACCCACCACACGGTCGCCTTCCACCATCAAATCATCTACGGCCTGCTGAAACAGCCAGAGATTCGGCTGGTTTTCCAGGCGACGGCGAATCGCCGCTTTGTACAAAACCCGGTCCGCCTGCGCGCGCGTAGCCCGCACTGCCGGGCCTTTACTCGAATTGAGAATGCGAAACTGGATGCCGCCTTCATCCGTCGCCAGCGCCATCGCGCCGCCCATCGCGTCCACTTCTTTAACCAAGTGGCCCTTGCCAATGCCGCCAATCGACGGGTTGCAGCTCATCTGGCCGAGGGTCTCAATGTTGTGGGTGAGCAGCAAGGTCTTGCAGCCCATCCGGGCGCTGGCCAGCGCGGCTTCGGTGCCGGCGTGGCCGCCGCCGACGACGATGACGTCAAATTCCTGGGGGTAGTTCATGTTGTGCCAACGCCTCCGGAGGTGGTGGTGTCGCCTGACACGCCGCCGATGTATTCAGTCTGCAAACCCATTTCGCGTGCGGCAATGGCTTGCCTGCGGTCACTGGTCACGAACAAATCCACCTTGGCTGACAAGGCGCTGCCCACGTGAAGCGCGTCCATGGCGCGCAGTGCACCGTGCTCCATAGCCGCAAACGCGAAGCGCTCAACGTGCGTGTCCAGCGGCACCAACGTCATGTCAGCCACATCCTGCTGCGCCGCCGCCCACGCGCGGTCGAAATCCTGCGCAGACAAACTCCCCTCGCGCTTGCGCCGCAACAGCGCGGACGCCACCTCGGTTTTGCAGTGCGCTGCCACCAGCAACTCGCTGGCAGCGGCAAACAACGTCAGCGCCCTGTCGCGCCCCACCTCGACCGCATAGCGTTTGGTCAAGGCGGACGCATCGAACAGCAGGCGAAACTCACCATCGCGCACTTCCACCTTCCTCACCATGGCGACTCCAAGCGCTCGTCAAGTACGGCTTGCGACAGCGACACCCCAGCCGCCAATTGAACGGGCTCAAATGGCCGCTTCCAGTTGGGCAGTGGCTGCACATCTTCGGCGCGCGGTGGTACCAACTCGGCCACCGGCTTGCCGTGCCGCAAGATGCGCACGGTTTCGCCTTTTTCGACCAGATCAATCATGGCTGATGCATTGGCACGGAATTCACTGAGTGCAACGGTTTGCATTTGTACAACTTTCGGGGTTTTGTACATTTTAGCAAGCTTTGCTGTTCCTGTTGGATTCGATGTCTTGGATTTGACGGAACTCGAACCCAACTTGGCCAAAGTTTGTGTTTCTTCGCACCGACTTCACACAGGCTTCTTCCCGCCCTAAAACGCTTCAAATTGGCTTCTCACAAGCCGCCGATGCTCTCTACACCGTGCACCTTCGCACGCATGTTCTGGAGAAAGCATCATGGCCCTTAGTGCATCGACCGCAGTACCACCCAACCCGGCAACTTCGTCACCCCATTCGCCTCGCATGGCCCGCTGGCTCTGGGTGGCCACTAGCAGCCTGGCGATGGCCTGCTTCGTGGCGTTGGTGACGCAGCCCGCGCACGCGCAAGACCGTGACGCACCACCGCGCCTTAAAACCGAGAGCCCCTATTTCTTTGTCAAAAGCAATGACCCGACCCTTGACCAGTTGCCGCTCAAATCAACCAAGGTCGATGTGCGCATCTCCGGCGTCATTGCCGATGTAACCGTCACGCAGCAGTACAAGAACGAGGGCACACGTGCCATCGAGGCCAAGTACCTGTTCCCCGGTTCCACCAAGGCCGCGGTGCACGGCATGAGCGTGCGGCTGGGTGACAGGCTCGTCACGGCCAACATCCGCGAGAAACGCCAGGCTGTCATCGAATACGACGCCGCCAAAAAAGAAGGCAAAACAGCCGCGCTGCTGGAGCAGCACCTGCCCAACGTGTTCCAGATGAACGTGGCCAACATCCTGCCAGGCGACGATGTGAAAGTGCAACTGCACTACACCGAGCTGCTGGTGCCCACGGGCGGCAACTACCAGTTTGTGTTCCCCACCGTGGTGGGGCCACGCTACAACAGCCCGCAGTCATCACAGGCGCAGGCCGCATGGGTGGGCCAGCCTGTGTTGCCCGCCGGGGTGGCGTCGCCTGCCGCGTTTGACATCCGCGTCGCGTTGAACTCGCCTATCGGCATCAAGGAAATGCATTCCACCTCGCATGAACTCACCACCACCAAAGAAGACAGCGGCACATCGATGGTCAGCCTCAAAAACACCAAACTCGCCAACGACAACCGCGACTTCATCCTGGACTACCGGCTGGCGGGCGACCGCATCGAGTCGGGTGTGATGCTCTACAAGGGGAATGACGAAAACTTCTTCCTCGCCATGGTGGAGCCACCCAAGGCCGTGGCCGCCACCGCGATTTCCCCACGCGACTACATTTTTGTGGTGGACATCTCGGGCTCCATGCACGGCTTTCCGCTGGAGACTGGCAAGGCCCTGCTGCGCGAGCTGATTGGCAACCTGCGCCCCAGCGACACCTTCAACGTGCTGCTGTTCTCGGGCAGCAACCGCTTCTTGAGCCCGCACTCGGTGCCCGCCACGCGCGCCAACATCAACCAGGCCATCCGCACGATCCAGGAGATGGGCGGCGGCGGCAGCACCGAGCTGATTCCTGCGCTCAAGCGCGTCTATGCCGAGCCCAAAGCGGCGGACGTGTCGCGCACCGTCGTGGTGGTGACCGACGGCTTTGTGACGGTGGAGCGCGAGGCGTTTGAGCTGGTGCGCAACAACCTATCCAAGGCGAACGTGTTCTCGTTCGGCATCGGCTCATCGGTGAACCGCCACCTGATGGAAGGCCTGGCACGCGCCGGCATGGGCGAGCCGTTCATCATCACCCAGCCGTCTGAAGCTGCCGCGCAGGCCGCACGCTTTCGCAAGATGATCGACGCCCCGGTACTGACCAGCGTGAAGGCCCGTTTTGAGGGCTTGGACGTGTACGACGTGGAACCCCAGCACCTGCCCGATGTGCTGGGCGAGCGCCCGGTCATCATCTTTGGCAAATGGCGTGGTGTTGCCAAAGGAAGCCTCGTGATTGAAGGCCAGACCGCGAATGGTCCGTTCAGCCAGACGCAGCCCATTGTGCTGGCCGCTGCTGCTGATGGCCCCGCTGCCAGCACGACGAACAACGGCGCCGCCGCACTGCGCCACCTGTGGGCGCGCCACCGCATTGCCAGTCTGTCTGACCAGGAAGCCCTGGAAGGTGGCGACGCTGATCGCAAACGCATCACCGAGTTGGGCCTGCGCTACAGCCTGCTCACGCAGTACACCAGCTTCATCGCGGTCGACCAGGTGGTACGCAACCCGGCCCCGCAGGACAGCACCACGGTCAACCAGCCCTCCCCTCTGCCGCAGGGTGTGAGCAACCTGGCTGTGGGCGCCGAAGTGCCCAGCACGCCCGAGCCGGCCACCTGGGGCGCCGTGCTGATGATGCTGTCGGTGCTGGCCCTGCTGGCCCGCCGCGCGCGGCGCCACAACGCCCGGCATTACACAGCGTGATTGCGCCCTGACCGCAGCCTGACCGCAGCTTGACCGCAGCTTGAAGAATGAAGGACATCACCATGGCCACCTTTTGGTTCAACGACCCGCCGCCGCTGACGCACGCCCGATCCGGCGCGGCCCAGCCCACGCAACAGCCGCAGCAGACGCAACTCGCCCATCAACCGCATCTGTCGCGCCTGCTCCAGGTGCCCGGCTTTGTGACCTTTGCCGTGCGCATTGACCGGGCCCCCGAATGGCTTTGGCTGGCCCTGCTGGCTGCGGCGCTATGGCCCACCTTCTGGTGGATGGGCCAGCGCATGGTCGATGGCTCAGACGACCCATTGGGGCTGCTGGCCCTGGCGGCACTCGGCACACTGGCCTGGGTGCACCGCCGTGCGCTGCGCGCCGCGCCGCGCTTGAGCTGGCTGGCTGCGGCCATGGCGGGCACGCTGGCCGCCACAGCAGCGCGCGCCCACCTGCCAGACTTGGCCAGCGCCCTCGTCGCGTTGTTGGCGCTGGCGGCCGGATTGGTGGCTTTTCTGCCGGCCCGCGTGGCGGTGGCCCCGGTGCTGGGCTTGTCGGTGCTGTCGCTGCCTTTGCTGGCGTCACTCCAGTTTTACGCGGGCTACCCGCTGCGGGTAGTGACGGCCGAGGCTAGCCGCTGGCTGCTGGCACTGATGCAGCATGACGTGTCGCGCAGCGGCACAAGCCTGCTGGTCAATGGGCACTTGGTGATTGTGGACGCGCCGTGTTCTGGCATGCAGATGGTGTGGCTGGGCTACTTCACGGCGTGTGTGGTGGCGCTGTACACACAGCATTTCATGCAGCACTTCACGCAGCACCTCTCGTCGCACGCCAGTCGCGCTTTCGACAGCCGCACCTTCCTCACGCGCCTGCCTGCTGTCAGCATGCTGGTGCTCACGGCCAACGTGGTGCGCAACACGCTGCTGGTTGCAGCAGAGGCCTCGGGTGCGCATCTGCCAGGCTGGGCGCATGACGCCGTGGGCCTGCTGGTGCTGGCAGCCGCATGCGGCGGCATTGGCTGGGTCATGGCTCGCAGCGTGGGCCGCCCCGCGCCTGTGCTGGCCCCCAGCGCCCAACAACCACAGTGAAGGAAATCGCCATGCAAGGCCTCGACAACCTCTTGAACCCCAGCGCCAACTTTGACCGCGCTGTGAATGGCGCGTCCTCCAGCCCCTTCACAAGGCCGTTCACTGGCTCTTTCCCAAGCGTTATGACAAGCCTGTTCGCCAACCGCTTCATCAACCGCGTGCTGCACAAGACGCTGCTGGCCGTTCTGCTGCCGGCTTGCGTGCTGTGGAGCGTGGCGCGGGCGATTGGCCAAAGCGATGGAAGGTCCGATGCAACGTCGCCAGTTAAAACAATGATCAGCACCGAGCTGCCCACCCACTGGAACGGCGCGCCGCTGCGCCCTCTGGCCTTGAGCGAGGTTGAACACCATTTCGCACGCCGCTTCCCCGGCAGCATCGTCCGCATGACCGACGGCGAGCTGGTGCTGGTGCTGCGTACCGTGCGCCAGCCCACGCGCCAGCTGCACCCGGCGGCCGACTGCTACAAAGGCCTGGGCTACCGTATCCGGGACGAACGGCTTGAGTAGGTTGAACGAGTTGCGCGGCTTGATGGCGCGTCAGCCCACGCGCCAACCCACCCTTCCACCACGCAGCCGTTGCAGCGCTGCTTCACCGCTGAGCGCGCGGGCCGGCAGGTACGCGTGTGCGAGTACATTGAAGATGCCAAGGGCAACACCTTCACCGACACCTCAGCCTGGTACTGGGCGGCGGTGGCAGGGCAATCCACCGGCCCGTGGCAGGCGATCACTGCAGCGAAGGCGCTATGACATCCGCAGCAACAACCAATTCTGCAACCCGATCGTCAACCAGGCGACGGGCGCTTAAAGTGCTCGGCAAGACACTCGCCGCAACGCTCGTGACAGCCATCTTGGGGACCCTGGTTTTCCTGCTGGTCGCACGCCATGCCCTCAAGCCCGCGCCGGGCGATTGGGCCACCACCTTGCGCGCGGGGCCGGTCGCCGTTCGGGTGGGCGTGCCGTCGCTGATCTGGCTCGGCACCACGCCCTGGGTTGCGGCGCTGCTGGATGGCCGCAGCCTGCCCACGCGCATTGGCACCGTCCGCCTGCGCTGGCAGGCGGGCACAAGCACGCTCACGGTCTCCTGCAAGCCGTGCCGAATTCCCGCCCACGCGCTGGGCAGCGAAAGCTTGCGCATTGAAGACGCCAGCGTGAGCGTTCGACGCCACGGTGCGCAGCTTGACGGCAGCCTGCAAGTCGGCACCGTGCAAGCCACCTGGCGCGGCGCGATTTTTCCGCAATCGCTCAAGCTCCAGGTCACGCTGCCGTCCACGCCCATCCGCGATGGCTATGCGCTGTTTGCAAGTGCCATCCCCGAGTTGCAGCAGGCCACCATTGACGGCAGGTTCAGCGTCAACGCCACCGTGTCTTTGCCTTCGGGCAGCTACACCCTCACACCGCGCGTTGACGGCTTTGCGGTGCACGGCCTGGGCACCGAAGCGCTGGTGGGGGCGCGCAGCATGTGCAGCGCAGGGCTCAACACGGGCAATGGCAAAAAGGGCGCGGGCCAACGTGCAGGCAACGGCGCTTCCAGGCCAGGTCTCGGCCCAGACAGCCTGCTGGCTCGCGCCGTCATCGCCGCAGAAGACCAGCGCTTCTTTGAGCACACCGGCTTTGACTTGGTGGAGCTTGGCACGTCGTTTGATCGCAACCAGCGCCAGGGGCAGATCGAGCGCGGCGCCAGCACGCTGTCGCAGCAGCTCGCGCGCCTGCTCATCACCGGCGGCGAACGCACACCCGCGCGCAAGCTGCGCGAGCTGTTGTACGCGGTGGAGATGGAGCAGACCCTGGGCAAAGCGCGCATCCTGCACCTGTACCTGGACCACGCGCCGTGGGGCAATGGCATCTGCGGCGCTCAGGCCGCATCACGCCATTACTTCGGCATCCGCGCGCAAGACCTGGACGCGGGCCAAGCCGTCTGGCTGGCCGCCATGCTGCACCAGCCCGCCGCCGAGGCCCAGCGCTGGGCCAGCACCGGCCACATCAACCTGGAGCGTGCGCAATGGGTCGCCACCAGCCTGCGCCCCATGCCGCGCCGCCAGCGTGAGGCGCTGGCCGAGCGGCTGGGACAAGTCGCGTGGCCCGCGCCCGAAGCCACCGTGCGGCCGGCAAACTGAGTTTTTGCCAAAACTACTGTTTATATAGCTAACTATGCATACTACACGAGGGCTACAGCCCTGAAATACCCCCGAAACCTTGTGATTTCGGCGTTCCGCACCCATTTAAGAGCCATGAACACACCCGCCACCGCCACCATGCCAACCCGCCTGCAACACCCACGCAGCATCGAGCGCCTCGTCAGCGGCCAGCCCACGTCTGACGGCGCGGACGTCAAGCTGGTGCGCGTGCTCACGAAAGACTTGCAGCAGCGGCTTGACCCGTTTTTGATGCTCGACAACTTTGCCAGCAACGACCCCAAAGACTACGGCGCGGGCTTTCCCAGCCACCCGCACCGTGGCTTCGAGACCGTGAC
>JANYJD010000209.1 GCA_025358555.1 Rhodoferax sp.
GTCTGGCACATAAAACGGTGCCTTTTCGGCCATGGCGGCGTTGCAAATCCGCGCGATACCCACTGGTATCGCTGTGGTTTGCGCCTTGCCCTGTCCAAAAATCCATCCGTTTTATTTGTGCCATCAAGAATGCAACACTACCCTAGCCTGTTCACACTTTCTCGGTCCCAATCCCTACGCCAATTTCGACACCAAAACGCTTGCAAATACCAGGAGACCAACATGTTCGACACCCCCCGGCCCTCAACCCAGCCTCGCCGCAGCGGCAGGAGGCTGGCGATAAGTGCTTTGCTCGCAGCGGGCGCGTTTGCAACCTTGCCTGCATTGGCCCAAGGCGCCTATCCCAGCAAACCGATCCGACTGATCGTGTCAGTGGGCGCTGGCGGCGCGACCGACTCGCTTGCGCGGCGTCTTGCGGACCGGCTGTCGAAATCCATGAACACCCCCGTTTATGTGGAGAATCTACCGGCTGGCAGCGGCGTCATCGCGGCCACCACGGTGGCCAAGGCGGCACCGGACGACTACACCCTGCTGATTGGCACCAACACCACGCACGCTGGCAATGCCAGCTTTTTGAAAAGCATTCCCTACGACCCTGTGAACGACTTCGAACCGGTCTCGCGCCTGGGCATTGCGGCGCTGGTACTAACGGTGAACAGCTCTCTGCCGGCCAACACGGTTCCCGAATTCATTGCCTATGCCAAAGCCAACCCTGGCAAACTGGCCTTCGGCGCGGGTACCGGGTCGGCCCGTCTGGCCTCTGAAATGCTCAAGGCGAAGGCCGGCATCGACATGCTCAGTGTTCCGTATAAATCCAATGCCCCGGCGTTGACCGACCTGCGCGGTGGCCAGATCCAGGTGCTGCTCGGGGACATCGCCTTGATGTTGCCGCACATCCGCTCTGGCGCGCTCAAAGGGCTCGCGGTGTCCAGCGCCCGCCGCTCAGCCAGCATGCCGGAGCTGCCAACGCTGGCTGAGGCCGGTGTGCCGGGTTACG
The DNA here is from genome assembly GCA_025358555.1 of Rhodoferax sp. Lineage (GTDB taxonomy): Bacteria > Pseudomonadota > Gammaproteobacteria > Burkholderiales > Burkholderiaceae_C > JANYCG01. Next base: position 998 of record JANYJD010000209.1, read on the forward strand.
AACTGGTCGGTTTCATTGCCGCGTTCGCGCCCGCCAAAACACCCCAGCCCATCGTGCAGCGCCTGAACGAAGAGATCGGGCGCATCCTGCGCGACAAGGAGTTTGTTGACAGCCTCACGGCCTCCGGTGTGGACGCAGCGCCGACGTCGCCGGAACAGCTGCGCGAGTGGGTCATCTCCGAAACCCGCAAGTGGCGCGAACTGTCCCGTGCCGCAGGCATAGAACCCGAATGAAGCCTGCCATGCAAGATCCAGCGAAAGACTTTCAAGGGGTTCGCGTCGTCGAATACGCGGATGCGGGCATTGCCGCCGCCTACGCGGGTTGGCTGCTGGCGCGCATGGGCGCGCAGGTGACCCGGCTGGTTGGCACGCCGCCCCGCAAGCTCGAAGCCACAAGCCCGGTCCAACTGGCGCTTGAGGTGCTGGCTGATGGCAAGGCCAGCGCGCCGGCCCCCGGCACGGCCTTGGCTCTTGACGCGCTGCTCGGCGCCTGCGACATCCTGCTGTGCGATGCGCCAGCAGCCCTCGAAGCGCTGGCCGGGCCGGTCAAGGCCATGAACCTGCGCTTGCCCAGGTTGATCGTCGGCATGGCAACCACCTTTGGCCTGGAAGGCCCGTATGCTGCTCTGGCGGGCGGCGCCCTGGATGCGCAGGCCCTGAGCGCCGTCGCATGGTGCATGGGCGAGGCAGGGCGCGAGCCACTGTCGTTTCCGCCGGGCGTGGCTGAACACCAGGCCGGTGCAATGCTTGCCGCTGCTTCGCTGCTGGCACTGGCGGTGCGGGACGCGCACGGCGGTGGCCGCGTCGTGGACGTTGCGCTGGCCGATGTGCTGGCAAGTTATGTGGCGGGCAACAGCCCGCTGTACGTCCACCACGGCCTGCAATGGCAGCGCAGCGGGCGCCGCGCCTCGGGCTCGGGCGGTGCCTACCCGTACATGATATTGCCGTGCAAGGACGGACAGGTGTGTGTGTGTGGCCGCACGCGCGAGGAGTGGGGCCGCTTGGTGCAAGTGATGGGCAATCCCGAGTGGGCATCCCAGCCGCGTTACCAGGACCTGCGCGCGATGGGCAAGCTATATCCGGATGAAGTCGACCACCTCGTCATGCCGTGGTTTGCCGAACGAACCATGGCCGAGCTCGAAGCCATCGCGCTGAAAAACAACCTCATCGTGTCACCCATCCGGAATTTTTCCGACGTCGTCCAGACACGGCAATTCACGGAACGCGGGTTCTTGACGGACGCCAGCGCGGCTGGGAAAACGGTCAAGGTGCCGGGGCTGCCATTCCGGATTTTGGAGGCGCGCTCTGAGTGTGCGCCTGACTTGGCATCGAGCCTGTTGCGGGTGGCGGCACCCGTACCGCCGAAAGAGGCGCTGAAAGACCGGCCGGGTGGTAATTTGAGCGACATCGCCAGACCGCTCGCGGGCCTGCGCGTGCAGGACTTCGGCTGGGTCTGGTCGGCGCCGTGGGTCGGCACCATGCTGGGAGAACTCGGTGCCCAGGTGATCAAGGTCGAACATGCCCTGCGGCCCGACAACCTGCGCCTGTCGGGCCGCATCATCCGCGACGGCAAACCGCTGGAAGGTCCGTCCAGGGAAATGTCCCCGATGTTCCACCAGATCAACCACGGCAAACTGGGCATCACGCTCAACGCCAAGGAGCCGCGCGCCGTGGAACTGCTCAAGCGGCTGGCCGGCATGAGCGATCTGGTCGTTGAGAACATGTCGCCGGGCTCGATGGAGCGCAGCGGCCTGGGGTACGAGTCCCTGCGCGCCGCCAACCCGCGCATCGTGATGCTGGCCATGTCGGCGGCTGGCCAGTTCGGCCCGCTTTCGAACATGCGCGCCTACGCGCCCACTATGTCCAGTTTTGTCGGCATGGAAGCCATGGTCGGATACGCGGGTGAAGCGCCGATGGGCGCGCTTAACTTCGGCCTTGGCGATCCAAACGGCTCGGTGCATGCACTGGTCGCCGTGTTGGCTGCCCTGCGGCGTGCGCGTTCCACCGGCCAGGGCTGCTACATCGACCTGTCCCAAATCGAGGGGTTGCTGGGCACTTTGCGGCCCTATTTGATTGCCTCCCAGGTGCAGGGTCAGCAATCGCCAACGATGGGAAACAGCCACCCCGACGTGGCTCCGCACGGCATTTATCCCGCTGCCGGCACCGATGCCTGGCTCACGCTGTCGGCAAAGGATGAGGCGCAATGGCAGGCATTGCTGCAATTGGCCATGGGCGAAGCCTGGGCACAGGATGAGCGGTTCGCCGGACTGGAAAACCGGCTGGCGCACCGCGCTCAACTTGACGCGGCTCTGGGGCGCTGGACTGGCACGCAGCCGCGTGATGCGCTGGTGACCACACTGCGGGCGGCGGGCATTGCATCCACACCGGTGCTATCGGTGCAGGAGCAATGGCAGGACCCGCACTTTGCCGCGCGGCAAATCACGCAGGCAGTGGACATTCCGTTTTTCGGCAAAACCAACATGTTCAAGGCACCCTGGCGATTTTCGGACTTTGCGCCCGAGGTGACCCATTGCGGCCCCACAACGGGCCAGCATAACGACTGGGTATTTGGCGAATTGCTGGGCCTGTCGCAAGATGAAATAGCCGACTTGAAACAAAGCGGCGTCATCGCCTGACGCCAGGCCGCACAGGAGACCACCGCATGAACGAGCAACCCAATGCACCAGCGCCCGCCTCCGCCACGCAGGCCCCGGCCCTGTGGGAGGGTGCGCTTGAAGAGGCCCGCAGCCTGATCGGCGTGGACCTGCGCCGCACCGGCCAGACCTGGAACACCGAAGCCGCGCCCGATTCGGTTCGCCACTTTTGCTGGGGTTTGGGCGACGAGAATCCGCTGTTTTGCGATCCGGTCTATGGCGCAAGGAGCCAGTGGAACGCTGCGCTGGCACCGGGTTGCTTCCTCTACACCATCGACACCACCGTGGTGGCACCCAAACTGCGCGGCATCCAGTGGCTCTATGGCGGAACGGACTGGGAGTGGTACCAACCGATCCGCCACCGCGACAGTTTCACGGTGCGCGCGCGCCTGCTGGACGCGGTGGAGAAGCAGGGCGGCAAGGCTAAAAATTTCATCATCCAGACCGGCGAAGTGCTCTACACCAACCAGCATGGCGAACTGGTATGCCGCGCTTTGGGCCACACCGCGCGCACCCCGCGGGCCAAGGCCCGGGATGGCCTGAAATACGAGGCACGCGAAACGCACCACTACACGCCGGAGGAACTCGAACACATCGCCCATGCCGTCGAGCGCGAGGAATTGCGTGCCGCCGCGCCGCGTTTCTGGGACGAGGTGGAGGTCGGCGCCAGCGTGCAACCCATGCTCAAAGGCCCGCTCAACATCACCGACATGATTTGCTGGTATGCGGGCGGTGGGCACAGCTACCAGTCGCACCGGCGCGCCACCATGCACCGCAAGCGCCACCCGGCAGACGCCTATCTGGACGCCAAGACAGGTGCCCAGGACAGCGCCGCGCGCGGCCACACGGAGTCCAAGATGGCCCGCGACGTGGGCATGCCCGGCAGCTACGACGTGGGGCCGCAACGCATCTCCTGGGTCGGCCAGCTCATGACCAACTGGATGGGCGACGACGGCTTTTTGCGCCGGCTGAATGTGTCAGTGCGCCGTCCCAATATTTTTGGCGATGTGTCCTGGTGCCGCGCGAAGATCGTGGACAAGCGCGTCGAAGAAGGCGCGCATCTGGTGCACCTGGAGGTCGTGGTCGAGAACCAGCTGGGTGAAGTGACGGCCAAGGGCACGGCCGTCGTAGCGTTGCCTGCGCGCGGGGTAGGGGCTTGACAACTGCACTCTGAAAACACTATTATTAATATAGCTGGTCATGCATATCTGGCAAGGGCTAGAGGCCTATTTGACCCCTAAAATGAGCCGTTTCAGCCGGTTTTCATGTTCATGAACCGGTCCGGCGGGCGGCGGACGTTCGGGAAATTGGGGCTTTCCCATTCGCTCAGCCCATCCACCGATGAATCGCATGCCATCATGCTGTACCTTGCCCTGGATGCGCATCTGCCAGGGCGCAAGTGGCTCGTTGGCGACGACCTCACCTTGGCCGACTTCAGCGTCGCGGCGGGCCTTTGCTACGCGGTGCAGGCGAAGCTTCCGCTGGAAAAAATTTCAGCAATATCCGGGCTTGGTTTCAGCGCGTCGAAGCGCTGCCAGCCTGGAAAAATAGCGCGCCGCGAATGGGTTGATATTTTGAGGCGGGCCGCAGCAGGCAGCGCAGTGCGCAGTGCCTGCTGCAGGTAATAAATGCATAGCGTTGCCATGTCCCTCAGGCGTCGCAGTTTGCGGTAGAGTTTCCATGAGAATATGCGGGTCGCAACGCTGGCAAACTCTCCCACCATTGACAAAGGAAACCCCAATGAACCACCTAAGCGGCCTGGATGCCATGTTTTTGCACATGGAGTCGCCGGAAATGCCGATGCACGTGGGCTCGCTCAACGTGATGGATTTGCCCGACGGTTACAGCGGCGAGTTTTTTGAAGATGCCAAGCATCGCATCGCCGAGCGCATCCACCTGGCAGACCTGTTCACCCGCAAGCTGGCGCTGATGCCGTTCGATCTGTCCAACCCGGTCTGGGTGGAGGACGAAGCGGTTGACCTGGACTACCACGTGCGCCACGTCAGCCTGCCCAAGCCCGGCAGCAACCGGCAACTTCAGCAGTACGTGGCGCGCCTGCATTCCAGCCTGCTGGACCGCAGCCGCCCGCTGTGGGAATGCTTTGTGATTGACGGCCTGAAAAGCGGCCAGGTGGCGATGTACACCAAGGTCCACCACGCAGGCATGGACGGCCAGGCCGGCGTGGCTCTGGCCCAGGCTATTTACGACCTGGAGCCCACGGGCCGCGTCGTCAAACCCCCGCGCCCGAAGATCCGGCGCAACCAGTACCAGCTGGGCATGGCCGAGTTGGGCGGGGCGGCGGTGCGCAACACGGCCCAGCAGATCGTGAAACTGTTCCAAACCGCACCGGCCATATTGCGCGCCCTGCGTGACACCGTGGTGCCCGAGAAAGACGACAACGGCAAGCGCCAGTGGGGCATGCCCAAAAACTTCAAGATATTTGGCCCGCGCACCTTGCTCAATGTGAGCGTGACCAACCAGCGCACGTTTGCCGGGCGCACCGTTTCCCTGGCCGAGACCAAGCTGATCGGCAAGACGCTGGGCGGCTCGCTCAATGACGTGGTGATGTGCGCTACGGCCGGCGCGATGCGCCGCTATTTGGCGGATCATGACGACCTGCCCGCCAAATCTTTGCTGGCCGCCATTCCTGTGAGCCTGCGCGCGCCGGGCGACAAATCATCCAACAACCAGGTCAGCATGCTGTCCATGCTGCTTTGCACCGACATTGCCGACCCGGTGGAACGCCTGCACGCCATCCACACCGCGTCTAACGCCAACAAGGCGATGATGGGCCGCGTGAAGACCGCCATTCCCACCGACTTCCCGCTGTTTGGCGCGCCGTGGCTGATGTCGGGCATTGCCGCTGTGGTGGCGCGCTCGCGGCTCATCAATCTGATGCCGCCCATTGCCAACATCGTCATCTCCAACGTGCCTGGCAGCCCGGTGCCGCTGTACTTTGCGGGCGCGAAGGTCATCAGCTATTACCCGGTGTCCATCGTCGCGCACAGCATGGCGCTGAACGTGACGGTGCAAAGCTACGCGGGCCGCCTGGACTACGGCCTGATTGCCTGCCGGCGCGCCGTGCCAGACATTGTTGACCTGGGCGACCATTTGCTGACGGAGCACCAGATCTTGCTGGCGCGTACCCATGAAGTGCTGGCCGCGAAAGAGGCAGACAGCGCGCAGCCAGCAATGAAGCCGCAACCAGTGAAGCCGCAAGCAATCCAGCCGCTAGCTGTGAAGCCGCGTGGGGCGAAGCGCGCTGCCAAAGTTGCTGCCAACAACATCGCCAGATCCGTAGCCGCGTCCGCAAGCGCTTCCCGAGGCGCTTCCCCCACCCGCGTCAAACCCAAAGCCGAGCCCCAGCGCAAGTCCGCAGGCACCCACAAGTCGGGCAGCGCCAAAGTGGTGGTCGCCAAAGTAGTGGCGCTCAAGCCCCGCTCAGCAACTGCGGCAAAACGGCCTGGCGGGCGCACTGCTAGATCACGCGTAGCTGCGTAAATAATAGCTAACCAAACGCGGCCAACGGGGTTTCCGGCGGCTACCTGCTTGGACACGCGTGGGTTGACAAATCAGCATGAACGCACAAACTGTCCCTCATGTCGCCGTCGTTACCGGCGCAGCCCGTGGCATCGGCCTGGCCATTGCGCAATGGTTCATCCGCGAGAACTACAAAGTTGCGCTGCTGGACATTGACAAAGCCACGCTGGACAGCGCGGCATCAAACATCGACCGCCCTGATGATGTGTTGGCCCTTCATTGCGATGTGTCGGACCCCGCGCAGGTCAAGGCCGCTGCCGCGCAGGTGCTGGCCCAATTCGGCCGGGTGGACGCCTTGGTCAACAACGCCGGCGTGGCCGTGTTCAAGCCCGTGCTGGAGACCTCATTTGAAGAGTGGCGCACCGTCATGGCCATCAACCTGGACGGCGCATTCATCTGCACCCAGACATTCGCCGAATTCATGGTCAAGGTCGGCAGCGGCGCGATTGTGAACATCGCGTCCATTTCCGGCCTGCGCGCCAGCACGCTGCGCCTGGCCTACGGCACCAGCAAGGCAGCCCTGATCCACATGACCAAACAATATGCCGTGGAGCTGGGCAATGTCGGCGTGCGGGTGAACGTCATCGCGCCCGGCCCGGTGGAGACCGAGATGGCCAAGCTGGTCCACACTCCTGCCATCCGCGCCGACTATTACGACACCATTCCGCAGGGCCGTTACGGCACGCCTGAAGAAATGGCCAATGCGGTGGGATTTTTGTGCAGCGACAAGGCTAGTTTCATCAACGGGCAGGTGATTGCGGTGGATGGTGGTTTTGACGCTGCGGGTGTGGGCTTGCCGACGCTGCGGCGATCTGCGGCAGGGGCATGACGACGCAGCTTGGTCGTTTAGACTCGGCCATTTTTCAATCGCCATTTGCTATACATAAAATAGCTACCTATGCAATCTAAACAAGGGCTATGGCTATTTTTGGCTCGAATTTGCTACGTTTCACACTGAAAAACGCCTTGACGTTGCGTACATTGGTATCTGTCGAGAACAGGCGCTGCGACAAGGCCCGGTAGGCGGGCATGTCGCGGGCGAAAACGACCAGTACAAAGTCTGGGCCGGGGGACACCCGGTAGCACTGCTGTACGGCGTCGTCGCTCGCTACGCGGGTTTCGAAGGCCTCCAGGCTGTGTGCGTCTTGGCGGTCCAGGGTGATTTCGACAATCGCGGTCAGTCCGTAGCCCAGCACCGGGGCCAGTTTGTCGATGCTCAGGATGGCAATTTGCCGCTCAATCAGCCCCGCATCTCGCAAACGTTTGACGCGCCGCAAGCACGTGGGCGGGGAGGTGTGCACGCGTTCGGCCAGCACCTGGTTGGTGAGTGAGGCGTCTTGCTGGAGCTGGTCGAGCAGCAAAATGTCAGTGGTATCGAGTAATATTTGTTCCATAAATAGAATTATTATGAAATATTTGACCGTTTCATATTTGCCGTGAAATTTATAGCCAAAAATAGCCAAAAAATACACACATATTTTTCAACGCCGGTTTTACGATCACCCCCATCACTTTTTTTGGAGAAGTCTATGTGTGGCATCGTCGGCTCGGTTTCTACCCGCAACATCGTTCCAATTCTGGTGCAGGGCCTGCAACGGCTGGAGTATCGGGGCTACGACTCGTGCGGGGTGGCGGTGTATGCCGATGGCCGCAACCCGAAGCAGCCCGCCGGCCTGCAGCGCGCCCGCAGCACGGCCCGCGTGGCCGAGCTGATGGAGCAGGTGGCCTCCACCCACGTGGAAGGGCGCCTCGGCATTGCGCACACGCGCTGGGCCACCCACGGCGCGCCTGCGGTGCACAACGCGCACCCGCATTTCAGCCACGGGCCAGACTCGGTGTTCAGCAGCGCCACCAAAGCCGCCACGGCCTCAAGTGCCATGGATTCGACGTCGGGCGGCGTCATCGCAGGCCGCCCTGGCCGGGTGGCGCTGGTGCACAACGGCATCATCGAGAACCATGACGAGCTGCGCGCCCAGCTCAAGGCCAAGGGCTACGCGTTCCAGAGCCAGACCGACACCGAGGTCATCGCGCACCTGGTGGACAGCCTGTACGACGGCGACATTTTTGAAGCGGTGAAAGGGGCGGTCAAGCAACTGCATGGTGCCTATGCAATTGCCGTATTTTGCAAAGACGAGCCGCACCGCTTGATTGGTGCGCGGGCCGGCTCGCCGCTGATTCTGGGCGTGGGCAAAGACGGGCAGGAGCACTTTCTGGCCAGCGATGCCATGGCGCTGGCCGGCGTGACGGACCAGATTGTCTACCTGGACGAAGGCGACGTGGTGGACCTGCAACTGGGCAAGTACTGGCTGGTGGACAAAGCCCACAAGTCGGTGCTGCCCGCAGCGCGCCCGGTCAAAACCGTGCTGGCGCACAGCGGCGCGGCCGAGCTGGGGCCGTACCGCCACTACATGCAAAAAGAAATTTTTGAGCAGCCGCGCGCGATTGCGGACACGCTGGAAGGCGTGGAGGGCATCGTGCCGGATTTGTTTGAAGCGCAGGCTGGCAGCAGCGCCGCCGCCATCTTCAAAAACATCGACTCGGTGCTGATCCTGGCCTGCGGCACCAGCTACTACAGCGGCTGCACCGCCAAGTACTGGCTGGAGAGCATCGCCAAAATCCCGACCCAGGTGGAAGTGGCCAGCGAATACCGCTACCGCGAATCCGTGCCCAACCCCAAAACGCTGGTCGTCACCATCACCCAATCGGGCGAAACTGCCGACACCTTGGCCGCATTGCGCCACGCGCAAAGCCTGGGCATGGTCAACACCTTGACCATCTGCAACGTGGCCACCAGCGCCATGGTGCGCGAGTGCAAGCTGTCGTACATCACGCGGGCCGGCATCGAGATTGGCGTGGCCTCCACCAAGGCCTTCACCGCGCAATTGGCCGGGCTGTTTTTGCTGACGCTGATGCTGGCCAAAACACGCGGCCATTTGAGTGCAGCAGAAGAAGCCCGCCACCTCAAGGCCATGCGCCACCTGCCTGCCGCGTTGAGCGCCGTGCTTGCGCTGGAGCCGCAAATCATCGCTTGGGCCGAAGACTTTGCGCAGAAAGAAAACGCACTGTTCCTCGGGCGCGGCCTGCATTACCCCATTGCGATGGAGGGTGCCCTGAAGCTCAAGGAGATCAGCTACATCCACGCCGAAGCCTACCCCGCTGGCGAGCTAAAGCACGGCCCGCTGGCGCTGGTCACCAGCGAAATGCCGGTCGTCACCATCGCCCCCAACGATGCGCTGCTGGAAAAGCTGAAGGGCAACCTGCACGAGGTGCGCGCCCGTGGCGGCGTGCTGTATGTTCTGGCCGACGCCGGCAGCAAGATCGAAAGCGGCGAAGGTATGCACGTCATCCGTATGCCCGAGCACTACGGCGAGCTATCGCCCCTGTTGCACGTGGTGCCGCTGCAATTGTTGGCGTATCACACGGCCTGTGCAAGGGGGACTGATGTTGATAAGCCGAGGAATTTGGCAAAGAGTGTGACCGTCGAATGACGCAGTAGACGCTTGGTAACTGATGTTCATTGCCGATAAAACCTGAGCCCGCGCAGTAGAGTCTGAGACAAGGCAATGAAGGCGCAGACAACCCGAATTCGCTGAAGTCGATAGAACGACTGGTTTGGGCCATCTACCGACATTGGTGAATGACCGGTTTGGATCCGCGAATTTTGAAGCCACCAGCAGGGGAGCTAGCTGAAATTCAGGGCGGCCTCATTCGTGCCCAGAGCCGTCCTTGACACTTCAACCTTCAAAGGCGGAACGATACAGAAACAGGCTGGCACCTCGACCATTGCGCGCACTATGTTGGAGATTCGCGCAGGAAGTGCCTTGCGGCTTGCAGCCGCGTTGGCGTCTTCCTCCTCATATGCTTGGCAGTTGTAGCACCCTTGCCCTTGCGCAATAGACGGGGGTTTAACCCTGCCCACACCCTTGCCGCAGTGAGGTTCTCAAGGAAAAGGGTAAGGCGCTTCGTCTGGTAGCTTGGCCGCAAGGTCCCTGAAATGCTCCCATGCTATGCCGGGGCCAAAGCTTCCGGAGTCGCGCGACGCGAGGTGGCGTATCAGATCCAAGTGGTTGAGTTTGTGCGAAACCGGCTCCATGTCCAGCTGGGCGGTGCCACGGATGTGGGACATGATGGTGCGCGCGCCTATTGAATATGCGAACGAGGTGGCACCTACACCGTCGAGCCCTGTGCCGGGGAAGTACAAGTCTGGCACGTCCAGGCTGCGAAACACACAGCCGCAGCGCACAGCCAACTGTGCAATGCTGTGGATGCCAGCGATGCGCTGGTCCTCGAAATAAGACAAGTCTGTTGCATAACCAGTGCCCCACAGCACGGTATCGGCACGCAGCCGAGTGCCATTGGCAAGGACAACTTCGTTCCCTTCAAACGTCTGAACTGTACCGGGGTAGCGCTCAATGCGCGGCAGGTTAGCCAGCATACGCGCGCGTCCGGGGATGAGTTGGTCGTGGCGCATATCAATGGATTGGCCCGGTTGCAGATCCTGAATGCCGAACTTGGCGTAGCGGCTGCGCAGGTCCGCGTCGATCAGCGTGTTTTGCTGTTCCACCGGCAAGCCACTAGCCTGCATTTTTGCGTAAGGCCGAAAGCTGCCAGCGATTGCCTTAGGCTTGGTGGTAGGGGTGAACCAGCGCAGACCCCGGTAGACCCAGTGGATGCGCCGGGCGTGGTGCTCCAGGCACTGGTCCAGCAAGTCGAACGCCGAGGCGCCCCCGCCAACCACCACCACGTCTTGCCCTGCCAATTCAGCGGGATGAACGAGCGCGCTTGAATGCAATTCGCGAACCGTGCTGTTGCTACGCACGGCGTCGGGGATGATGGGATTGTTGTGGCCCCCGGTGGCGGCCACCAGGTGGCGGGCACGCAGCGTTCCCGATGGCGTGTCCAACTCCCAGCAGGTGCCGGTGTGGCGAGCGAGATGGACAGGACAGTTCAGGCGTATACGGCCCGATAGGTCGAACCGGTCTACCCAGGACTCTATGTTGGACAGGATGTGGGGCTGTGCGGGGCCATCAATGGGTAGGTCACCAACGGTCCAGTCCACAAGGCAGATCTGAATGTCTTGCCACGCCGGCAGCAGGCGCCACAGCCCGCCCACGCCGCCTTGCCGCTCCAACACCAGGGCGTCGAGGCCAGCTTGACTAGCATAGTGGAGATGGACCAAGCCCGCCAGGCCGCCGCCAATGATGGCCACATCAAGTACGCGATCATTGTCAGCCATAGCCAGCCTTCTTGTTGGTTGTACCTGCTTGCCCAGAGAAGCATCATGACCCCTTCCAAAGCGATTCATGCTGTTGCAAACACCATGCTCGCGCCCCGACGGGCCACAACTGGTTGCGCATAATCATAATAGCCTGCGAAGTCATCTCCAGAATGCTGACTGTCGGATGTCGGTGTTCAAACAGCAGGTTGTGGTCGTCACCAGCCGATCACTATGAAGATGGAACCACCCTGAAGCAGTCATCCGCAATTGACGTTCCTGGGCCGTTGAATGTCGGCCGCTGGGCGCTGAAAATCTCAATCACTGTGACCGCTGTGAGTCGAAAGCTAACGCATGGATGCACATGTTGGAGTTACCGCTATCAGCCTGAAGCTCTGACTTTATTGACATGGATAGCCGAAAAGCGCCTCTTTGAGTTTCGTTGTCCCAGACTTTGCCATGACGGGCGCTCTCCAATCGGTATGCAAATTCATAGGCAACCGTGTCTCAGACTCTATTGGCAGTGAACACCCGCTGCGCACGAAATCGCCAGCAAACCCCTGTACTATTTGGCGGCATGACGGATTCCACAATTGACTCACTGGCGCGCTCAAACAGGGCACCTCGCATTGCCTTGATCCACGCCACCGCGCTCGCAATGGAGCCGATCCGGGCGGCATTTCAGCGGCATTGGCCGCAGGCGCGCTGCATGAATTTTCTGGATGACAGCCTCTCGGTGGACCTGGCCGAAGCGGGGAGCCTGAAGCCTGATATGGTCAAGCGATTCGTTGACTTGGCCCTGTATGCCAAGGGCACGGGCTGTACTGGCATCCTGTTTACCTGCTCGGCCTTTGGGCCTGCCATTGAGGCCGCAGCCGCTGTCACGGGCCTGCCTACGTTCAAGCCCAATGAGGCGATGTTTGAGCAGGCTTTGGCGCACGGCCCGGCGCAAGGTGCCAAGCTGGGATTGGTCGCCACTTTTGAGGCTTCAATACCCTCTATGTCAGCTGAGTTGCAGGCACTTGCGGCAAGCTGCGGCAAGACCATTGATTTGCGTTCAGTTTTTGTACCGCAAGCCATGCAGGAGCTGGCGCAAGGGCGTGCCGATGAACATCATCAGAAGGTCGCTTTGGCTGCGCGGCAACTGGTCGAATGCGATGTTGTGATGCTGGCCCAGTTCTCCATGGCCGCGGCCCAACCACTCGCGCAAGCGGGCTTGAGCTGTCCCGTTTTAAGCAGCCCCGACTGTGCCGTATTGGCGCTCCGTAAAATCATTAACCATGTCTGAACCCCGAACCGAGCCCCGAATCCAGTTTGACGCACTGACCCGGTTCATCACGCTGGCCATGACGCGCCTGGGCCTGCCCGAGGCGGACGCCGCCACAGTGGGGCGCCTCATGGCAGAGGCCGAACTGCAGGGGTCGGATGGGCATGGCGTGATCCGCCTGATGCCATATGCCCGGCGCATCCGAGCGGGTGGCTTGAACCTGCGGCCCGACATCAAGGTGGTGCATGAGCGCCCGGGCATGGCACTGCTGGACGGTGATAACGGCATGGGCCATTTAGTGATGCACCGGGCTGCGGAAATCGCCGTTGAGAAGGCCCGCCACTGCGGCATTGCGTGGGTGGGCTCACGCCTGAGCAACCACGCCGGCCCTGCGTCACTCTATGCCCGCATGCCGATGGCGCACAACATGATTGGCCTCTACTTTGCCGTGGGCAACGCCAACCATCTGCCGGCCTGGGGCGGGCTTGACATGCTGCTGTCGACCAACCCGATTGCCGTGGCTGTGCCGGCTGGCGAAGAGCCAGACGTGGTGCTGGATATGGCCACGACAGTCGCTGCGTACGGCAAAGTCAAGGCCAAAGCGCAGCGCGGCGAGATGATGCCCGTAGGCTGGATGATTGATCGCCTGGGCCAGCCATTGCTGGACCCCAAGCGCGCCGAAGAAGGTTTTCTGATGCCGATTGGCGGCTACAAGGGCTATGGCCTGTCGTTGATCGTGGGCTTGCTGGCGGGCACGCTCAATGGCGCGGCCATGGGCAAACAGGTGGTTGACTTCAACCATGACGACACAACCACCACCAACACCGGCCAGGCCATCATGGCGATTGACATCAGCGCATTTGGCGATGTGGATGCCTTCAAGGCGCGTGTTGACCAGTTGGTGCGTGAACTCAAGAACAGCGAGCGGATGCCTGGCGTGGAGCGCATCTGGCTGCCCGGCGAACAGAGCCACGAGAAGAGGGCCGCCAACCTGCGTGATGGCATGCTGTTGCCGCCTGTGCTGCTCAAGCAGCTAGATGCCTTTGCGCAGGAACTGGGACTGCCCAGCTTGCAACAGATTTGAATCTGAAATTCCTTGAAAAACACCGCGATGACAATTCGACGTTCCATTGGCTTCGGGGCGCTCGGGCGGCTGTTCAGTTAGGCGGGCATTCACCCCGCTGTGTAGTTTCCCAACTGCTTTTCCACCAGAACAGCATACTCCCGCGCGCAACTCAGCAGCTTGCGCTCGTGCAGTTTTGTCGCCCGTTTGCTCAATACTGAGATATGGATGGCGGCGGCCAGTTTGCCGGTGGTGTCCCGTATGGGAAGCGCGTAGCCCACGATGCCTTCCACCGATTCTTCGCTGCTTTTGGCGAAACCTGCGATGCGAATGCGCTTGAACTCGCGTTCCAGCTCCAGCGGGTCAACGATGGTGGCCGGCGTCACCTTGGGCAGCTTGCCTGCCAGCGCGAGGGCACCGAGCTTGCCATCAAAGGCGGCAAACAGCTTTCCGGTGGCGGTGCTGTGCAGGTACAGCGGCTCGCCCAGGCGAATGTCCAGCGATATCCGCTGCGTGCCAAGGCAACGGTCTGCATAAATCACGCGCTTGCCCACGTGCAAAGCCAGATAGACATCGTCGCCAATCTCTTTCACCAGGTCTTGCAAATGGCGCCGGGCAATGGTGCGGATGTCCAGCGACTGCACGGTGCGCAATGCCAGCGCCACAGCGCGGGGCCCGGCGCAATAGCGAAGGTCATCCGTCACCGTGGCCACCTCTGCGCTCACCATGGTTTGCAGCATGTTGTGCAGGCTGCTGACTGGCAGTTTCAGCGCTTCTTTGATCTCAGTGAGGCGCAGGCCGTCCTTGTGCTGGACCAGGAGGTTGAGGACATCAAAAGTGCGCAGGTAGCGCTCAGGGCTCATGCGAAAATTGTAGCGTCACGCTTTCATGAGCGGCATCACCTTTTCCGCCATCAGCACCATCGAATCGCGCGCCAGCGTGGGGTCTGTCCAGTCCACGCCGGCGTAGAGCAGGGTCCCGAATTCGCCGGTTTCCTGCTTAAGGGCATGGAGCTGGTCTGCGACGCTGGCAGGTGAGCCATGGATCACGAGTTTGGCAATCACCTGCTCCAGCGTCACGCTGTCGTCTGGCTGCTTGGGGTCGCTTTTGAACACGCCCAAAGCGCCACGCCGTTTGAGCTTGCCGAACAAGGAGCGGTAATAGTAGTAATACGGGCCGTCGCTGCCGGTGGCATAAGCGGCGGCAGTAGCATGGTCTTTGGCCACAAACACGGTCTTGGCCACGCGCCAATTAGCGGTGTCAGCCGCGCGGTTGGCGCGGGCGCAGCCTTCCACGTATTTGCCCCAATGGCTCTTGACCCAAACCGGCAGCAGAAAGTTGGCAGAAATTGGGTCCCAGCCCCGCGCCGCCGCTTCGGTGATTCCTTGGGAGAATGGTGCCACCGCCGTCACCACGATGGGCGGGTGGGGGCGCTGCAGGGGCTTGGGGATGGTCCCCATGGCCGTCTCCGGGATGTAGGTGCGCGTGGTTGAAATATTCCAGTGCTCGCCCTTGATGTTGTACGGTGGTGCCGTTGCCCAGATTTGCAGCACCTGGTTGATCGCTTCAAGAAACATGGCCGGGCGCGGCAGGTCCATGTTGCCAAAGGCCTCGGCATCAGATGGCAGCGCGCCAGGACTGATGCCTAGAATAAACCGCCCGCCCAGCAGGTGGTCCAGCATGGCAATTTGGGCTGCGATGGCCGCAGGGTGGTGGTTGGGCATGTTGAGCGTGCCGGTGCCAAGTTTCATGCGCTTGGTGGCATCCACCAGCGTCGCCAGAAACAGCGCCGATGAGGTGATGTTTTCTTCGGGGTCGGTGGCGTGCTCGCCCACGTAGCCTTCGACGAAACCCAGCTCATCGGCCAGGATGAAGGCCTCGCGGTCTTGCTTCAATGACACCTGCCAGTCTTTGCCAATCGGGTGCATGGGCATGGTGAAAAAACCGAGCTTCATGATGTTTCCTTCAATCGTTGTGAGGTGGGGATGCCCCGTTCCAGCATGAAGCCTTCGTAGCCCCGGTCAGCGACCTGCTGGCACTCCTGGCGGTAGACGCCAATCTTCGCCACGTACGGCATGAAGACCCTGGGTTTGCCGGGAATGTTGGCTCCCAGAAACCAGGAGTTGGCCTTGGGAAACAAGGTCTTGCTGGCCGCCTGGTTGACGTGTTCTACCCAGCGGTCTTCTGCGGGTTTCGTGGCATCAATTGTGGCCAGACCCTGCTGGCGCAGGTAGCTGATGCAATTACAGATCCATTCCACGTGGTGTTCAATGCCGACGACCATGTTGACCAGAACTGACGGGCTACCCGCGCCGGTGATGATGAACAGGTTGGGGAAGCCGCTGGTCATCAGCCCAAGGTAGGTGCGCGGCCCGTCTGCCCATTTCTGTTTGAGGGACTGGCCGCCGATGCCTTTAATGTCAATGTTGAGAACGGCCCCGGTGAGCGCGTCATAGCCGGTGGCGCACACCAGCGCGTCCAGCTCGATATCGGTGTCGGTGTCGGCATTGGCATTGGCATTGGCGATGCGAACTCCGTTGCTCGTCACCAGCGATATCGGCGTGCGCTTCAGATCAACCAGCGTCACGTTGGGACGGTTATAGGTCTCAAAATACCCGGTGTCCACGCAGATGCGTTTGGTGCCCAGGGGATGGTCGGTCGGGCACAGAGCTTGCGCCGTTTCCGGGTTCTTGACGATGGCACGTATCTTCCCGCGAACGAAATCAGCAATTGTGTCGTTCGAGGCCTGATTCACCATCAAATCGTTGAAGGCGTGGACGAAATTGACGCCCCCTTTGCGCCAGCGCGATTCATATTCGTTGGCCTGCACCTGGGCGCTGACTTGGGCGGCCGACTTGTCGCTGAATTCGTAAAGCGTGCCGAGCTCCCGTGCACGCGCCCGGTGTTTTCGGTATTCTGCCTTCCAGTCCTGCTGCACATCGGGCGCAAGCGGCCCATTCCAGGCGGGGATTGAAAAATTGGCGCTGCGCTGGAACACCACCAGTTCCCTGGCCTGCTTTGCGATGGCCGGTATCACCTGAATGCCCGACGATCCGGTGCCGATGACGCCCACCCGCTTGCCGGTGAAGTCAACGCCTTCATGTGGCCAGGCGCCGGTATGGTAAATCTTGCCGGTGAAAGCTTCGATGCCCGGCAGGTCGGGCAGGCGCGCAATCGACAGTGCACCAGAGGCCATCACGCAATATTGGGCTGAAGCGGCCAGCCCGGTGTCGGTGCGCAGGTCCCAGAGCCCCGTCCGCTCATCGAACATCGCTGCCTGGACACGCGTGTTGAAAGTGATATCGCGGCGCAGATCGAAGCGATCAGCCACATGCTGGATATAGCGCAGGATTTCGGGCTGTGCGGCATATTTTTCAGTCCACATCCACTCCTGCTCCAGCTCGCTGGAAAAAGAATATGAATATTGCAGGCTTTCCACATCGCAGCGCGCGCCGGGATAGCGGTTCCAGTTCCATACGCCACCCACATCGGCAGCCGCTTCCAAAACCCTTGCGGACAGTCCCAAGCCGCGCGCTTGGTGCAGCATGTGCAGGCCGGCAAATCCGGCTCCCACGATGACGACATCAAAGTGTTCGGGCATTTGCATGTCTGGCATGGGTCTTTCTCGTCGGCCTGTCAGGCTTTGTGTCAGGTTTTGCGCCGCTCATGCTCAACCGTTTCCAGTAAAAAAGCTGCCGCCACCGACGCATTGATCTTGCAGTCCAGCAACAGCGGGCCTTGCGGGTTTAGCAGTGCGGGGGCAAGTTTTTGCAGTTCGTCCAGAGTGCGGACGGTGTGCGCCTCAAAACCGAAAGCCTGCGCGATGGGTGCGAAGTCGATGTCGGCAAATATTGCCGTCGACACCGGCATGTCCCGCATCTTCAGGTAATGCAGCTCGGCGCCGTAGGCACCGTCGTTCATCAGCACAATCACCAAGGGGATGCCTTCGCGGGCGGTGGTTTCCAGCTCGCTGAGCGTCATCAGAAAGCCGCCGTCGCCAATGAAGAGCACCGTGGTGCGGTCCGGCGTGCCGCAGGCAAATCCCAGCGCCGTGCCAAACCCCATGCCGATGGATGCGAAATCGACTGTGTTTTTGATGTGGTCAGGCCCCGGCACAGCAATGTACGGCATGATCTGCAAAAAATTGCCGGCGTCATACACCGCGTTGCGGTTTTGCGGCAGAAGCTTGTCAAGCGCCATCGCCAGTGCGCGCGGGTCCATGGTGCGGGCGGTGTGGGCGGGCTGGAATTCACCCGCCAGATCGACGTTGGCAAGGCGCTGCCGTGTCTCAGGGGAATAAAAGAGTTTGTCGGATGGCGCGCGGCCAGGCACGGCCTCAATCAATTGCTCTGCCGCAGCGCGTGCATCGGCGATCAACGCCACATCGGCATGGAACCAGCGGCCAATGCTGGCGTGTGCCAGATCGACCTGAATCAACGGCACGTTGACGGGCAGTGACGTGCCAAAACTGGTGGTGCGCTGGTTCAGCCCCGCGCCAAACGCGACGATGCAGTCAGCCTGATCGATCAGCCTGCGTCCAGCTGCGTGCGAGAAAGAGCCGACAACGCCGAGGTTGTAATCGTGGCCGCGAAACATGTCTTTGGCCTTGAGCGTGGTGGCCAGCACGGCACCGACCTTGTCCGCCAGACGCGCTATAGCGTCACGCGCGCCCGCGCGGTGCGCGCCCAGGCCCACCACAAACAGGGGTCTGCGGCTTCTGGCCAACATCGCGGCGGCGGTTTCAATGGCCGGAGCGCGGGCCTGGCTGCGCTTGGCGGGCGGGGCCGCAACAGCGGTGTCCGCAGCGTGTTGCGCATCTGTCTGCATCGGAAAATCGGGAGAATGGGGAGAATCGACCAGCCCGAACTGCACGTTCATCGGCAGCAACAGCGCCACGCAGCCGCCCCACTGGGTTGCGCTGATGGCGTTGGCCAGGGTCTGCCTGGCGCTTGACGCATCGCTGGCCACATAAGTTTTCATGCCGCCCGCTGCCAGAACGCCCGCCACATTGAACTCTTTGGTGTCCGGCTCGGTCTCGCCGGACGCCCGATGCGCGATGGCACTGGCACCAAAGATGATCAGCACGCGTGAACCGGTCCGCTGCGCGTACGCCGCGCCGTGCATGGCGTTGGCAGTTGCAGGTCCCCTGCCGATGATGGCGACGCCCAGTTTGCCGGTGGCAGCGGCATAGCCTTCGGCCATGGAGACCGCGTTGTTCTCATGCCGCGCGGCGTAAAAACGCACGCCGATGGCGTCCAGAGTGGTGACGAAGAGGGCGGTGTCGTCGCTCATCAGTCCGAACACCGACTCAATTCCTGCGCGCTTGATGTCATGGGCCAGCGCTTCATAGGCGGGCACCTGTTTGTCTTTGTCAGATGAAGACATGGAAACTCCTGAGGGCATATCCAGGCTTGCAGCGGATCAAGCGGGCGCGGGCTCTGCCACAGCGGTGTGATCAGTGCCCAGATAGGCCGCAATGACCGCTTCGTCAGCCTGCACCCGGTGCGCGGTGCCATCGGCAATCTTGCGGCCAAAGTCGAGAACCACAATCTTGTCAGAGATGTCCATGATGACGGGGATGTCGTGCTCCACAATCAAAAAGCTCATCGCATACTGTTTGCGCACGCGCTGGATCAATTCTGTCATGGCGCTTTTCTCAGACGCGCTCATGCCGGCCATCGGTTCATCCAGCAATACCAGGCGTGCCTTTTGCATCAGGGCGCGGGCAAATTCAACCTGTTTCTGCCGGCCATAAGAGAGTTCGCCAGGCAGCACGTTGGCTGTGTCGGGCATGCCTAAAAACTCCAACACCTCGTTGGCGGAAGCGATGGCTGCGCGTTCTTCAGCGCGCACCTTTGGCGTGCGCAAGGCGCCCTGCAGCAAACCGCTTGATCCCTGCCGGTAAGCGCCTACCAGCAGGTTGTCCATCACAGTCAGTCCGCCAAACAGGGCCAGATTCTGGAAGGTGCGTGCGATGCCGTGGCGCGACACCAAGTGGGCTGCTTCGCCCGTGATGTCCACGCCGTCAAACGCCACCTTGCCGCTGGTGGGCGTGTACATGCCGGTAACGCAGTTGAACAGCGTGGTTTTGCCGGCGCCGTTGGGGCCGATCAATGACGTGATGGATCCGGATTCCATCGAAAAGGAAACGTTGTCAAGCGCGGTGATGCCCTGAAAACGCATCAGCAGCGAGGAGACTTCGAGCACTGGCGTGGTCATGTCTGTGCCTAAGCTGCTGACGCAGACGATTCGCGCTTGGCACCCAGGTAGGACTCTTTCATGGCTTCGCTGGCGGCCACATCGGCGGAGGGTCCCGACAGCACGATCCGGCCACGGTCCAAGATATACGCAGTGGCTGCAAACTCAAGCGCGAGGCGCGCGTTCTGCTCCACGATCAGCATCGACGTTCCCAGCGTTTCGCCCACGACCAGCAGTTGTTTGTAGATGGCTTTGACAATCAGCGGCGCCAGCCCGAGAGACAGCTCGTCCACCAGCAGCAGGGTTGGGCTTGCCACCAGAGCGCGCCCCAGTGCCAGCATTTGCTGCTCGCCGCCCGACAGCCATCCTGCGGCTTGCTGGCGCCGCTCCAGCAGGCGGGGAAAGAGCGTGTATACCGCATCCATGCGTTCGCGCACGGCCGAGCGGGGAAGTATCGCGGCACCCACGCTCAGATTGTCCTCAACGGTGAGTTGCTTGAAGACAAGCCGGCCTTCGGGCACCAGCCCCATCCCCATACGCACCAGCCGGTGCGAAGGCATGCCCAGCACGGATTTTCCGTCAAACTGCACGCTGCCTTGGGTCACATGCCCGTGGTGCAGGTCCAGCAGGCCCGTGACGGCCCTAATCAGTGTGGTTTTGCCAGCGCCGTTGGCACCCAGCAGCGCCACAATGCTGCCCTTGGGAACCGACAAGCTCACGTCTTCCAGCGCCAGGCCCTTGCGCGCGTAGCCGACCGAGAGCCCTTTGACTTCAAGCGTGTCGGCCATCATTTTTTCCGCCAGGCCAACCAGCGGCCGCGCAGCTTTGTGCCCATGCTGGCAATGCCGCCCGGCGCGAAGATCAGCAGCAGAATCACCATCATGCCGAAGATCACCTGAACAAGCTGGGCTTTGTGGTCGATCAGCAGCACGCGCATCAGTCCGGTGGAGTCTCCTGCCTGGGATGCCACCCCGGTGATGATCGAGGGCAGCAGCAGCCATACCGCCGCGCCCACCAGGGCGCCCGGCAACGACCCCATGCCGCCGATGATGATCATGGCGATGAACTGGATGGCGAATTGAATGCCGAAGAATTCAGAAGTGACATTGGTAAGGTAGTAGGCGTACAAGGCACCTGCCATGGCAGCGATGGCCGAACTTAGGCCGAACGCCTTGAGGCGCAGGAAACGGACGTCAACGCCGGCCGAAGTGGTGGCCAGTTCATGGTCCCGCATGGCCATCATGGCGCGGCCTTCGCGTGAGCGCAGGCTATTCTTGAGCGCCCAGTAAACCAGCGCCACGACGGGCGCAAGGAAGAAATACCAGCGCATGGGCGAGCTTAGATCGATGCCCGCCAAAGTGGCCGGCTTGTAGGGAACGCCCACCACATCGAAAAATTTGAATTGGTACTCCTGGAATGCAAATACCACGATGTAGTGCACCGCAAAGGTGGACAAAACGAAGTACAAACCTCGCACCCGAAGCGATGGCAGGCCCGCAATCACCCCGGCCAGAGCACCTGCCAGACCGGCAGCCAGCAGCACCAGCGGGAACGGCCAGCCCCATTGCGACCCCGTGATGGCAGCGGTCATTGCCCCCACCGCGTAGAACGCTGCATGGCCGATGGAAATCAACCCGGCACAGCCGGTCAGGTAGTTGAGCGACAGCGCACCCAGCATGGCAATCAGCATCAGGTTGACCTGGCTTAAGCCCAGGTTGAGCAACTGCATGTTGGAAAGCCGGATGCCGAAGACGGCGCGGTCGGTCAGCACCACTGGCAAGTAGCAAAGCAGCGCCACGGATGCGACCAGCCAGAACCATCGCGATGGCGTGTTCCAGCTGCTGGTCCGGATGCCGGGCATGGCGGGTGGCGATGGGAATGTGGATGAGGTCATGGAAGCATCTCGACGGCCTGCAAGGCGATTCCAGCGGCCATCAGACCCGGCCAAGCTCGCGTTGGCCGAACAGGCCCCAGGGGCGAACCATCAGGATCAGCATCAACAACACGTAAATCAGGATGTCGCTCGATTTGGGCGATATGTAGGAGGCCGCGAACTGCTCGATCAAGCCCACCAGCAAACCCCCGACGATGGCGCCCGGAATGCTCTGCATGCCGCCGATGACAACCGCAGGCAAAGCCAGCAGCCCAATGCTCTCCAGCTCGGTTGAGACGATCTGCAACTGGCCCAGAAAAAGGCCGCCGATGCCCGCCAAAACGCTGCCGATGGCCCAGGCAAGCCGGTTCATCACATTGACATTGACGCCGGAGACAATGGCTGCCTCATGGTTGTCGGCCGTGGCACGCATCAGCAGGCCGATGGAAGTAAATTTGAAGAACGCGCCAAAACCCGCCATGCAAGCCCAACTGACCAGCGCCGCGATCAGGTGCAACTGTGAAATGCGCACACCGCCCACCAGAAAAATCCCTGCGGGCAGCGGCGTTACCAGGGTGCGCCCTTGGGGTCCGAAACCCATCTCGATCAGGGCGCGCAGCACGATTGACAGTGCAATGGTGAGCATGATGACCGACAGCATCGGCCGGCCCGCCAGAGGCTGGATCAGCAGGACATGGATCACCACACCCAAAGTCGCGCAGGCGCCAATGATGGCCGCAATCGCCAGGGGAAAGGGCAAGCCGAGCAGCGTGATTGCGGTAACCGCGAAGAATGCGCCGCACACCACAAACATGCCCTGAGCAAAGTTGAAGACGTCGGTGGCCTTGAAGACCACCGCGAACCCCAAAGCCACCAGGCCGTAGATGCTGCCTAGCGCCAGACCGCTGAGGAGTACTTGGGCAAACATGGTGTGCTTCTTGCGTTTTGCAGCGGTACGGTGGGTCAGGGCGCGGTCATGTCGCAGTAGGCGTTTTCCGGTTTATTTGACGTATTTCGTGTAGTCGCTGAAATCACCATACGGCTTGTACTTCTTGGCGCCGAAGTCATAGCCGAGCATGCGGAATGCGACCGGGCCGGTGTGGTTGTCCGGCGTGAAAGTAATTGGTGCGGTCAGTCCCTTGGTGTCCACTGAGAAACCCTTATTCATTGACTCAACCAGCTTGGCGCGTGTTGGTTCAGCGCCGGTTCTGGCGATGGCCTCAGCGGCCATCTGGCCGACAGCCCATCCCGCCACGTAGTTGATGTCTTCCTTGATTGCCCCGTGGTTGAACTTGTCAGCCGCCGCCACCATTTCGCGGTTGCCTGGCGCCTGGTCGGTGCCGCCGGGTGTGAAGCAGCTCACGACGTTGTAGTTCGCACCTGCTTCTGGCCCCATGGCGGCATAGATTTGGGGCGAGAGCAGGTACGAGATGCCAAAAGCCGGGATCTTCAGGCCGTATTGCTGCATCGCCTTCATGGTGAGGATGGCGGTGTTGGGAACCCCATAAATGGTGATGAAGTCGGGCTTCTGGGCGATGATTTCCAGCACCTGCGGCGTCACGTCTGCGGCAGTGACCTTCATGGTCACCATAGTGGAAGTGCCTCCAAGTTTGGCTGCTGCTGCTGCGACCATTTGGGCATACTCCGTGCCGCCAGCGCTCTCAATCGACACCACCATGACCTTGGGGGCCTTGAGCTTGAGTTGCTCGGTGTAATAGCCGACGCCGGTTTGTGCCATTTGGGTGTAGCCGCAAAAGCCGCCATAGACCAGCGCAGAGACGGGTTCAGACAACGGTTTGGTGCTGGTGTAGGTGCCGACAATCGGTATTTTGCCTGCCCGGATGGTGGGTGCCAGGGATACCTGGGAGCTTGACGAGCCCATGCCCGAGATCCCGAGCACGGGGGTCTGGCCCGCCAGTTTTTCGTAATTGATCTTGTCCTGCGCCGGGTTGAAACGGCTGTCTTCCGCCAGTACGTTGATCTTGCGGCCATTGACGCCGCCGGTCTCGTTGAGCTTGCGCATGTAAGCCTGGAAGCCAGTGGCCCAGATGCTCTGCGACGCGGAGGCGGGGCCGCTCATGTCCATCATCACACCCCAGTCAATGCGGTCTTTGTAGACGCCATCGGCGGGGGCTTCGAACTGCGCCATCGCGCCCATGGAGAAACCGGCCAGCGCCAGTGCTACGGAAAATTTGGTTACGCCCATACCCAAGCCCAAGCCCAAGGAATAGCCGGACTTGGACACAGGCCTGCTTTGCATGGAAGCAGGGGCGATGGTGTTTTGTTTGACTTTCATGGTGTCTCCAAGGTTGAGCAAAAACATTCTGGCTGTCGAAAATTAATCCGAATTTATGAAAATTATACCACTCAGTAGCTTTTATGTGTTCATGAGTAGATTTTTTGTATCAGTGTTTTCCCTAGCGATTTAAAGTGCTGCACCGCCATCCATGGCCACTTCAGATCCGGTCATGTAGCGGCTCTCATCACTCAGCAGAAACAGCACCAATCCGGCGATCTCCTCTTTGGTGCCCAGGCGCTTCATGGGCACTTGCTGAACGCGTCTCAGGTTTTCCTCGCGCG
This sequence comes from Rhodoferax sp., assembly GCA_025358555.1. Taxonomy (GTDB): domain Bacteria; phylum Pseudomonadota; class Gammaproteobacteria; order Burkholderiales; family Burkholderiaceae_C; genus JANYCG01. Next base: position 25,387 of record JANYJD010000209.1, read on the forward strand.
ACCGGACATTGAGCATGTCGGTGTCAATCGGGCCGGGATGCACCGAGTTGACCCGGATGTTTTTGCTTGCAAGTTCAAGCGCTGCAGCTTTCGTCATGCCGCGCACAGCCCATTTGGTTGCGGTGTAGGCGATCGCATTGGGCGCGCTGCGCAGGGCCACGGTGGACGACATGTTGACGATGGCACCACCGCCCGCGCGCTCAAAGGCGGCAACCACGGCTCGCATGCCCAGAAAGGTGCCTAACTGGTTGACTCGGGTGTGGCGCTCGAACTGGGCGGTGTCCGTGTCCGCGATGGATACTGGCGTGTAAACACCTGCGTTGTTGACAAGGCCAGACAGCTTTCCGATCTTCTCGGCCACCGCGACGGCGTCAGTCCACTGCGTTTCGCTGGTGACGTCAAGCCGCTGGAAAGTGCACGCTGCACCCAACTCACGCGCCAATTTTTCGCCATCTTCCACCAGCACATCGCAAATCACAACCCTGCCGCCTTCTGCGACCAGGCCACGCGCCTGCGCCTCGCCCAGGCCGCGGGCGCCGCCGGAAATCAGATATACCCTGTCAGTGAATCGGGCCATGGCGGTTTCCTTTGGTAAAAGTCAGGCGGTTTGCAGCGGTTGATGGATTGGCAACCGGTTGGGCTGATGGTCTGAAGTGGACAGCCTGGCTTCAAAATTGAAGCCCCGGTAGCCATCTGCCACCACCCCATTGCAGATATTGGTGTAGGTGCCCAAACCACCAATGTAGGGCAGGAAAACGCGCGGCTTGCCAGGGATGTTGGCGCCCATGTACCAGGATTGGGTGCCGGTGAACAGCGTCTTGGACGCCACCTCGTTCACATGTGCGACCCAGTCGTCCTCGGCCTGCTGCGTGGGCTCTGCGACTGCCAGGTTGGTGGCCTGCATGTGTTGCAGGCAGTCCGCTATCCACTCGACATGCTGCTCAATGGCCATGATCACATTGGTCAAGACCGAAGGGCTGCCGGGGCCGGTGATGAGAAACAAATTTGGGAAACCCACCGTCATCAAACCCAGGTACGTGCGTGGCCCCGCCGTCCACTTTTCCTTCAGGGCCTGCCCACCCTTGCCACGAATGTCAATGCGGTCCAGGGCACCCGTTACCGCGTCATAGCCGGTAGCGAAGACGATGCTGTCAAACTCATGCAGTCCGGCTGTCGTGCGAATGCCGTCAGCAGCAATCGCTTCAATGGGTGACGCCTTCAGGTCCACCAAGCTCACATGCTGCTGGTTGTAGGTTTCATAGTAATCGGTATCGACGCAAATTCTCTTGGTGCCAATGGCATGGTCGGTCGGAGCCAGCAGCTTGGCGACCTCCGGGTCTTTGACGGTGTTTCGAATTTTGTTGCGCACGAACTCGGCGGCATCGTCGTTGGCTTTTTTGTTGGAGTAAATGTCGTTGAAGGCGTGCGTGTAATTGGCGCCGCCCTTGGCCCAGCGGCGTTCGTATTCCTGCTGGCGCTCCAGCTCGCTGACGTCGGCGCTGGCGAACTGGCTGTAGTCATACAAAATGCCAGAGCGGGTGGTCTTGGCCTCTTTGCGGCGTTCTGCGTACTTGGATTTCCAGGCCTGCTGCTCCTGCTGCGGCAAAGGCCGGTTCCACGCCGGAATGCTGAAGTTGGGTGTGCGCTGGAATACCACCACCTGTGCGGCCTGCTTTGCAATCTGCGGAATGCTCTGGATGCCCGACGAGCCGGTGCCAATGATGCCGACGCGCTGCCCGGTAAAGTCCACCGCCTCGTGCGGCCAACTGCCGGTGTGGTACCACTTGCCCTTGAAGTCCGCCAGGCCTTGCATGTCCGGCACACGGGCTGCAGACAGGCAGCCGCTCGCAAATATCAAAAAGCGCGAGGTCACCCGGTCACCGCGCTCGCTCGTCGTTGTCCAGTGGTTGTCCGACTGATCGTACCTTGCGCTGTTTACCCGCGCGTTGAGCTGGATGTCCGGGCGCAGCCCGAACCGGTCCGCCACGTGGTTGATGTAGCGCAGTATTTCCGCCTGCTTGGGATAACGCTCGGTCCATTGCCACTCTTGCTGCAACTCTTCCGAGAACGAGTAGGAATACTGCATGCTCTCCACATCGCAGCGCGCACCGGGGTAGCGGTTCCAGTACCAGGTGCCGCCCACGCCATCGCCCGCCTCAAAAACCCGTGCCGTCAGGCCGAGCCGGCGCAGCCTGTAGAGCATGTACAGCCCGGCAAAACCGGCACCGACTACAACCGCATCGAAATGCCCGTGGCCTTTTTCATTTGGATGGCTCATGAATTTCTCCAGATATGCAGCTTCAAATCGGGTGATGAAGGTCAAGGCAAATGCAAGCGCCAAGCAGCATGCTAAGCCACCGCCGCGCCACGGTGCAATGCGTCGCCAATCAATGCGCCAACGTGGTCGACCATCAGGTTGCTGGCGCAGATCAGCCGGCCGTGCATCAGCATGCCGTGCATGTGGTCGCTGAGGTGGATGGCGGTGACGCGCACGCCATCCTCTTCCAGCCGCCGTGCGTAGGCGCGGCCCTCGTCGCACAACGGGTCATGGGCGACGGTGACGACTAACGCAGGCGGCGTGCCGCGCAGGCTGGCCGCCTTCAAGGGTGAGGCCCGCCAGTCCAGCCGGTCGCTGGCCTCAGGTGTGTAGTGGTCGATGAAGTAATTCATGGTGGCAGCAGTCAGGGGCACGCCCGAGGTCACCCGGCGGTAGGATTCACTGCTGGCCGTCAAGTCCACCACCGGGTAAATCAACGCCTGGAAGATAGTGGCGGGTGCGCTGCCATCGCGCCCCATCAGGGCCAGCACGGCAGCCAGGTTGCCACCCGCGCTGTCGCCACCCACACCGATGCGCCCGGGCGCTACAGCCAATTCCTGGGCGTTGTCGCTGACCCATTGCAGCGCAGCCGCGCCGTCGTCCAGCGCTGCCGGAAAGCGGTGTTCGGGCGCCAGACGGTAGTCCACTGCGACGACGCAGATGCGGGCGCGGTTGGCCAGCGCGCGGCAGACCCTGTCATGGCTTTGCAAATCGCCAATGACCCAGCCGCCACCGTGCAGGAACACCAGGCAGGGCAGTGTCTCGTTGGGCTGTGTGCCTGCGCCCCGGTAAACGCGCAGTGTCAAACTACCGCTTTTTGTCGGGATCGTGACGTCGCGCACCGAAGCGACATCTTCCGTAGCGGGCTGCAGCACGTCCCGCCCGGCGTCATAGGCAACGCGTGCTTGCTCGGGCGTCAGCTCCTGAAACGGGCGGGCGCCGGCTTTGCGGCTCATCTCCAGCAGGGCTTCAACTTGGGGGTGCAGTGCGGGCATGGTGGCTGTTCCTTGGCGTGTGATTGGTATGAGGTTGACTGTGGTGGACGAATGGGTGGCAGGCAACATCACTCGCCCTTCCAGACCGGCGCTCGGCGCTCTGCAAACGCGGTAGCGCCTTCGCGCGCATCGGTGGATTTGAGCAAATGCCCGGTGATCGCTTCCTGGCGTGCAAACATCTCGGCAATTGGCCAGTCGCGCTGCTCGATGATCACCTGCTTGCTTGCGGCCACCGCCAGCGGCGCGTTGGCCATGATGCGCCGAGCCAGCTTTTTCGCTTCTTCCAGCGCCTGACCGGGCTCCACAAGGATGTTGATCAGCCCGAACTGGAACAGGCGTTCAGCAGAAATCATGTCGCCCGTCAACGCTGCTTCCATCGCGATGCGCTGCGGTATCAGGCGCGGCAGGCGCATGAGCCCGCCTGCAGCTGCGGCCAAACCGCGCTTGACCTCGGGCAGGCCAAATTGCGCGTTGCGGGCTGCGACGACCAGGTCACACGCCAGCACGGATTCAAATCCGCCTGCCAGTGCGTAGCCCTCAACAGCAGCAATCAGCGGCTTGCGCGGCGGCGTCATGGCGATGCCCAGAATCCCACGGCCCTTGACGCGGGTCACCTCGCCGCGCAAAAAGGCTTTCAAGTCCATCCCGGCGCAGAAGTTGCCGCCCGCGCCGGTGAGAATGCCAACGTGCAGGTCGCTGCGGTGGTCCATCTCATCGAGCGCCTCGCACACGCCATACGACACGGCGCGGTTCACTGCATTACGCGCTTCAGGCCGGTTGATGGTGACCACTACCAGGCCGTCGATGTGCTCTACCAGGACTTCATTGCCTGATGTATTATTCATGGCGTTGCTGACATGTTGGTTGATAAGTTGGTCAGGGCGTTCCCCGTGCTGTCAGGTGTCGGCGGGGGCGAGTTTGCGCAGTCGCTCCATCGTATCGAGGTATTCGGTTTGCAGTTCTACCATCACGTCGCGCACCGACGTCTCCTGGGTCAACATGCCCACCACCTGGCCTGCCGGAAAGGAGTAGAGATCCTTGCGCTTGGCGCGCACCACGCGGGCGTGGGCTTCGTTGTACAGAATGCCTTGCAGCGGCGTGGGCAAGTACTTCGGCGCGCCCGGTTGCTCCCACGCTTCTGACAGCGTGCTTTTGATCATGCGCACCGGCTTGCCGGTCCTGGCGCGGCGGCGCACCGCATCTTCGGTGCGGGTGGCAAACAGCACTTCTTTCTCGAACGGGTCAAGCTCGCTCTCGCGCGTTCCCAGCCACAGCGTGCCGCACCATACGCCTTGCGCGCCCAGCGCCAGCGCCGCCACAATCTGGCTGCCCTTTGCGATGCCACCCGCTGCCAGCACGGCCACCTTGTCGCCACAAGCGGCTACCACCTGCGGCACCAGCACCATGGTGGCGATCTCACCCGTGTGGCCGCCGGCTTCGGTGCCCTGCGCCACGATCACATCCACACCCGCAGCCACGTGGCGCGCCGCATGCTCGCCCTTGCCACACATCGCGCCCACCATCACCTTGGCCGCACGCAATTGCGCCATCACGTCCGGCGGCGGTGAGCCCAATGCACTCACCACCAGCTTCACCTGCGGATGCGCCAGCGCCACGTGCAGCAGGCGGCGTGCGCCATCGGGCGTCATGTTGCCGCGCCCGTTGACGATGTCGCGGTGCACCCGCGCACGCTCATCGGGCGGCAGCGGCGGCACGCCTGCGTCATCGAGGATCTTGTCCATGAAGGCGCGGTGCCCCTGGGGAATCAGGTTCTCCAGATCCTCGGTTGTCCGCTCGGCCTCCTTGTCATATTGGGTGGGGATGATGACGTCTACGCCGTAGGGGCGACCGGCCACATGCTGGTCAATCCAGCGCAACTCGGCTTCAAGCTGCTCGGGTGAAAAAGTGGCCGCACCCAGCACGCCAAAGCCACCGGCCTTGGTGACTTCAACCACCACGTCACGGCAGTGGGAGAACGCGAAGATGGGCAGCTCGCAGCCCAGTTTTTCACACAGTGCAGTACGCATGGGTTTACCTAATACTATCGTAATAATAGCTGCTCATGCACTGTAGACGAGGGCTAGAGGCATAATTGATGGGTAATCTGAGGATGTTTGGCAGTTTTTAGGCGGATTTGGCGCATGAATTGGATAACGGAGCCATCTTTCACCCAAAACCGCTACAGCGCAATCCCCAGCTTTTTCACCACGACCGACCAGCGTGCCACTTCACTGGCCACAAACGCCTGCGCCTGCGCCGGGCTGGACTTGGTGATGGGCTGGATGCCCAGCGTTGCCAGCCGCTCCTGAATCGCCGGGCGGTCCATCACGCGGCCCACGGCTTTGGCAATCGGCTCGACCACCTCACGCGGCGTACCCAGCGGCACGGCCAGCAGGTTGGACGTGCCCGCCAGCAAGTCGTAACCTGCCTCCCGCGAGGTCGGGATTTCAGGCGCAATTTTCTCGCGCGCGTCTGCCATGGTGGTGATGATGCGCAGCTTGCTGGCCTTGTGGTGCTGCAGCAGCGCACCCGAGGTTTCAACGATGAAGTGCACGTTGCCGGCAATGGTGTCGGTGATGGCTCCCGCGCTGCCCGCGTAGGCAATGTCGGCCACGTCAATGCCCGCCTGCTCCTTGAACAGCTCGGCGGCCAGATGCACGGTGGTGCCGAGGCCAGCATGGCCGTAAGACAGTTTGTTGGGCCGGGCCTTGGCATAGGCGACCAGGCCCTTGAGATCTGTCACCGGCAGCGCAGGGTTGATGGCGATCACGAAAGGCGCGTTGGACAGCAGCGCGATCCACTGAAAGTCCTCCACCGGGTTGTAGGGTGGCTTGGCGCGCGAGATCGGTGCCGACACCGCTGTCGAGCCGGTGGCCAGCATCAGCTGGCTGCCGTCCTTGGGTGCGCGCAGAAAGCCGACGGCCACCGTCAGGCCGCCAGCACCTGGCTTGTTCTCAACCAGCACCGGGCGGTTCAGTTCCTCACGCAGGGCGTCCGCCAGAATCCGCGCGAACAGGTCGCCCGAGCCGCCCGGCGGGAAGCCGACGGCAATCTTGATCGGCGTTGAATCATCGGCGAAAGACAGGCCGGGTGTGATGCCGCAAGCGCTGGCGGCGATGCCTGTCATAGCAGCCCGCCGTGTCAGGTTCGATCTATTCATGTTCAACTCCGTTGAAAAAAAACTGGCACGCCTGCGCGCGCGGACAGTCTGGCGGCCTGCGCTGACTCGGCTCGGGTTCTGCGGCTCTGGTTACGCATGGACTTGCTCCTGTGCCTTGTTCAGCGCGGCGCGATACTGCGGTTCGGCCAGGGCTGCGATCAGCCCGCGCCGCTGGTCCAGCGTCGTCGCCCGGATGTCGGCCACACCGTATTCAGTGACGATGACATCAACGTCACTTTGCGCCGAGGTCACATAGGCGCTGGCGATGCGTGCCACCACGCGGCTTGTCGATCCAGCGCCGAAGGTGGCGGGCAGGGCAATGAAGGCGAACCCTCCTGGCGAGCGCCGCGCCGCTCGGAAGTAGTCGGATTGCCCGCCGACCGCACCGACATAGCGCGTGCCGACAAACTCTGCGTTCGCCTGTCCGAACACGTCTACCTCAAGCGCGGAATTGATCGCCATAAAGGGCGCACCAGCCAACGGGCCGCCCGGTGCGACCAGTTGGGCCGGTGGTGCAAAGGAGAGGGGACCGTGCGGGCCAGCGAAATCATAAAGGCGGCGGCTGCCGACCGCGAGCGAGGCCATGCACGCCTCTGGATCAGTGGTGTCAATCGCACCGTGGTCCAACAGTTCCGGCAGCCAGTCGCCCACCATGCCCGATCGAACCCGCAGTCCACGGTGCTGTGACAGCGCGCGCGCGACCGCTGCGGCCATGCTGCCGATGCCCAATTGGATGATCGCGCCGTCGGGCACCAGCCGCGCCACGTTGCGGCCGATGATGAGTTGCCGCTCGTCCGGCTCCTCATTTGGGACTTCGGGCAGCGCGATGTCGCTTGCGCGCGCGACGACCACGCGGCTCCCATGCAAGCGGCAGGCCGAGCGGCTGCGCGGCACGTTCGGGTTGATTTCCACCAAAATGACGCGCGCGGCCTGCGCGGCGCTCCACACATAGTCGACCGCACAACCCAGGCTGTGGTAGCCCTGTGCGTCAGCCGGTGAAACCTGCAGCAGGACGACGTCGGCCTTGAGCACGCCAGACTCAAAGTACGACGCCAATTGCGACAACTGCGCAGGAATCACGCGCGCCGCGCCGCACCCAACCAGGTGACGGATCGATCCCAGGCCGCAATAGGTCGTCACGCGCAGCGCTGGGTTGATCGGAGCGCCCCAGGCCGGGTTGAGCGAATAGCCGCAGAACACATTCACTTGCCCGAGCCCGGCCGCCAGCGCGAACAACTCAGCCACCAGTCCCAGCGGCTCCCCGGTCGTCTGGCCCACGACCACGTGATCGCCGCAGCGCACATGTTGGGCAAGGACGGAGCGAGTCATTTTTGCGCTTTCAATCCGGAGATGCCGCTTTAAGCGCTAATGGCGGTATTGGCGGTATTGGCCGTCTTAGCCGCGTTGGCTGACCCGGCTTCAAGCCAGGCCGGCGGCCGACCGGCGATGGTAAACGTCATGCTGCCGGTACCTGTGCTCGGCGTGCCGCCGAAGTCGGCCTTGATTCCGACCGGCTGGATGCGGTGCCAGTGCTCCTTTTGCGATCCGTCGGGATAGACCACCTTGGACGGGTGCGAGACGTCCCACACGTCGGACTCGAGGTGGTTCTCGGCACGCCAGGCGCCCAGACCGCGACCGTCGTTGTATCCGCCGCTGTAGCCCAGGCCTTGCATGGCGATAGACGAGCCCAGCGCCGTGAGGTCCATCAGCAGGCGCTTGCCGTCGCTGAATGTCGCGTGCACTTGGGCCGTGCGAAACCGGCGCGTGCCTGGATGCAGGTCTGCCAAAAGCTCGATCTTTTTCACAACGTGAACGGTCTCTGTAAGGCGCTCAGTCACTACGCCGGTGGTATAGGGCACATCCTCCCCGCGCGCCTCGAACAGCAGGTGTCCACTCATGGAGTCGGTGGAGAAGAACAGGAAGGACATCACGTGCCCTTTTTCAGCCAGCGTGACCTTTGGCCCTGTGACCGGCTCGGGCACGCCCATGCCGCGTCGCACGCCCCAGGAGTGGTCACGGCAGGACCACCAGTCGGCGATTGCTATGCGCTGTCCGCCCGCCTCCATCCAGCCGCTGGCGAGGCCAATCTGGTCGAACCGGCGGTAGTCCTGCACGGTGCGTCCATGCAGCCGCTCGTAATGCGGATGCTCCTCGCGCGCGGGCTCCACGCAGCGCCAGCGAATAGATCCTGAAAGCCCGTGCGCTCCAGGCGCAATGGCGATTTCGAACTCCTCAAGCGGCTTCACCGGGGTGATGCGGATCGGACCGCAGACGGTCTGGGCGTCGCGGCTCAGCGAGCGCGACACCCGCAGGTTGTACTGCTTGCCGTCCACCGTCATGACCGCACCGCCATCGAGCACGTTCATGTTGCGGTAGGCACCCATGGTGATCTGGATCGCCACCCGGCCGTCTTGCGAATAGATCGCAAACCAGTAACGGTCAAAGAACCGCGGGTCGCTGGTCCAGACGTGGTCAAACGTGGTGGGCAACTGGTGCCAGAGTGTGTCGTCGAGTTGGGTCAGCATCAGGTGGCCTTGGCGGATTGGGAAGCAGGGGGGGAAGCGGTGGGGACGTAGCGCATCGGTGCGCGCGCGGCCCGCGTGCTCATGTGCTCCAGCGCCGCGCCGCGCATGGCGGGCGTGAGGCCGACACCGCACAGCGCCTGCGAAAACAGTTCGCGCAGCTCGCCATTGCGGTGGTCAAGCGCCCGAGTGTCGGTGGCATCGGGCTCGGGCTGCTGCAGGGCGAGCGCGATGCGCGCGGCCAGGTCCGGCGCGACGACGGCCTGAAACTGCCCAAGCAGCCCTGCCGTGGCCCGGTTGTCGCTGTCGAGAAAACCGGGAACCGC
>JANYJD010000212.1 GCA_025358555.1 Rhodoferax sp.
GCATCCCGCTGCTCACGTACGACAAGCACTTTCGCAATGTGATCGGCCTGCAGGTCGTGCGCAACCAGGAAGACTGGCTGCAACTGCATGCATGACTTACACCTGACCACCCCATGACCGACACAACGTTTGACTACATCATCATCGGCGCAGGCACCGCCGGCTGCCTTCTGGCCAACCGCCTGAGCGCAGACGCTTCCAAAAAAGTGCTGCTGGTCGAGGCCGGGCGAAAGGACGACTACCACTGGATTCACATCCCTGTGGGCTACCTGTATTGCATCGGCAACCCGCGCACCGACTGGCTGTATAGCACCGAGCCCGAGGCGGGCCTGAACGGGCGCACGCTGCGCTACCCGCGCGGCAAGACACTGGGCGGGTGCAGCAGCATCAACGGCATGATCTACATGCGCGGCCAGGCGCGTGATTACGATAATTGGGCGCAAGTCACGGGCGACGAAAGCTGGACCTGGAAAAACGCCTTGCCCTATTTCAAGCTGCATGAGGATTACTACAAGGGTGCTGATGCCGAGCACGGTGCGCGCGGCACGGCTCCCGAATTGATGGCGGCGGGTGACACGCCGTACCAAAAACTGCTGCGCGGCCGCAACGCGGGGGGTGAATGGCGCATTGAGAAACAGCGGCTGCGCTGGGACGTGCTGGACGCGTTTTCTCAAGCGGCGCAGCAGGCCGGCATTCCCGCGTGTGACGATTTCAACCGCGGTGACAACGAAGGCGTGGGCTACTTTGAGGTGAACCAGAAATCTGGCTGGCGCTGGAACACGGCCAAGGCGTTCCTGCGACCCACTTGCTACGGGCGCCCCAATTTTGAAATGTGGACCGCCGCGCAAGTGGCCCGCCTGGTGCTGGAGACGCGTCCCGATGGCAGCCAGGTGTGCACCGGCGCGCAGGTGTGGGGCAATGGCGAGCTGGTCACGGCCACGGCTACGCGGGAGGTTCTTCTCTGCGCGGGCAGCATCGGCACGCCGCAGTTGCTGCAGCTATCAGGCATTGGCCCTGCGGCCTTGCTGCAAAAGCATGGCATTGACGTGGCAGTTGACGCACCCGGAGTAGGTGCCAACTTGTCAGATCATTTGCAGATTCGCGCGGTGTTCAAAGTCAACAACGTCAAGACGCTCAACACCATGGCCAATAGCCTGCTGGGCAAGGCGATGATCGGCATGGAATACGCCTTCAAGCGCAGCGGCCCCATGAGCATGGCACCCAGTCAGCTCGGGGCCTTCACGCGCAGCGACCCAGCTCAAGCCCACCCCAACCTTCAATACCACGTGCAGCCCTTGAGCCTGGACGCATTTGGCGAGCCGCTGCACGGTTTCAACGCCTTCACCGCCAGCGTGTGCAACGTCAACCCGACCAGCCGCGGCACGGTGCAGATCAAGAGCAACCAATTTGAAGACGCACCCGCCATTGCGCCCAATTACCTGAGCACCGATGCCGACCGCAAAGTGGCGGCGGATTCTCTGCGCGTCACCCGCAACATCGTAGCGCAGCCAGCGCTTGCCAAATACAGCCCGCAAGAGTGGAAGCCCGGCGTGCAGTTTCAAAGCGACGACGATTTGGCCAAGCTGGCAGGGGACATTGCCACCACCATCTTTCACCCGGTGGGCACGACAAAAATGGGCAAGCTGGACGACCCGATGGCCGTGGTGGATGCACGCCTGCGGGTGCGCGGCAGGCACGGCCTGATTGTGGGCCTGCGCGTGGTGGACGCGGGTGTGATGCCCAGCATCACCAGCGGCAACACCAACTCACCCACACTGATGATTGCCGAGAAGGCGGCGCAGTGGATTTTTGAGGACGCCGCCCCCAGGGCTGCGCTTTGACCGGTGAGTTCGCAAGGGCAGGGCGGCAACGTGCTGTACTGCAATATCCGACTGAACTGAAAGGGTAAGTCCCAATGCGTGGGCGCAGTGCAGCGCCTACAGTCCGTTAACTCGCAACCGGGCCACAAGCCACGAGCCAGAGAAAGGCCGAGGAGACAACCTGACAGCAGCAAAAATAACACCCGCGCGCCCAGCAGCAGGCTCGCTCTTGAAAGGCACCGGCCACCCCGGTGCCTTTTGTTTTTTTGGGGTCAAATCAGGCGCTACCCCACGTTGGCTGTGCATTGGTAGCTATATGTAGTATAGCGTTCTGCGCTTTATGCCCGATGCGACAATCCCCCCATGGATTTGATCACCGTGTCGCTGGCCTCCCTGGCCGCAGGCTTTGTGGATGCCATTGTGGGCGGCGGCGGATTGATTTTGATACCCGCCCTGTTTGCCACTTTCCCCGCCACCCACCCTGCCACTTTGCTCGGCACCAACAAGGGCGCGGCCATCTGGGGCACAGCGTTGTCCACGTGGCAGTTCAGCCGACGTGTTGACCTGCGCTGGGCAGCCCTGTTGCCGGCCGCGCTGGCGGGCTTTGTGGCGTCGTTGGCCGGGGCCTGGGTGGTGACGGTCATCTCGCCGGGGTTCCTGCGCAAGGCCTTGCCCTTCATCCTGCTGGCGGTGCTGGCCTACACGCTGGTAAAAAAAGAACTGGGGCGGACGCATGCGCCGTGTTTCTCGGGGAGCACCGAGGCGCTGGTGGCCGTAGCCATTGGGCTGGTGCTAGGTTTCTACGATGGATTTTTTGGCCCGGGCACGGGCAGTTTCTTTGTGTTTGCGTTGGTGCGCCTGCTGGGCTATGACTTTTTGAACGCGTCTGCATCAGCCAAGCTGCTCAACACCGCCACCAACCTGGCCGCACTCACCCTGTTTGCCCTGCGCGGCCATGTCTGGTGGCATTTTGCGGTAGTGATGGCGCTTGCCAATGTGGTGGGCAGCGTGGCGGGCACCTACATGGCGTTGCGCCACGGCGCGGGGTTTGTGCGCGTGGTGTTTATCTGCGTGGTGGGCGCGCTGATTTTGAAGACAGGTTTTGACGCGTTTTTGCGTTGACCCGGTGGCTGTGCCGCTGGCCAAATCCGGGTTTACTATATTTAAAATAGCACACTATTCAGTCAAAACAAGGGCTGTCGCGCAATTTTACCTGCTTTTAAAGGTGGAATAGATGATGTTTCGGTAGCAGTGGCTGCGCCCGCCGTAGTTGCCGAGGCTGCCGTGACCGCAGTCGCTGCCGTGCTGCCACTGCTGCCTGGCACCCCCGCGCCCGCAGGCCACGGCATCTCTGCCACCGTCCTCGGTTTGCCAATCGGCACCGGTGCTTTGGCGATCTGCACGGCTGCAATATCTTCTTCACTTGGGTATTGGCCCTTGAGCCAGAAGTCAAACACGCGCCGTGCAATGGGCGCTGAATTGGCTCCGCCAAAGCCGGAATTCTCCACCACCAGGGCCAGCGCGATTTGCGGGTTGTCGGCGGGGGCAAACGCCATGTACAGCGCATGGTCCCGAAACCGCTCGTCTACTTTGGATGCGTCGTATTTTTCGTTTTTCTTGATCTGGATCACCTGGGCCGTGCCAGTCTTGCCCGCACTCGTGTAGCTGGCACCGCGAAACGCAGCAGCGCCCGTGCCCTCTATGTTTACGCCGACCATCGCATCGCGGATCACGGCAATGTTGGCAGGCTTGGCAATCAGCTCGCCTGCGACGTGGACCGTTGAGGTGGGCGCGCGGGTCATGATGTCGGTCACCTGGCGCACCAGGTGGGGCTTCATCTTGACACCGGCATTGGCCAGCGTGGCGGTGGCTGATGCGAGCTGCAACATGGTGAAGTTGTTGTAGCCTTGTCCAATGCCCAGCGAGATGGTCTCACCCGCGTACCACTTTTGCTGGTCAGCGCCCTTGTAGGCTTTGCGCTTCCAGGCCGTGGATGGCAGCAGGCCGCGCACCTCGCCATAAATGTCGATGCCGGTGATGTCACCAAAGCCAAACCGGTGCATCTGGTCATGGATCACGTCCACACCCATGTCGTTGGCCAGCATGTAGTAATAGGTATCGCAGGATTGCACGATGGAACGGTACATGTTGACTGTGCCGTGCCCGCCCTCCTTGTCATCGCGAAAGCGATGCCCGCCCAGGATGAAATAACCGGGGTCTGAGATAGTCTGTTCGGGCGTGCGGTTGCCAGTCTCCAGCGCGGCCAGTGCCATGAACGGCTTGTAAGTGGAGCCGGGCGGGTAGGTGCCACGCAGCGCGCGGTTCAGCAAGGGCTTGTCAGGCGACTCGTTGAGCGACTGCCAGCTTTCGGAATCAATGCCTTCGACAAACAGGTTGGGGTCAAACGTGGGCTTGCTCACAAACGCCAGAATCTCGCCGGTTTTGGGGTCTAGCGCCACAAGCGCACCACGCCGCTCGCCAAACAGGTCCTCCACCATTTTCTGCAGCTTGATGTCGATGGACAGCATCACCGTGTTGCCGGGGCTGGACGGGCTGCTGGCCAGCTTGCGCATGGGCCGCCCGCCGGCTGATGTTTCCACCGAATCAACGCCAGTTGTGCCGTGCAATTGCGCCTCAAAGCTCTGCTCCACACCGAGCTTGCCAATGTAGTCGGTGCCCTTGTAGTTTGTTTGCTCCTCGTCCGGCCAATCTTCCATGGCTTTTTTCTCGGCCTGGTTGATGCGGCCAATGTAGCCAATGACGTGGCTGGCCAGCTCGCCATACGGGTAGGTGCGAAACAGCCGCGCCTTGATCTCCACCCCGGGAAAGCGATAACGCTGAGCAGCAAATTTGGCCACCTCTTCGTCAGACAGGCGGGTGCGGATGGGGAGCGACTCGAAATTGCGGGATTCCTCTGTCAGCTTTTTAAAGCGCCTGCGGTCGCGCGCCGTGATGTCCACCACGAGCGCCAGCGCGTCAATCGTCTGCTCTGTATTGATCACCTTGGACGGTGTGATCTCCAGCGTGTAGGCCGAGTAGTTGGTGGCCAGCACAATGCCGTTACGGTCCAGGATCAGGCCGCGGTTGGGCACGATGGGCACAATCGCCGTGCGGTTGTTTTCGGCCTGCTCTTTGAGGTCTTCGTGCCGGTACACCTGCAGGTAAATCAGGCGGCTGGCCAAGAGCAGCAGGCAGCCCACCACGAACACGCTGGCCACCAGCACCCGCGCGCGAAAACGCGCCAGATCCGCTTCGACGTTTCGCAGTTCAGTCATAGCCGCAGCGCCGGGCCGCCCCAAGCAAGGCAGCCCCCTTAGGGGGCAGCGCAGTACACGAAGTGACAAGCGTGGGGGTCATAGTGGCCTGTTCGCGTCTCGGTCTGGCGCTCGCCGCTGGGGAACCAGCAGCAGCACGCTGATCAATGGCCACAACAGCGATTCAATTACCGGCGCCGCAAACATCAGAAAGCCGGGGAACGCACCACCGCCCAGCATGCGGATGACCAGCTCAATCGCGTGCATCGCAGCGAACAGCGGCAGCACATGAAAGGCCTGCGACGGCACGCTGAACCACAGCAATCGGCGGTGGATGGCGATGGCGAAAAAGCTCACCACGGTATAAGCCAGCGCATGCTGCCCGAGCAACGCGCTCTGGTGCACATCCATCAAAATGCCAAACACGAAGGCGGCGCCAATGCCCACGCGCAAGGGCTGGTGGATGCTCCAGAAAACCAGCACCAGCGCCAGCAGGTCGGGCGTCCACGCCGCACGCCCCCACAGCCCCATGTTCTGCAGCATGTTGAGCGCCAGCGCCAGCGCCAGACTGCCCCAGATGAAAAATGGATTGGCGGGCAGCAGCAGCTGCTGCCCTGGGCGCATGATCAATTGCGCGCTCCTTTTTTGCCGGGCAGCGCGGGCGTCGGGTCTGTCGCAGGGCGCGGCGCCACCTGGTCAGCCACGGGCTTGAGCACCATTACATGCGCCGTGCCCGAGACCAACGCAAAGGGCGTGCAGTAAACGCGGGCAAACGCACTGTCCACGCGCCGCTCAACCCGGTCGACTTTGGCCACTGGCAAGCCCGGCGGGTACACCGCATCAACACCGCTGGTGGTGAGAATGTCGCCGGGCTGGACATCGGCATTGGCCGCCATGAACCGCAGTTCCAGCGCACCCGCGTAGCCTGTGCCGTCGCCAAACGCGATGCCGCGTGCGCCGGTGCGGGAGTTCTGCACCGGAATGGCCTGGTCGCGGTTGGTGACCAGCGTGATCTCGCTCACCGACGGGTAAACGCGTGTCACCTGCCCCAATACGCCTGACTCGTCAATCACCGGGGAGCCGGTGGCAATGCCATCGGTCATGCCTTTGTCAATGATGACCTTGCGGGTATACGGGTCGGCTGCGTCGTACAGCACCTGCGCAGCCTGCGCGGGCGTTGTCACGCGCTCCCGTAACGTGAGCAGCTGGCGCAGCCGCGTGTTCTCAAGCAGCAGTTGCTCAACCTGGTTGGCGCGCTGCGATTGCAGGCCCAGCTTTTGCCGTGCCAGCTCTTCTGACGACTGAGACGAACCCAGGGCCTCAAAATACTTGCTGCCGCCCTGCGCCCAGTTGATTGGCTGCATCGCCACCCATTGCACGGGCCGCAGCGCGGTAGCCACCACAATCCGCAGGGGCTGCGTGATTTTGAATCGCGTGTCCGCCACCATCAGAAACAGCGCCAGCGCACTGAACACCGTGAGTTTGGACAGCGCAGAAGGCCCCTGCCTGAAAAAAGGCGGTGGCGTTCGGTCTAGGGTACCTAAAGGCATGGCCGCTTATTGTCCCGGTTTTTTAAGTCCGCAGCGGGCATGTTGCAGGGCTGTTACCCCGCATATTTTGGGGTTCCAGCCGCACACAGGATGCTCCCGGCGCATGCCAGGGGCTCTTCGCCTATTCAGATGTAAAAATTGAACCCAGCCGGTCCATGCGCTCCAGCGCCATGCCGCAACCGCGCACCACGCAGGTTAGCGGATCTTCGGCCACCAGCACGGGCAGGCCGGTTTCTTCTGCCAGCAGGCGGTCCAGGTCACGCAACAGCGCGCCACCGCCGGTGAGCATCATGCCGCGGTCGGCAATGTCGGCGCCCAGCTCGGGCGGGGTTTGCTCCAGCGCGTTTTTGACGGCAGAGACGATGTTGTTCAGCGGGTCGGTCAAGGCCTCCAGAATCTCGTTGGAAGAGATGGTGAAGCTGCGCGGCACGCCTTCGGACAAGTTGCGCCCACGCACTTCCATTTCCTTGACTTCACTGCCGGGGAAAGCCGAACCGATTTTTTTCTTGATGGCCTCGGCCGTGGGCTCGCCAATCAGCATGCCGTAGTTGCGGCGGATGTAGTTGATGATGGCTTCATCAAACTTGTCGCCGCCGACACGCACGCTGCCCTTGTAGACCATGCCGCCCAGCGAAATGACGCCCACCTCGGTCGTGCCGCCGCCAATGTCCACCACCATTGAGCCACTGGCTTCGCTGACGGGCAAACCGGCGCCAATGGCCGCCGCCATGGGCTCTTCGATCAAAAACACGTCGCTGGCCCCCGCGCCCAAGGCGGATTCGCGGATGGCGCGCCGCTCCACTTGGGTGGAGCCGCAGGGCACGCAAATGATGATGCGCGGGCTGGGCTTGAACACGCCTCGCGGATGCACCATTTTGATGAATTGCTTAAGCATCTGCTCGGTCACTGTGAAGTCGGCAATCACGCCGTCTTTCATGGGCCGGATGGCTTCGATGTTGCCGGGCACTTTGCCCAGCATGGCTTTGGCTTCCTTGCCCACAGCCTGGATGGTCTTTTTGCCCTGCGGCCCGCCTTCGTGGCGGATGGCCACCACCGAGGGTTCGTCGAGCACAATGCCCTTGTCACGTACGTAAATCAGGGTATTGGCCGTGCCAAGGTCAATCGCCAGGTCGGTGGAAAAGTACCGACGAAATGCGCTAAACATTAAAAATCCTCTCGGGCATGGCTGGCGCTTCGGCCGGACATCACCCTATTTACCGGGTCAAAAGGGCATCTGGCGCACCAAAATCCGCTGTTTTGCAGATGGCGGGCCAAAGGCGGGATAATACCCTATCGCCTGTGAATAACTTCGCGAAAGCATCATCACAGGCATCCCTGCCGCTGTGCTTTACACGCGGTTTCAACTCCTATTTCGCCATGTCATTGACCTCCACCGACATTTCACGCATTGCCAATTTAGCCCGCCTTGAGCTCAAACCCGACGAGAGTGAGCGCATGCTGACGCAACTAAATGGCTTCTTCGAGATCGTGGAAAAAATGCGCGCCGTCGTCACCACCGGCATTGAGCCCTTGGCGCACCCGGTGGATGCCTGTCGGACCAACTTGGGCGGCATGTCTTTGCGCCTGCGCGACGACGTGGCAAGCGAGCCCAACAACCGCGAAGCCAACCAGCGCAGCGCGCCCGCTGTGGAGCGCGGACTTTTTTTGGTGCCGAAGGTGATCGAATGACCGCCTTGCATGATTTGAGCGTGGCGCAACTCGCTGCCAAGCTGCGCGCCAAAGACGTCTCCGCCACTGAGACCGCGCAACATTTTCTGGCCCGGGCCAGGGCCCATGCTTCCCTGTGCACGTTTGTCGCCATTGATGAAGAGGTGACGCTGCGCCAGGCTGCGGCGGCCGATGTGCGGCTGGCGAAGGGCACGGCAATAGGCACGGGAGGAGGCACGGGAGGAGGCACGGCAGGCAGTCTGGAGGGCGTCCCCATCGCGCACAAAGACATCTTTGCCACCAAAGATTTTTTGACCACGGCGGGATCCAGAATGCTGGAAGGCTATCGCTCACCATTTAATAGCACAATTGTCAGCAAACTAGAGGGCCAGGGCATCATTACGCTGGGAAAACTCAATTGCGACGAGTTTGCCATGGGTTCAAGCAATGAAAATTCTGCTGTTGCCCCCGTTGGCCACACGGCGCCCACGCCGGTGAAAAACCCATGGGACATCACCCGCATTCCCGGTGGTTCTTCAGGCGGCAGCGCAGCGGCTGTGGCAGCGCGCCTCACGCCCGCGGCCACTGGCACAGACACCGGGGGCTCCATCCGGCAGCCCGCCTCGTTTTGCGGTATTACTGGTATCAAACCGACCTACGGCCGCGCCTCACGTTATGGCATGGTGGCCTTTGCCTCCAGCCTGGATCAGGCTGGCCCGATGGCGCGCACCGCTGAGGATTGCGCGTTGCTGCTCAGCGCCATGTGCGGGCCTGACCTTGACCGCGACTCCACATCGCTGGACGTTGCGGCTGAGGACTACACCCGCTCGCTGAATGACTCGATTGAAGGCTTGCGCATTGGCGTGCCGAAAGAATTCTTTGGCGAGGGCCTGTCCGCCGATGTGCGCACTGCGGTCGATGCCGCGCTGAACGAATACGAGAAGCTGGGCGCAAAACTGGTGCCCGTCTCACTGCCGCGCACCGAGTTGTCCATCCCCGTGTACTACATCATTGCCCCGGCAGAAGCGTCCAGCAACCTGAGCCGTTTTGACGGTGTGAAATTTGGCCACCGTGCCGAAAAGTACATCGACCTTGCCGACATGTACAAGAAGACGCGTGCCGAAGGTTTTGGCGACGAAGTCAAGCGCCGCATCATGATCGGAGCCTACGTCTTGAGCCACGGTTACTACGACGCGTATTACCTGCAGGCGCAGAAAATCCGCCGCATGATTGCCGACGATTTCCAGCAGGCCTTCACAGAGTGCGATGTGATTGCGGGGCCAGTTGCGCCCACTGTCGCGTGGAAAATTGGCGAGAAATCGGACGACCCAGTGGCGAACTACCTGGCCGATATTTTCACGCTGCCTGCGTCGCTGGCAGGCCTACCGGGCATGAGCCTGCCAGCAGGCTTTGGCGCTGGCCACATGCCCGTTGGCATGCAGTTGATTGGCAACTATTTGCAGGAGGCCCGGCTGCTGAATGTGGCGCACCGGTTTCAGCAGGCAACTGACTGGCACGTGCGCAAGCCGGAGGGCTTTTGACATGAGCGAGACCATCAACACATTCGAAGCTCAACAGCACGGCCGACCGACCGGCCCGCTGGTGCGTGGCTACGAAGTCGTGATCGGCTTTGAAACCCACACGCAGCTCTCAACCCAGAGCAAAATATTCAGCCGCGCCTCCACCGCTTTTGGCGCGGAGCCCAACACGCAGGCTTGCGCAGTTGACTTGGCCCTGCCGGGGACGCTGCCGGTGATGAACCGGGGCGCTGTAGAGCGGGCCATCGAGTTCGGCTTGGCCATTGGTGCGCACATTGCGCCGCGCAGCGTGTTTGCGCGCAAAAACTATTTTTACCCGGACTTGCCCAAGGGCTACCAGATCAGCCAGTTTGAGATTCCGGTGGTCCAGGGCGGGCAGGTCGAGTTTTTCCTCAATGAAGAAAAACGCTCGGTGCGGCTGGTGCGCGCGCATCTGGAAGAAGACGCAGGCAAGTCGCTGCACGAAGATGCGTCGCTGGGGGGCGGGGGCATGAGCGGCATTGATTTGAACCGCGCTGGCACGCCGCTGCTGGAGATCGTGACCGAGCCCGACATGCGTGGAAGCAGCGAGGCGGTTGCGTATGCGAAAGAGCTGCACAAGATCGTCACCTGGATCGGCATTTGCGATGGCAACATGCAAGAGGGGTCGTTTCGCTGCGATGCGAACGTGAGCGTGCGCAAGCCTGGTGGGCCGCTGGGCACGCGGCGCGAAATCAAGAACCTGAACAGCTTCAAGTTCATGCAGCAGGCGATTGACTACGAAGTGCGCTGGCAGATTGACGAAATTGAAGAAGGCCGCGAAATTCAGCAGGCCACCGTGCTTTTTAACGCAGACACAGGTGAAACGCGGGCGATGCGCACCAAGGAAGATGCGGCGGATTACAGATATTTCCCTGATCCGGATTTGCCGCCACTGGTGATTGCGGATGCGTGGGTGGAGCAAATTCGCGCAGAGATGACGGAGCTGCCCCGGGTGATGGCGGCGCGGTTTGTGGCCCAAAGCGGACTATCTGAAGATGACGCCAATGCCATGACGCAGAGCAAGGCTGTTGCCGCTTATTTCGAAGCCACAGCCCAAGCGTGCAATCAACCCAAACTTGCTTGCAACTGGATCATGGGCGAGATTTCGCGACGCCTGAGTGCAGAGGAAATTAGCATTGACCAAGCGCCATTTGGCCCGCAGCAACTGGCTGCGCTGATCACCAAAATTGCCAACGGCATTATTTCCAACAGCGCTGCAAAACAAGTGTTCGATGCGCTGTGGAATCAAGCACCGAGCGAAGATGTTGCTTTGAGTGGAAGCGTCCTACTATCTGCATTTGCAACAGCAACGTTATCTGTAGAGCGCATCATCGAGGCCAATGGCCTCACGCAAATGAACGACTCCGGCGAACTCGAAAAAATCGTCGATGAAGTCCTCGCCGCCAATCCAAAAAACGTCGCCGAATACAAGTCCGGCAACGCCAAAGCGCTCAACGCGCTGGTCGGCCAGATCATGAAGGGCAGCAAGGGCAAGGCGAATCCGCAGCAGGTCAACGGATTGCTGCACAAAAAACTGGGTTAGTGGCAGTCGAGTGAGGCCAGGCGCTTGAGAACCACTTAATTGCTGCCTGCGACGCAGCTCAACGCGTCTTCGCAGCCGCAGATCCCGCTGCCGGCGTTGCCCCGGCCAGCAGCAGCCATAGCTGCTTGAGCCGCGCCAGCTCTTCGTCAAAGCGCGCGTTCACGCGGACAATTTCACCATCTTGGTCCGTAATGAAGCGCCCCTGCACGGCCAGGCTTTGCGTGATGTCATCCACCTGGCGGCGCAGCGAAGGCGGCGCCTTGCTGGTGTCTTTTTTGTAGAACTCCATTTCGGCGCCGACCGCTGCACGCTGGCGGGTCAGCTCTTCGACGCGGGTGAGAGCGGCTTTTTTCACGACGCTGATTTGCGTAATGGCTTCGGCGCGTTCCGCATCGTGCACCGCCTTGTTGGGGTACCGCAATAGCAGCGCCCGGTCCCGCCGCTTTTCTTCGGCTCGCCGTGCCTGCTCTTCCAGCGCCAGCCTTTCTTTGGCTTCAACTTCAGTGCGCTCCAGCGCAGTCAGGGTTGGGCCTACTTTTGCCTTCACCGTGCCGCTCGGGTTGAGCACCTTTTGCTCCCGGTCATTGCACTCAGGTATGGGGCGGTCCGAGGTGAGCTTTCTGCCCCTGGCATCAACGCAGGTGTAGATGCCCGTTGTTTGGGTTTGTACCTGGGCCATGGCGTCCGCTTGAACGGCAACCGCAAGCAGCATCACCCCGACCACCCGGACCCATGACGCATTGCCTGCAAGCCGCGCGTTGTTCAAGATGCCTTTCGCCAGACTATTCATGTTGCCCTTTCTCGAACACTTTTACCCAAACCATCCTCATCGCCTTCATCAACACCATAGCGCTGCCGGTAAGCCAGCACGCGCTGATGTTCGGCCTGTAGCCCGGCGCGGCTGTGCTGCGCCAGATACTGCATCAAATCCGACAGCTTCGCAATCGCGCAAACCTTCAGCCCCAAGTGCTGGCGCACATACTGCACGGCGCTGTAGGGCACGTCTGCACCATTTTCAGTGGCCTTCTCCTGCCGGTCCAGCGCAATCACCACGGCGTGGGCGGTGGCCCCTGCCGCCTGGATGATGGCGATCGACTCGCGGGCTGCGGTGCCGGCCGACATCACATCGTCCACAATCAGCACGCGGCCTTTTAGCGGCGCGCCCACCAGCGTGCCGCCTTCGCCATGGTCTTTGGCCTCTTTGCGGTTGTAGGCAAACGGCACATTGCGGCCCAGCCGCGCCAGCTCCACCGCCAGCGCCGCACCCAGCGGAATGCCCTTGTAGGCTGGGCCAAAAACCATGTCAAATTCAATGCCGCTTCGGATAAGGCGCTCGGCGTAAAACTGCGCCAGCCGCCCCAGCCGCGCGCCATCGTCAAACAGCCCGGCATTGAAAAAATACGGGCTCATGCGCCCCGCCTTGGTCTTGAACTCGCCAAATTTGAGCACGCCGCACTCAACCGCGAACTGCACAAACTCCTGCGCTAAAGTATCTGTCTTTGTATTCGTCATTACAGCAATCCATTCCATTCACATTCGATGCGACACAACGCATTGAAGTAAAAATGGAATGACATGGAGAGTTCCTTGTTTAAATTAACCAGCCTCAACCTCAACGGCATCCGCTCCGCCACCAGCAAAGGCTTGGAGCCGTGGCTGACAGCTCACCAGCCGGATTGTATTTGCGTGCAGGAAGTCAAGGCCCAGGCCGAGCATATGGAGGGCAGCTTCAAAAGCCTTGCGGGGCTCAAAGGCTACTTTCACCTTGCCGAGAAAAAGGGCTATTCGGGCGTGGGCATTTATACAAAACACGAACCCAGCGACGTGGTGATTGGCTATGGCTCGCCCGAGTTTGATGCCGAGGGCCGCTACGTGGAGTTGCGCTTTGATACGCCGCAATCCAAGCTGTCCATCATCAGCGGCTACTTCCCCAGCGGCTCGTCGGGCGAAGAGCGCCAGCAGGCCAAGTTCCGCTTTCTGGCCGAGTTTTACCCGCACCTCATCCAGCTCAAGCAAACGCGCGAGTTCATCCTGTGCGGCGACGTGAACATTGCGCACCAGCAGATTGATTTGAAAAACTGGCGCAGCAACCAGAAAAACTCCGGCTTTCTGCCCGAGGAGCGCGCCTGGATGACCACGCTGCTGGGTGAGCTTGGCATGGTGGACGTGTACCGCAAGCTTCAGCCCACGACGACCGACACCGCCTACACCTGGTGGAGTGCGCGTGGCCAGGCTTATGCCAACAACGTCGGGTGGCGGCTGGACTACCACTTGGCGACGCCCGCGCTGGCCGCCTACGCACGCCGTGAGTCCATCTACAAAGAGCAGAAGTTCTCAGACCACGCGCCGATCACGGTTGAGTACGACTGGCAGGCCTGAAGAACCGCCTGTACGGCGCGTAACAACGCCAGCCAAAAAGCACCCGGCCGACTGCCGCAGCACAGCCGGGTGTCGGGTCCGTGTGTTCCGCACGCGATATTGACGCGCTTTACAAAAATTATAATAGTTATACAATTAAAAACTGACAGCACCCGGCCCGTCTGCGAGTTCGCAGGTTTGACGCAGATTTCGCTACGGGGGATTTGAGACAACCGAAACGCGGAGTTCATCCATGAGTTGGCCAACGGTCATTTACAACGAAGAAGTCATGCGGGAGGGCTTTGGCATCGAAGATGTGGACATTCCCCTGTCCGCAAAAATTGACCTGCTGCATGCCCTCTCGGAAACGGGTTTGAAGCGCATCACCGTCGGCGCCTTTGTCAGTCCGCGCTTCGTGCCCCAGATGGCGTGTTTTGAGGAGATGCTGCAGAAGTTCCATCCCAAACAGGGTGTGACGTATCTGCCATACATCCACAACCAGAAGGCGCGAAAGCTGGCCGAACAGTATTCCCCACCCCTGACGGTGGAAGAGGACGTGTTCACGCTGTTCATTGACATCTGCGACATCCACCAGCGCAGAAACGTCAACCGTTCCATCGAGCAGATGATGCAAAGCTGGCCCGAGGCGGTGCACGACGCAAAAGAGCGGGGCATCCGCGAGGCGCGTATCGGCATTGGTTCGGCCTGGGGATCGAACTTCATGGGAAAGTTCTCGCAAGCTGATCGTTTCTTCTTTCTTGAGGGCCAGATCGAGCTGTTGAATGCGGCCGGCATCACCCCCATCGAGATTGGCCTGCACGATTCGCAGAGCTGGTGTTTGCCGCACGAGATGGAAGCGGATTTGCTGGAAATCAAACGCCGCTGGCCCGAGGTCAAACAGTTTCACTTCCACATGCACAACGCGCGCGGCATGGCGCTTGCGTCGATCTATGCCGCTCTGCGCACCATGGACGAGCATGACACCGCAATCATCGAAGGCACCTTGGGCGGCATCGGCGGCGGGCAGTATGGCGGCAATGGCCGGGCCTGCGGCATGGTGGCAACCGAAGATCTGGTGCACATGCTCGAAGGCATGGGTATTGCAACCGGGGTGGACCTGGACAAGCTGATTGAATGCGTCTGGCTGCTGGAGAGAATCATTGGCCGCCCGGCTTTCGGCTGCGTTGCCAAGGCCGGCCCCAGACCCGCCGATCCCAGTGCTTTCTACGACCCGAACATGCCGGCGGTAGAAAGCCTGGAAGCGGCAAAGCATTTCAAGTGGGGACCCCAAGCCTATGAAAAAGAAGGCTACTCCCCCTGGAAAAACCCGATCTCGGGGCCCTACTTTCAAGCACCGCATGAAGCCGAACCGGCCTGATTCACAGGCCAATGCGTCGATACATCAATAACCCACGCCCACCCAACTTCCACGCTGCTTCAAGGAGACGACCCATGGACTTCAGCCTGACTGACAATCAAATAATGATCCGCGATTCTGTTCGCAAATACGCCGAGGCGGAACTGCTGCCGAACTACCAGCGGTGGGACCGCACCGGCGAGTGGCTGAACCAGGACTTCATGGACAAGCTTGTCAATATGGGCTTGCTGCGGCTGCGCCTGCCTGAAAAATACGGCGGACAGGATTACTCGTTTGTCGACTGCGGCATTGTGTGCGAGGAAATCGGCCGCTGCGACCATCAAATCCGCTACATCATCTCCAATGCCATTCACCTGGGCGAGATGGCTTCGTCCATGCACCCGGAACTGCAGGATGAGTGGATTCCCCGCATCGCCAAAGGCGAAATGATGTCGCTGGCCTTTACCGAGCCGCGCGGCGGCGCAGACGCCGGCAACATCACGACCAAGGCCGTCAAAGACGGTGACCATTACATCCTGAACGGCGAGAAGACCAGCATCACGTTCACGGGCGTCTCCAAGGTGGTGTTTGTCTCGGCACGCACGGGCAAGCCCGGACCCAGAGGCCTGTCGTTCTTTCTTGTCCCGACCGACACCCCCGGCCTGACGACGACCAATTTTGAGCGCATGGGACAAAAGCTGGATCGCGGCGGCAGCATGTTCTTTGACGATGTCCGCATTCCCGCCCGCAACATGATTGGCAAGGAAAATGAAGGCTTCATCTGGGCCATGACGATCATCGGTTACAACCGCAATTTCGTGCCGCTGGCCTGTATCGGGGCTGCTCAAAAGTCCCTGGAAGAAACCATGGCCTACCTAAAGGTCCGGCAAATCATGGGGCGTTCGGCTTCGAAGTGGCAGGGCGTGGCCAACGAGCTGGCAACCGAAGCCACCAAGCTGGAAGCCGCGCGCATGCTGTGCTACCGCGCACTGTCGTTGAAGGACAAGGGCCTGCGCCATGACGCGGAGTCTTCCATGGCCAAATGGTTTGGCGTCAAGACCGCCAACGAAGCGTTGTACACCTGCATGCGCCTGAACGGCCATTACGGCTGGGCCAAGGATTTGCCGCATGAACAGCGCCTGCGCGATTGCCTGGGCATGGAGTCGGCAGACGGTCCGCGTGAGGTGCACTTGGGCATCATTGCACGGGACCTGCTGGGCAAAGAATTCGCACCGTTTTAAGGCGCATCTTCAAATGGGCCCGTTGCATGGCTTGAAGGTGATTGAACTGGCGGGCATCGGCCCTGGCCCGATGGCGGCCATGCTGATGGCTGACATGGGTGCCACCGTGCTTCGCGTTGACCGAAAAGAGGCCAGCGGATTGGGTGTGCCCCGTCCCGAGCGCTTTGATCTTTTGCTGCGCAACCGGCGCTCCATGCCACTCGACTTGAAGCAGCCGGCCGCTGTCGATCTGGTGCTTGACCTGGTGGCCCGTTCCGATGTGCTGATTGAAGGTTTCCGGCCCGGCGTGACCGAGCGGCTGGGCCTGGGTCCCGCTATCTGCCTTGAAAAAAATCCGAAACTGGTTTACGGGCGCATCACCGGCTGGGGTCAGCAGGGGCCACTGGCGAACGCGGTCGGGCACGACATCAACTACATTGCGCTGACCGGCGCGCTGCACGCCTTTGGCCGCGCCGGCCAGGCACCCGCCGTACCTCTCAATCTGGTGGGGGATTTTGGCGGCGGAACGCTGTACCTGGTGATGGGGATTCTGGCTGCGCTGCACGAGATGAAGTCTTCGGGCAAGGGCCAGGTGGTGGATGCCGCCATGGTGGATGGTGTGGCCTCCTTGATGACCCAGCCGCATGGCACCTTTGCTGCGGGCATGATGTCCAACGACCGTGGGACCAACATCACCGATTCTGGCGCGCCTTTTTATGACGTGTACCAATGTGCCGACGGCAAATGGATATCCATCGGCGCGGTCGAAAAGAAGTTCTATGCCGAAGTGCTGCGCCTGCTCGGGCTGGACGCACTTCTTGTTGAGCAATGGAATTGGGGTGCCTGGGCCGATGCCAAAAACCAGATTGCGAATGCGATCAAGACACGAACGCGCGATGAATGGTGCACGATTTTTGAAGGCACCGAATCCTGCTTCGCACCCGTCCTGACAATCGAAGAAGCGCCCCGCCACCCCCATCTCCAGGCGCGGGGAACCTATGTTGACATTGACGGCGTGACGCAACCCGCACCGGCGCCGCGGTTCAGCAGAAGCATTGCACCCACACCGCAAGCATTCCGCCCGTGGCATCGTGACGACGCCCATGAGATTCTTGAGCCCTGGCTGACCGGCCCGGAAGTACTCGCAGCAAGACAAGCCGGTTTGATTGATTGACGGCGTCATTTCAACCCGGTCAATTAACCCTGGACGACACCCAATGAAAAACTTTCCATTCAAGCCAGCATCATTCGCTCTGGGCCAAACAGGGCGTCGCGAGATGCTGCGGGCAGGCGCGGCGTTCGGTGCGGCATTCACCGTTGCGTTGAATTTCGGATTACCCACCACTGCCCTAGCCCAAGGCGCATATCCCAATCGTGCTATAAAAATAGTTGTACCGTATTCTGCTGGCACGGGCAGTGACGTGCTGGCGCGCACCATTGCGCAAAGCATTACCGAGAAAACCGGGCACACGTTGATCATTGAAAACCGCGAGGGCGGTGGCAGCCTGATTGGCACGCTTGCGGTGGCGAAGGCCCCGGCCGATGGCTACACGATTCTGATCGCTGCCAATCCGATGGTGATCGTGCCCAGCCAGAGCACCAAGCCACCCTACGATCCGGTCAAGGATTTCATGCCCATCACCAAGGTGGCCGTGATCCCCCTGGTGCTGGCCGTATCGCCCAGCCTGAAAATTAACAGCATCAAGGAGTTGATTGCTTATGCCAAGGCCAACCCCGCAAAACTGAGTTACGGCTCCTCCGGCCCAGGCACCATCAGCCAGCAGGAAATGGAACTGTTCAAACAAGCCGTGGGAATTGAAATTCTTGAAATACCCTATAAGAGCACGGCCCAAGCCATGACCGACTTGATTGGCGGCCAGCTCCCTTTGTTTCCGGTGGTCGTGCCGTTGGTGTCACAGCACCTGCAGTCGGGGCGCGCCAAGGGGCTCGCCGTGTTTGACATGCAGCGTTCCCAATTGCTGCCTGATGTTCCGGCCCTGTCGGAAGAAGTCAGTGTGCCGGGCTATGCGCCCACACCGGTCTGGTACGGTTTTGTGGCACCCGCCAACACGCCGCCCCAGATCATTGCAACGCTGAATGGCCTGATCAACAATGCCATGAGCGCGCCGGACGTCAAGGCCAGGCTGGTGATTTTGGGTGCCCAGCAACTGATGGTGGGCAGCGAGCAGTTTGCCGCCGACATCAAGAGCGAATATGACAAAGCCGGGGCCTTGGCGAAGAAACTGGGAACTGCGAAATAGATTTGCCATACAGGTTGGCCATGCCAACTCCACCATTGGGGCGTGCAAAGCCATTCAGCGCCGCGTCCAAGTTAAATCGGTCCCACCACAGGAGAATTCAAATGCTCAACCTGCAAACCTGGGAGAAAGCACAGCCCACACGCAAGGCTTTCCGCAAAGACACCTTTGAAGGCCACATCACCGACATCATTGCCACCCATCAGGAGCGGCGGTCTGGCGAACAGGCTTTTCTGGTGGAGCAAAACCCCCATTGGGTGACGCCCGCGCATTACCACCTGGAGCAACAGTTTCAGGTCATCATGGCGGGGCATGGCACCATCGGCCGACATGAGGTCGCCCCCTTGTGCGTGCACTACGCAGCGCCCCAGACGGCCTACGGGCCCATCGTGGCGGGGCCAGACGGCATC
This sequence comes from Rhodoferax sp., assembly GCA_025358555.1. GTDB lineage: Bacteria > Pseudomonadota > Gammaproteobacteria > Burkholderiales > Burkholderiaceae_C > JANYCG01. Next base: position 18,998 of record JANYJD010000212.1, read on the forward strand.
TCCTACCTCACGCTGCGCACGTCTGGCGATACCAGTGCGTGGTACCTCCACAAGCCCGGCTCCCGCGAACGCATGCAGCCCGGATTAAAGCGCGAGCAGCAGCATGGCGCGCCGCAAGGCAGCGTGAGCGCCGACGAGCTGGCCAGCCTTGCCCGCACCACCGTGGAAGTGCTGATTGCGCCCAGGCCCGATGGCCTGGCCGCGCACTTGCTGCGCATCGCACCGGATCACCACCACAACCAAGATCACGACCACCTTCACACACTGTTGGCCGAACCGGCAGAATCTGCCCGCCCCGCGCATGCCGGCCGGTATTACGTCATCACACAAGGCACCGTCAGCTTGGACGGTCAGAGCGCACCAGCGTGCTCGGTTGCCTTTGCATCGGCCGATGAAAACATGACCCTGCACGCAGGCCCACAAGGGGCTGAAGTTGTGGTCTTGCAGTTTCCGGTTCAGGCTTTGGCACCTGTAGCCAGGCCCGCGCCACAGAGCTGATCCGCGCCTGTTTTATTTTGTCGCTACTGGACGTATCGGACGTATCGGACGTATCGGACGCGCCGGACGCGCCGGACGCTTCACTTTGCCAACCGGGCGCAGCTTGCTGACAGGCTGGTTCAACACGTCAATCGTCATGGGCGTCTCATACGCGGCCAGCACCAGATCGCGCATGTGCTCCAGATGCGCGCGCCAAAAACTCTCGGCCGCAGCCGGCGTGCCACGGCGCATCAGCTCCAGCGCCATTTCCCGGCTGCGGATGTTTTCCTGGCGCAACCTGTCGACGCTGGTTTTTGCCAGCGTCCGTTCGGTGACATGCTCATGCTGGCGCCGGATGATGTCATAGATCAGCGACGCCAGCAGATGGATCGTCTTGTTGCCGCAGTGCCGGGTGATAAGCATCGAGAACTCGGCGGTCAGATCGGCGTAGCGGATCAAATCGGTTTGCGACGCTTCACGCGCGGCTTCGATGTTGGCCCCGAGTTCCGCAAACGCAGCGGGATTGCGCAGCGCAGCCAGCAGGCCCGCTGCCGGTGGCTCAATGATGGTGCGGGCCAGCCACACGTCCTGCAGCGTTGTGCCCGCTATCTGCAGGAACACCCCCACCTGGCTGGCGGCAGCACCCAGATCGACCGCGCTCACCCGCGCGCCGCCGTGCTTGCCGCGGCTGATGGTGATGAGCGCTTCGGATTCAAGCAGGCGCAGCGCTTCCCGCATGGTGGGGCGCGAAATCGCAAACTCGGCCTGCAGCACGTTCTCGGGATGCAATTTGTCGCCGGGCTTGAGGCGGCCCGTGACGATCTGGCGGCGCAGCTCATTGGCCACTGTTTCGGCGGCTTTGGGGCGCTTGCGGGGCACCGCCTTGGCTGCGGGCCGGTCGCCCAAGTCTGTGTTGGTCATATTGAAAGTAACACCAAGTGTGGCCCAGAGACTGGACCGAGGTGGGGTGGAACAGCGACGCGCAGAATAGCACAGCCTCCAGCCTTCGAATGCGCCAGGTTTTTAATTGTCTACAGGATTAAAATTGCTGCGGACAGCTGAATGGAAAATGAAATGAAACCGCTCAAAGGCATCAAGGTGCTGGATTTTTCAACGGTCTTTGCCGGACCTCACTGCGGGCAACTGCTCGCAGACTACGGTGCCGATGTCATCAAGATTGAGCCCCGGTCGGGTGACGATTCAAGAAACTGGCAGCCCCTCCACCAGGGCCAGGCCGGATCGGGCACACTGTTTTTTGTGGTGAACAGAAACAAGCGCAGCGTGGTCATTGACCTGAAAACCAAAGCTGGCATTGGCATCGTGCGCCGCTTGGCCAAGACCAGCGACGTGGTGTTGCAAAATTTCAGCGCCGGCGTGATGGACCGGCTGGGACTGGGCTACCCAGCGCTGAAAGAGATCAACGACCGGCTGATTTACTGCAGCATTTCCGCGTTTGGAGGCACGGGTCCGATGGCGAAAGCCAGGGGCTACGACCCCGTGATCCAGGCTTTCAGCGGCATGATGCAGATACCTGAAGAAGGTGGCGCGCCACCGGCGAGGCTCAGCATTCCGTTGATCGACTTCACGACCGGGCAAAACGCGTTCGCAGGAATTCTGGCCGCCATCATCCAGCGCGGCATCTCTGGCGAAGGTGCTTTTCTGGAAGTCTGTCTGGCCGACTCCGCCGTGGCTTTGCAGGCCTGGGGCTTGCAAAGGCATTGGGGCACGCTCGGACAGAGTGCGCCTGCCAAGCCAGGTGGCCAGGTGGTCTCGGACAACGTGCCGTACGAGTCTTTCAAGGCCAGCGACGGCTATGTCTACATCGCCTGCGGCAACCAGAAGCTGTGGCTGCTGTTTTGTGCCGCCGTTAAACGCCCCGACCTGGCAGCCGACCCCGCGTACAACACCAATCCCGCGCGGCGCGAAAATTACGCGCCGTTGATGGACATTCTGCGGCCCTTGATTGCCAGCCAGTCCAGAGCCCACTGGGAGCGCGTGTTTGTTGCGGCGGGCGTGCCGTTTGCGCCTATCAACAACTTGGCGGAGCTGTCGGTCCACCCGCAGGTTGCGGCCTCCAACATCATTCAGGACTACGAAAGTCCGCAGTTCGGCAGCTTGAAAGCTGTCGCCCGTGCGGTCAGGTTCGACGGCCATGTTTCTCCAGTTGTCGCAGCTCCCCCCGGCCTGGGTGAGCACACGCGCGCGGTTCTGCGCGAGATTGGCTACGCCGATGCAGAAATTGACGCGTTCCGGGATGCGAGTGCAGTGGGTGGATCCTGAGGTATCAACCTGCAGCCCTCTATTTCATTACATAGTAAGCTATGAATTGTATATCATTGACGGCGAGACATTCTTCTTGAAAATCATGGCGAACGCATCGCGTCGGCTACGGCTACGGCGACCGCAATCATCCTGCGATCACCGTCGTGATTGATGTCCAAACACGCCTTGCAAGCCTTGCTTCGCGCATCACATGACTATTGTTTTTCCATCCCCGTGTTGCGCATCACGGCTTCCCGTTTGGTGATTTCCGACTTGATGAAGTAGGTGGTTTCAAACGGGGTTTTGCATTCCGGAAAAAGCGCCAGTTCGTAGAAGCGTTTTTTAATGGCCGGTAGATCCAAAATTACTGTCACCTGCTTGTAGATTCTGGCGACCATTCCATTTCTGGCACCTTGAACCTCACCAGCACAACGGAAAGCGGGTGGGCGGCAATGGGGCCGCGCGCTATGTCGGCTTCCGGACGTGCCCACCTGGCATGCCGCACCGTCAGCTACTAACCATTGCCAAATACTACTAATATAGTAGCTAACTATGCACTGCGGGCAAGGGCTTAAAGGCGAAAATACCGAAAATCAGAGCCTTTTTCCGACCATGAGCGGTCGTCTGCCGATTTTGCATCGGTGTTTTGGTCCGGGCCCCATCAGCGTGCGGTGGTCGAATGGGGCCTGGAAGCGCCAGGCGGGATGACGGGCGGCTCCCGGTAGCTTGCGCCAGGCACGCCGGCTGCGTCTTCGCTGTAGGACTCTGCGCTGGCGGCTGGTTCAACTGTTGCTGCTCCCGTCGCTGCACCTGTCGCTGCACCCGTCGCTGCACCTGTCGTTCTAGCCACCGCTGGGTTTGCAGCTACGGTGTGTACACCGGATGCGGCGGGCGTTGCGTCAAACAGTGGGGCCGTAACAGTAACTGCTGACGCTGGCTGCTGAGCCACCACCAAGTTGGCTGGGTGATCTGGAAACGAGGCAGCCCGCTGCGCGAGAACCGCCATCGCGCCTGCGGAACCCAAAGCCACGCCCAGAAACCCAGCCGCCATGGCATGTCGGCCCCAAGACGGCTGCGATTCGGCCAACGGTTTTGGATTCACAGATACCCGCCGTTCGGCGGTTCCACGCCGGTCCATGTGCGGCAGAGTGGCAGACGAAAAAAAATTACTTGCAAGGCTGCTTGAAACAGTGATTGACATGATGCTCCCCTTGAGAAAAATGAACAGGCTGAATGAACAGGCTGAATGAACAGCCCATTCATCCTACGAACGCGGCCCATGCGCGTCAACACCCAAATGGAGGAGGGCTCGGTATTTTTTTGTAACGGCGTGGCCTGAAAACGGCCCTGCGGCCCAGCCCGCTGATCAGCCTGTTACCACCCGTGACACTTCGCCGCTGTCCTCATTCAAACGCATGACGGCAAATGGCATGTTTTAAATTCAGCGAGGCTTCGCCCGCTCGTACAGCGGCAGCACCTTGGGCAGGTTCCTCTCGATGTCGGCAATCCGGCTCGCACCCGACGGGTGCGTGGACAGCCATTGCGGCGGCGCGCCCTTGCTGGCAGCGCCCATCTTGTTCCACAGCGACACCCCTGCCTGCGGGTTGTAGCCGGCCCGTGCGGCCAGCTCCATGCCCACCAGGTCGGCTTCAGATTCGTCTTCGCGGCTGAACTGCAGCGTGAGCAGCTGGGCGCCGTAATTGGTGACGGTTTGCCCGAGCTGGCCCAGGCCAAAAAGCTGGCCCAGCACGGTGGCCCCAATGCTGGTGGCGGCATTTTTGCCCATGCGTTCACGCGCATGCTCGCGCAACGCATGGGCAATCTCATGTCCCATCACCATGGCGACCTCATCATCGGTCAGCTTGAGCTGCTCCAGAATGCCGCTGTAGAAAGCGATCTTGCCACCCGGCATGCAAAACGCATTGATCTGGTTGGAGCCGATCAGGTTGACCTCCCACTTCCAGTCTTTGGCGCGCGGGTTCCATTCCAGTGTGAACGGAATGATTTTTGTCGCAATGGCGCGCAGCCGCACCACCTGGGGATTGTCGCGCGGACCCAGTGCATTTTTGGCGCTGGCCTGGCCCATCATCTGCTGGTATTGCTGGGCGGCAGAGCGCTCGATGTCCTCCGCTGGCACGAGTTTGGTGAAGGCGGAATTCTTGCCAACCTCCACGCCTTCGCGCGCATCGGCCAGCGGTACGGCTAGTGGCAACAGCATCAGCGCGGCAGTCATGGCGCAGCCCGCCAGCCGGCGCTGAAACCGCCCGTGTACCTGCTGCGGGTTCGCATTTTTCAATTTCATAGTGGCCTTCAAAAGAGGGGCTGCCTGCGGTTGTTGCATCCGCCGCCGCCGCCATGCGCTTCGCAATTACCTGGCAGCCATAACGACATGTCATGGCAACGTGCAATGGCTACGTGTTATGGCGACGTGCCGCAGCGACGTGTCATAGCGCTAGTCGCACCGCGTATTATTCCCGCATGCCGACCTCTGCCATCAGCGCCAATACAGACAACCCCGTCAAACCAACTTGGCGCGACACGTTCAAAGTCTACCTTGAAGCCCCCACCCTGCGCATGCTGCTGCTGGGCTTCTCAGCCGGGCTGCCGCTGCTGCTGGTACTGGGCACTTTGAGTTTTTGGCTGCGCGAGGCCGGCATTGACCGCACCACCATTGGCTACCTGAGCTGGGTCGGCCTGGCCTATGGCTTCAAATGGGTTTGGGCGCCGCTGGTGGACCGCATGCCGATCCCGCTGCTCACGCGCTGGCTGGGGCGCAGGCGCAGCTGGCTGCTGCTGGCGCAAATTGCCATCATGGTGGGTCTGGTCGCGATGTCGTTCAACGACCCCCAGGTGGCTTTGCAACCCGTCATCTGGGGCGCGCTGGCGGTGGCGTTTGGCTCGGCCACGCAAGACATTGCTCTGGACGCGTACCGCATTGAGTCGGCCAATACCGAGCGCCAGGCTGCGCTGGCCGCCGCCTACCAGACCGGCTACCGGCTGGCGATGATCTGGGCCGGGGCGGGGGTGCTGTGGATTGCCGCGCGGGCTGAGGTGGTGCCACTGGGGCCAGCGGTCGTGCAAGGTGCACAGGCCGCCGCGCCGGTCGCCGCACAGATAGGGCAAATCACGCAAGCTGCCGCTGTGGCTGCCAAAGCGGTGTACCAGCACAGCGCGTGGCAAACCGCGTATCTGGTGATGGCAGCCAGCATGCTTCTGGGCGTGGTGACGGTGCTGCTTTCGCCCGAGCCCGCGCGCCGCGCCATACCGCCTGCCAAAAACGCCGTTGACTGGCTGCAGGGTGCGCTGGTGGAGCCGTTTGCCGACTTCATCCGCCGCTACCGCTGGCAGGCCGCGCTGATACTCGCGCTGATTGCCGTTTACCGCATCAGCGACGTGGTGATGGGCATCATGGCGAATCCGTTTTATGTGGACATGGGCTACACCAAAGACGAGGTGGCGGCGGTCACCAAAATCTACGGCGTCATCATGACGCTGGTGGGCGCTTTCATTGGCGGCGTGCTTTCAATGCGTTTCGGCGTGATGCGCATCCTGATGCTGGGCGCGATTTTGAGCGCTGCCAGCAACCTGCTGTTTTCCTGGCTGGCTGCGCATGGGCATGACGTGACGGCGCTGATCTTTGTCATCTCGGCCGACAACCTATCAAGCGGAATCGCGTCGGCCGCATTCATCGCGTACTTGTCGAGCCTGACCAACGTCAACTACTCGGCCACGCAGTACGCATTGTTCAGCTCGATGATGCTGCTGCTGCCCAAGTTTTTGGCGGGCTTTTCAGGGCGCTATGTGGATGCCTTTGGCTACGGCCATTTCTTCACCGCCACGGCCTTGCTGGGGCTGCCGGTGCTGTTGCTGGTGTGGTTGGCTTCGCGGCTCGAATCCGCTGAAAAATAGTCGCCATATTGGCCTGTAGCCCTTGTCAAATATGTATAGTTAGCTATTAATGTAATAGTAATTGCCGCCGCGCGATTTGTCGCAGCATTCTGGCAGGCACATGTGTTCTGACTCACCCAGCAACCGGGGTTTACTTAACTTTACCGCCGCTTCAACCCGTGCATTTGGTCCCAGTGCGCGCCAGGGCTAGACTTGCGGCACGATGAGCCAACACCTGTTAATGATCGAAGACGACGCACGCCTGGCACAGATGGTGGCCGAGTATCTGGGCCAATCCGGCTTTGAAGTCAGCGTTGCCGGGGACGGCCAAAGCGGCCTGGCGCAGTTGCAAACCCAGACTGCTGCGTCGCCCGAGCTCGTGATTCTGGACCTGATGCTGCCCGACATGGACGGCCTGGAGGTGTGCCGGCGCATCCGCGCTCTGTCAAGCGCCAGCGCCCAGGTGCCAGTGCTGATGCTGACCGCCAAAGGCGACCCCATGGACCGCATCATTGGCTTGGAGATGGGAGCCGACGACTATCTGCCCAAGCCGTTTGAGCCGCGCGAGCTGCTGGCCCGCGTGCGCGCCGTGCTGCGCAGGCGCACCGACGGCGGCACGCCTGCGGCCAAGCAGATGCGCTTTGGCTCGCTGGAGATTGACCGCGACGCGCGCACCGTGATGGTGGGCCCCCAAAGCTGTGACCTGACGTCCTACCAGTTCGATTTGCTGGTGGCGCTGGCCGAGCGCGCCGGCCGGGTGCTGACGCGCGACCAGATCATGGAGGCCGTGCGCGGTCGCGAGCTGGATGCGTTTGACCGCTCGATTGACGTGCACATGGGCCGCATCCGCGCGGCGATTGAAGTGGATGCGAAAACGCCAAAGCGTATTTTGACCGTGCGTGGCGTGGGTTACGTGTTTGCCCGGCAGCAGGACTAAGGATGTGGCCCCCACGCTTGTCACTACGTGTACTGCGCTGCCCCCCAAGGGGGCTGTCCCGCTTTGGGGCGGCCCGGCAGCGTGACGGCGCTCTATACGCATGAGCACCCCATTCCACCAGCGCCTGTACTTGCGCATCTGGCTGGCCGTGGTGGCTGCGGTGGCGGTGCTGACGCTGGTGGCGGGCTGGCTGGCGCGCATGGAGGCCGAGCGCGAGCGGGCGCAGCGCCCGGGGCGCGAGATTGTGGTGCGCAACCAGGCGGGTGAGATCATTGGACAGGACCGCGTCAGGCCGAACCGGGTGCCCGGACAGGGGCCGGAATTTCAGATCACCATGCGGGACGGCACCACCCTGTACATCCAGTTGCCGAGGCCCATCCGGCCATTGGGCGCAGGAGGGGGTGCCGGTGGTGGCCAAGCGGCACCCGGCGCAGTGCGGCTGCCGTTCAGTTTTGCGTGGCTGCTGGGCCTGGTGGGGCTGGCGGTGGCCGTGGGCACCTACCCTGTGGTGCGACGGCTCACCAAGCGGCTGGAGACCGTGCAACAAGGCGTAGAGCGCTGGGGCGCGGGCGATTTGTCCACCCGCCTGTCGGAACAGGGCTCTGATGAAGTGGCGTTTTTGGCAAACCGCTTCAACCATGCCGCCGAGCGCATTGAGACGCTGCTCACCACACAAAAGACGCTGCTCGAGTCGCAAAAAAAACTGCTGGCATCGCAAAAATCGCTGCTGGCCAATGCATCGCACGAGTTGCGTTCGCCGCTCACGCGTATCCGCATGGGGCTGGAGCTGCTCGGCGGCCCGTCGTTCTCGAAGAGCGGCGAAACCAAAAATTCAGATTCAATAAATCTGCAACCGACAAACTCCACAGCGCCCCATGAAGCCTGGCCCGCCCTTAAAGAAGAAATATCACGCAACATCGCCGAGCTGGACCAGTTGATTGAAGAGATTTTGCTGGCCAGCCGTCTGGAGTCGCAAGAGGCCGGCATGGGCACCGTGGAAGCGGTGGACCTGATTGGCCTGGCCGCAGAAGAGTGCGCGCGCGTGCATGCCGATCTGGACGCCCAGTTGGCACCATCGGATGGCGGCGCGGCACCCACTGAGCTCGTGGTGCAGGGCGTGAGCAAACTGTTGCGCCGCGCCCTGCGCAACCTGCTGGAGAATGCGCGCCGCCACGCAGCCGGTGACATCACGGTTAGCCTGCGGCGCACGGACGGCCAGGCCGTCATCAAGGTCTGCGACCACGGCCTGGGTGTGCCGCCAGAGCTGCGCGAACGCATTTTTGAGGCCTTTTACCGGCTGCCGGGCGCCACCGAGCGCGATGGAGGGGTTGGGCTGGGGTTGGCGCTGGTGAAATCCATCGCCATTCGCCACGGCGGCTCGGCAACGTGTGAGCCGCATTCGCCACGCGGCGCCTGTTTTGTGATCAGCCTGCCGCTAGTGTAGTGTTGCATTCTTGATGGCACAAATAAAACGGATGGATTTTTGGACAGGGCAAGGCGCAAACCACAGCGATACCAGTGGGTATCGCGCGGATTTGCAACGCCGCCATGGCCGAAAAGGCACCGTTTTATGTGCCAGAC
>JANYJD010000213.1 GCA_025358555.1 Rhodoferax sp.
AACCGCCAGCCAGAAACTCGGCGAAAAAATGTACGCCGACATGCAGGCCAAGCAGGCAGCTGAGGCGGCTGCGGCTGGTGGCGGCGCGGGTGGCCCAGATGGCGGCGCGCAAGCCGGTGCGTCAGGTGCAAAGCCAGCCGACGATAACGTGGTGGATGCAGAGGTGAAAGAAGTCAAGAAGGGCTGATCCCAAGCAGCAAAGGCCAGGCAATCAAGCCCTCTTCATGCACACCCCTGAGACAATTCAGGCTTTGGCGCAGCAGCTTTTTGAAGCGGCTGCGTCTCCCGCGCAGGTGATGCTGTTTGGCTCGCAGGCGCGGGGGGACACCCATGCCAATTCAGACATCGATCTGTTGGTGATCGAGGAGTCTCTGCCTGACAAAAGCGCTGAGTATTTCCGCTTACTCAAAGTGGTTCGGCGCGCTGACGTAGACCTCATTTTGCTTAGCCGCGAAGACTTTCAGAAACGAAAAGATTGGGTTGGCAGTTTGCCCTATCGCGCTTTTCGCGAGGGAAGGGTGCTTTGTGGGTGACTCTCAGTTTGAAAGCCTGATGATCTTGGCTCTGCGAGATTTACAAACGGCCGAAAAAATCGCGGGCGAGTTTGACTTACGCAGCGTCGCTTTTTTTCATGTCCAGCAAGCGCTTGAAAAGGCGTTCAAGGCCGTTGCAAGGTCAGTGCTGGCGTGGGCAGAACAGTACCGTCCCCCGCCATCCTCATCCCAATCCCCATGAATTTTGAACAAAAAGCAGCGTTGACCCATGGCTAAAAGAGACTACTACGAAACCCTGGGCGTGCCCAAAAACGCGTCAGAGGAAGAGATAAAAAAATCCTATCGCAAACAGGCGATGAAGCATCACCCCGATCGCAATCAGGGTGACACAGCCAAGGCCGCTGAAGAGAAATTCAAAGAGGCCAAAGAAGCCTACGAGATGCTGACCGACCCGCAAAAACGCGCGGCCTACGACCAGCACGGCCATGCGGGCGTCGATCCCAATATGCGCGGCGGCGCAGGCGCCGAAGGCTATGGCGGATTTGCGGAAGCCTTTGGCGACATTTTTGGCGACATGTTCGGTCAGCAACGCGGGCGCGCGGGCGGCAGCGGGCGGCAGGTGTTTCGCGGCAGCGACCTGAGCTACGCGATGGAGATCACGCTGGAAGAAGCCGCGCGCGGCAAGGACGCGCAAATCCGCATCCCCAGTTTTGAGCCGTGCGAGGTCTGCAAGGGCAGCGGCGCCAAGCCGGGCACGTCGGTCAAAACCTGCGGCACCTGCAGCGGCTCGGGCGCAGTGCAGATGCGCCAGGGCTTTTTCAGCGTGCAGCAGACCTGCCCCACCTGCCGTGGCACCGGCAAGGTCATCCCCGAACCGTGCTCGGCCTGCAGCGGCCAGGGCAAGGTCAAGAAGCAAAAAACGCTGGAGGTCAAAATCCCGGCCGGCATTGACGGCAACATGCGCATCCGCAGCACCGGCAACGGCGAGCCTGGCGCCAACGGTGGCCCGCCCGGTGATCTGTACATTGAAATCCGCCTCAAAAAACACGACATTTTTGAGCGCGATGGTGACGACATCCATTGCTCGGTGCCCATCAGCATCATCACGGCGGCGCTGGGCGGCGAGATTGAGGTGCCCACGCTGGCCGGCAAGGCGGCCATCGACATCCCCGAAGGCACGCAGACCGGCAAGCAGTTCCGCCTGCGCGGCAAGGGCATCAAGGGCGTGCGCGCCAGCTACCCCGGCGACCTTTACTGTCACATCACGGTAGAGACGCCAGTCAAGCTGAGCGAGCATCAGCGCAAGCTGCTCAAGGACCTGGATGACTCGTTCCAGAAGGGCGGCAACAAGCACTCGCCCACGGGCGACAGCTGGACTGACCGGCTGAAGAGCTTCTTCAGCTAGGGTAGTGTTGCATTCTTGATGGCACAAATAAAACGGATGGATTTTTGGTCAGGGCAAGGCGCAAACCACAGCGATACCAGTGGGTATCGCGCGGATTTGCAACGCCGCCATGGCCGAAAAGGCACCGTTTTATGTGCCAGAC
>JANYJD010000279.1 GCA_025358555.1 Rhodoferax sp.
GTCTAGACCTCGAGGTCTAAGGGCGATGCGGGTTTACCCGTGCTCAGTGGCGTCATGCAGGGCATCGCATTTGCCCACCACAGCACGACATGCCCGCATGCAGCGCTGCGCAGACGCTGCGGCCTGACAAGCCCCATCCGATGGAGGTCACTACCACCCGAGACGACCGCTACGCCGCTCATCCCGCACGATCTGAGCCTGCCACGGGCCAGTCGGGGTCAAACGCATTCAAAATCTGGAGAATCTGCTGTATCGCGATCCACACGGCCTCCACACCGCACTACGCTTTTTTGTGTGCCCGATGCAGTCACCCCAGCCGCCCCCACGGGCCGCCCGCCGCAGCCGAATTCTCGGATCAATCTACAGCGGCTTTTACCCCTCTGCACACACCATCACCGGGCCTGTCCAACAAACGGACAGACAAGCGGCGAAGCGCGATCTATCCTTATTCGTTATCCCTTTATCCGGGAACGCCAATAACCAGGTTTCCTGTCGTCCGGTGCGATTGCCAACACCAAGATTTCATCACCGCGGTGTAGGTACACGATCAAAAATGGAAAGCGCTTTGGGAAAACTCGGCGAGTGCCGTACCTGTGAGGTGCGCCCATATCTGGGAATTCAGCGGCTATCGCGAGCGCCCGCTCAACGACCGTTGCAAATCGCTCACCGAGCTGCGGACTGATCTTTGCGTAGTACTGAACCTCCCACGCTAACTCGGCCATCGCGGCCTCGTGAAATCGGACGCGCATCAATTCAGCAGACGTCGAACTTCCGCAAATACTTCTTCAGCAGGAATGAGCTTCGCCGTACCAGCGTCAATATCGGCGATTCGGATTCGAATTTCCTCGTCCCAAGCCGCCTCGACTTCGTCGTCTGGCTCGTGCAACGTAGCAAGGAGTTCCTCGGCCAAGCGAACCCGATCCGCCGGCGGCAGTGTTCGAGCTTGTGAGCTGAGTTCTTCGATGAGGTCGGCCATAGTGATCTCCTGACGGAACCCCAAGTCTACCGCTGAAGGTTGCGAACCGTTACGAGCGCCAGACTTGAGGGATAACGTTCGAGCTAAGCGGGCGCCAACGGCAAGACGCGCTGGGCGCACGACGGGTACTACATGTCTCTCACACATTTGCATCCGTCGGAAGGTTTGCCCAAGCGTCCAGCCCGCGGAAGTACCGGATTGGTACATCTGCGTTCCATCCTGGCTCCCGGTTGCATGCAGTCATCCGCTCAGTTGACTGCCCGCGTATGTCCCGCCCAATGCGGCTTGCGCAGTTCGGTCTTCTGGATCTTTCCTGCCCCTGTCATCGGCAACGCGTCGCGAAACTCGACACTGCGCGGGCACTTGTAGCCGGCGATCAATTGGTGGCAATGCGCTGACAGTTCCTGCTCGGTCACCACTACACCGGCCTTGAGGACGACCACCGCATGCACCGCCTCGCCCCATGCGTCACTGGGAATGCCGATCACCGCACTGGCGGCCACGGCAGGGTGCTGGGCCAATGCGTTTTCGACCTCGGCTGAGTAGACGTTCTCGCCACCGCTGACGATCATGTCCTTCATGCGGTCCACGATGTACAGGTATCCGTCTTCGTCCATGCGCCCGCCGTCGCCGGTGTGCATCCAGCCATTGCGCAGAACCGCCGCGGTCAGCTCGGGCTTGTTCCAGTAGCCGAGCATGGTGTTGGGGCCGCGCACCGCAACCTCGCCGACCGTTCCCAGAGGCACTTCTGTCCCGTCAGCGTCGACGACGCACACCTCGGTCGTCAACGTCGCGCGACCTGCCGAGCGCAGCAGGCCAGATTTACCGCTTTCGCCCCGGTGGTCTGCTGCTGACAGGTAGGTGGCGCAGGGCGAAAGCTCGGTCATGCCGTAAGCCTGAAGGAAGCCCGCGTTCGGAAAACGCAGCATGGCCCGCTGCAAGACCGCTTCACTGATCACCGAGCCGCCGTAGGCCAGCACCTGCACGCAGGACACGTCGTACTGACCGGCATCGGGATGGTCGGTGGCCAGCTGGATCATGGTGGGCACCAGCAGCAGATGCGTTACGCCATGCTGCTGGATCACTTGCAAGGTTCCGAGCGGCGTAAACATGGGCGCGATGACGAACGTTCCCCCAGCGGCTGCGTGCGCTAGCATCATCGCGCCAGCCGCAGCATGAAACATCGGCGCGATCAGCAACGCGCGGCCATCGCTACGTGTTATTCCTGCGCCCAACGCGGCCAGCGCATTGGCACACAGGCTGTCATGGCTGAGCATCACGCCCTTGGGAAAGCCGGTGGTGCCCCCCGTGTACATCACGCCGGCCAGCTCATTGCCATTGCAACCGGCATCGGCAATAGGCGCAGCGGCCTGGAGCACGGCCTCGAAGTTCAACATGCCGTCCGGTGTGTCACCGTCGCCGACGTAGACCAGGGTCTGCAAGGCCTTGCTGCGGCTGCGCAGTTCGGTGGCCATTGCCTTGAATTGCTCGTCGATCAGCAGAATGCGCGTGTCGCAGTCGTCCAGCGAATAGGCGATCTCGGCGGCACTCCAGCGGATGTTGACCGGATTGACCGCGCCGCCACCCCACCAGGTGCCGAAGAAGAACTCGAGGTAGCGGTCGGAATTGAGGCCCAGCATGCCGACGCGGTCGCCCTTGCCCATGCCGAGTGTCTGCAAGGCACCGCCCAGCCGGGCCACGCGGTCTGCGTACTGCGCATAACTGTGCTGGCGGGAGCCGCAGATCGTGGCAATCTGTTGCGGGTGGCGCTGCATGGCACGGTGAAGGCTTTGGGTCAGGTACATCAGCATCGGGTTGCTCCTTTTTCGTAGATCACAGTGAGGAGAGTTTGCGCTAACGTTCGAGCTAACCAGCCGCCCGTTTGCGGGTGGCCTGTTTTGAGCGACCAGTTGGACGAAGCC
>JANYJD010000312.1 GCA_025358555.1 Rhodoferax sp.
GAGCCGGCCGACACCAGCAGCGCACATGCAGACACTTGCGCCCAGCGCCGCCAGAAGCGTTGCCAACTCTGGCCCTGGTGCACCGCCACGGCCTGCCCCAGACCGGCTGTGAACAGGAACAGGCTCAGGATGGCGGTGCGCTGCCAGGTCCAGAACGGATCAGCCAGAAAATTCTGCCGCCAGTAAGCAAAGTGGTTCAGGTCAAAACAGAAATGGAAGACCGTCATCCACACCATCGCAAAACCGCGCAGCGCGTCAACGGCGTAAAACCGTTGAGAAATGGCTGGTGCTGGGTCTTTGCTCATGGCACTGAGTTTACGCAGGCAAAGGCACAACCGCACCACCCCATAACCGCACAACCGCGCAACCCCACAACCACGCGCATCCCGCAGCAACCAAGGCAGTTTGCAGCCACGCACCGCCGCATTCGCAGTATCCAGGAATATCATGCAGCCTTCACATGCCCCTGGACGCCCCATGATCGACCTGCACTACTGGCCCACGCCCAACGGCTGGAAACTTTCCATCATGCTCGAAGAGTGCGACCTGCCCTACCGCATGGTGCCGGTCAACATCGGCAAGGGCGAGCAGTTTGCCCCCGAGTTTCTGGACATCAGCCCCAACAACCGCATGCCAGCCATCGTGGATCACAGCCCTGCTGGCGGGGGCGCGCCAGTGGCAGTTTTTGAGAGCGGCGCCTGCCTGCTTTACCTCGCCGAGAAGACCGGCCAATTCATGCCCATAGGCCTGCGCGAGCGCTATGCGGTCACGCAGTGGCTGATGTGGCAAATGGGCGGCCTGGGCCCCATGGCCGGGCAGAACGGCCACTTTCTGCTGTATGCGCCCGACAAAATTCCGTACGCCATCGAGCGCTACGGCAAAGAAGTTGACCGGCTCTATGGTGTGCTGGACGCCCAGTTGGGCCGCACCGGCGCCTGTGTGGCGGGTGAATATTCAATCGCTGACATGGCGATTTTTCCGTGGGTCCGCACCCACAAAATGCAGCAGGTGGCGCTGGCCAATTTTCCGAATGTCGAGCGCTGGTACAACGGCCTGTTCACGCGCCCCGCCGTCAAGTTCGGGCTGGATCTGGGCAAAGAACTGCGCGCCGGTGCTTTGACCGAGGAAGCGCGCAAAGCGCTGTTCGGCCAGACGGCGCAGAGCATCAAAGCGGGCGAGCACAAACTTGAAGGCCCGTCCGCCAGCAATAATCCATGAAAACGCAAGGCCTGAAATGATCGAATTCTTCTTTGACTGCAGCAGCCCATGGACGTACCTTGCGTTGCACAACATCCAGCCGTTGGCGGCACAGCTGAATGAGCCCGTCAGTTGGCGGCCGATTCTGGTCGGTGGCATTTTCAATAGCGTCAACCCCAGCGTCTACGCAATGCGCGAGAACCCGGTTCCCGCCAAACGCGATTACATGCTGAAGGACTTGCAAGACTGGGCGCGCCAAGCCAATTTGAAAATCGTCATGCCGCCCAAGGTGTTCCCGGTCAATAGTGTGAAGGCGATCCGGGGCTGCATTTGGCTGGACCAGCAGGATGCGGCTGCGCCCTCCAAACCTGCCCATTCACAGCAAATGCTCACGTTCGCCACAGCCGTGTTCGAAGCCTATTGGTCCCGCGAAGAAGACATCTCGCAAGACGCCGTTTTAGCCGACATCTGCCAGAGCACCGGCATCAACGTGCGCGCGTTTTTCAACGGCATCGCCCTGCAATCCATCAAAGACCAGCTCAAAGCCAACACCGAAGAAGTCATCCGCCGCGGCGGCTTTGGTTCGCCCACGATGTTTGTGGGCGACGACATGTACTTTGGGAATGACCGTCTTTCGCTGGTGCGCTCTGCAGTGTTGTTGAAGCGCCGGTAGCACCGTCCGGCCCCGCTGCCCGCCCAGCACGGCGACTGCGCAATGTGCTGCGGTTTTGGGTGGAATCACGCAAGGGTGAAAAAAATTGGTGCGACGCAGTGGTCGCGAATTTTTGCATCGCGCAACCGCCGCACCACGCACCTTCCACCCCAAATCCCGGTCCCATTGCTTTATCACCGTACTGGGCCGCCAGCTCGATTGCAGTTTGCGAGTTGCCCAGTGGTGGCAATTTCTGGGGGGGAGCCGAGGTCAATCAATACCGTTGCACAAAGGCAAAGCCTGCACTCAACAAGTAGCGTCGCAGTGCAGTTGCATCCATTGCACCTTGGTTCGGGAGCTGGTAGCGGGTCACGATGCTGGCGGGCTCCTCTTTCTCTCTTACCCCGGCTGACATCAGCGCGACAAGCAGTCGGCTCCAGCAGTACGAATTACCGTAAATGTCAGAAAAAACGGTCTCGACGCTGGTCGCTTTTTCATTGCTTGGCCAATCCTCGCGCCAATACAGTTCGCCCACGCGCCCTTTTTTTGCATCATTTGCAAGCTCTAGCGCTGAAAAAATGTCTGGGATTGCCACCTTGAATTCTTGTCGTCGCATCCTGTGCAGAATTTGCAATTTTTCCAGGCCACAAAGATAATCCCAAATGGCAACGTTAATTGCAGTCGATCTAGGGTTGACTGTGAAACGTATGCTGAGCCAATTGCACACCTGCTCGGCGCTGAGACTTGCCTCAGGTCCTTTCAAAGCGCGGACTATCAGACCCGAGAGAACTGATGCCTGCCACACCAAAGGCTCGGCATCTATTCCAGAAGCCCCCCGGACGGGAATAGGCAGAAATATCTCAATGGACTTTTTATTGACCGCTAGATATTCTAGGACTCGCACCAACTTTTGATCGTTCGACAATTTGATGAACTCCGCAGTTCTAGCATGAAGTTGCCTCGCTTTTTGCCGCTTTTCAGAGGCAGCCTGGGCATAGCTCTTCATGCGACGATCCCGTTCTATGTTTTCAAAATCAACGCGAGCCTGTTGCTGGGCAATGCGTGCGGCTTCCCTCCGTTGTTCGGACAACGGTTGGCGCTGCTGGGTCCGCTCCCAATCCAGCCGTGCTTGCGCAAGGTCTGCATCCAGCAATTTGCGAAGCGCAGACTCCCGCGCTGCCAAGTCGGGGTGGAACAACCATGTCGTCTTGGGGTTTGGCTCAAATAAGCGCCTGGCAAGCTCCTCGAAATTCAGCAGCGTCATATCCGAGATATCGACCTCAATTGCCGGTGTTCCCTGAATTCGGATTATTTGCAATTTCTCATGAGTTACAAACGAGGTGTAGGCGATTTCTACCAGGATCTCGTGGTTGCCAGTGTTCGCGATGAGATCCGGCCTGATACAGCCGACCTTTTCCTCCAGCCGAAGTTGCAATAACTCAACGAGTTCCCCTTCGCGAACGCACTCGCTGCGCCTGAGCGGATCGTCCCCCATGCCAGGGGACACTGCTGTGGCAGTCAACTCAGGCAAGTAAAGCTTGCGTTGATCATTTATGAGCTGCTTTGCCGCAAGGTGAAGGACACTTTCAAGCCCACCATTGCACGGCGTTTCCGAAGCGTGGGAAAAGTGCGGCGTCACCTTGCCAGACAGTGCATGTTTGGCAACCAGCGCCGCACAGCAACCGGGGCAGATGCAATTGCACTTCAGGCCGCGATCCACCTGACGGGGCTCAAACAGACGACCATCTCGCAAACCAAAAGGCACTTGAATACGTGTTTGATTGTTGCGGTCGGTCATATGCACTGCGATTCTGAATGAAAAGCGAAGAGCGCGGTGATTGAGAAATGCGACCAGGGCTTAGGGGTGAAAGGCGCGCGGAGGTCGAAAACCTTAGCTAGCAGGCGCGCACACTCCAAGGATGCCGTCCCTCCTGCATTGACCTCTTTCGCGCAGTACGCCTTACAATGATGTAAGGTATCAAAAAAGGCTCCAACATGACCACAGCAACCATTTCTTCAAAAGGGCAGATCACCATTCCGGGGGATGTTCGGCATGCGCTGCATGTCGATGCGGGCGACCGCGTGGAGTTTGTCGAAATTGAGCCTGGCAAATACGAGTTTGTGGCGGCTACGCGGTCTGTTACCGAGTTGAAGGGCATGTTTGGCAAAGCCAAACGAACGGTTTCGATTGACGAAATGAACCGTGCCATTGCTGCCCAGGCGGCCCATGCGGCGAAGGCGCGATGATCGGGCTGGATACCAATGTGCTGGTGCGCTACATCATGCAGGATGACCCCAAACAGTCACCCAAGGCGACGGCCATCGTGGAGTCGCTGGAGGGCGTTGGCCGCGGCTACGTCACGCTCGTTTCAATGGTCGAGCTGGTGTGGGTTCTTACCGTCAGTTTTGAGTTGACGCGCGCCCAGGTGTCGCAGGCGCTGGACGGCATCATCCGCACCAAACAATTCAAAATTGAAAACGCAGACCAGGTGGTTCGGGCGCTGCGCGTTTACAAACTGGGGAAATCCGATTTTGCGGATTGCCTGATTGAGCGCTCGGCCAACAGCGCCGGTTGCGTGAAGACGATTACCTTCGACGTCAAAGCGGCAAAACATGCGGGGATGACGCTCATCGCCTGACTGTTGCAAAGCCGCATAAACATACCCGCAGCAGCTGGACAGTGCCTTAACCCGCCGCCCCTACACAGCTTTGCGCGGCGGCAGGCCCGTGTGCTGCGTCAGCAGCCTTCCCTTGACGGGTTGGGTCACCGCTTTTGAAGCAACCGTTCTGCCGGCCGCAGCCGTTGAATTCTTCTTGCGCGCTGAGGCGTACCCGCCATCGCCCAAAGGCTGAAAAGTCGGAATCAGGTGGTGCTTGCCATTGCCGATCAAATCAGACCGGCCCATGCTTTTCAAGGCATCACGCAGCAGCGGCCAATTATTGGCGTCGTGGTAGCGCAAAAAAGCCTTGTGCAGGCGGCGGCGTTTGTCGCCGCGCACGATGTCTACGGTCTCGCTGGGGTCCAGGCTGCGGGTGACTTTGCGCAGCGGGTTTTTGTTGGTGTGGTACATGGCCGTGGCGGTGGCCATGGGCGACGGGTAGAAGGTTTGCACCTGGTCGGCGCGGAAGCCATTTTTCTTGAGCCACACGGCCAGGTTCATCATGTCTTCGTCGCTGGTGCCGGGGTGGGCGGCGATGAAGTAGGGGATGAGGAACTGCTTTTTGCCGGCCTCCAAGCTGTATTTCTCGAACAACGTCTTGAACTTGTCATAGCTGCCGATGCCCGGCTTCATCATCTTGGTAAGCGGGCCTTGTTCGGTGTGTTCGGGCGCGATTTTCAGGTAGCCGCCGACGTGGTAGGTCACCAGCTCTTTCACGTACTCGGGGCTTTGCACGGCCAGGTCGTAGCGCAGGCCGCTGCTGATCAAGATTTTCTTCACGCCTTTGAGCGCGCGGGCGCGGCGGTACATGTGGATGAGCGGCGTGTGGTCGGTGTTCAGGTTGCTGCAGATGCCGGGGTAGACGCAACTCGGCTTGCGGCACGCGGATTCAATCTCCAGGCTTTTGCAGCCGATGCGGTACATGTTGGCAGTCGGCCCGCCCAAGTCTGAAATGGTGCCCGTGAAGCCTTTAACCTTATCGCGTATGTCTTCCACTTCCTTGATGACCGAGTCTTCACTGCGGCTCTGGATGATGCGGCCTTCATGCTCGGTGATGGAGCAAAACGTGCAGCCGCCAAAGCAGCCGCGCATGATGTTGACGCTGAAGCGGATCATCTCCCAAGCCGGGATTTTGGTGGCATGGTCGTGGCTGCCGTTCGCGTCTGCATAGTCGGGGTGCGGGCTGCGCGCGTAGGGCAAATCGAAAACGAAATCCATCTCGGCGGTGGTCAGCGGGATCGGCGGCGGGGTGATCCACACGTCTCGCGCTGTGGCACCATCCCCATGCGCTTGCACCAGCGCGCGGGCATTGCCGGGGTTGGTTTCCAGGTGCAGCACGCGGTTGGCGTGGGCGTACAAAACCGGGTCGGATTTGACCTGCTCGTAGCTGGGCAGGCGGATCACCGAGCGCTCACGCGGCGGCACCTTGACGCTGCCTTTGCCATAGAGCGCAGGGTTGGGCACAAAGGTCAGGGGCTTGATTGACGGGTTGGTGCCATTGACGGAATCTGCCGCATCCTTTTCAGCATCCTCCCGGGCGCACGTGCTGCCCTGCCCTGCTGCCTGCTCCGACGTGGTCTGGTACGGGTTGATGTGCGACTCAACACGGCCGGGCGCATCCACACTGGTGGAGTCAATCTCAAACCAGCCCAGGCGCGTGTCATCGTCTGACCTGCGCACAAAGGCGGTGCCGCGCACGTCGGTGATCTGCTGCACCGGCTCCTTGGCGGCCAGCCGATGGGCGATTTCAACAATCGCGCGCTCCGCGTTGCCATACAGCAGCAGGTCGCACTTGGCATCCACCACGATGCTGCGGCGCACTTTGTCGCTCCAATAATCGTAGTGTGCAATGCGGCGCAAGCTGCCCTCTATGCCGCCCAAAACAATCGGCACGTCTTTGAATGCTTCACGGCAGCGCTGGCTGTAGACGATGGCCGCGCGGTCGGGCCGCTTGCCACCCACGTCGCCGGGGGTGTAGGCATCGTCAGAGCGAATTTTGCGGTCCGCCGTGTAGCGGTTGATCATGGAATCCATGTTGCCCGCAGTCACGCCCCAGAACAGATTGGGCTTGCCCAGCGCCTTGAAGGCTTCCGCGCAAGTCCAGTCGGGCTGGGCGATGATGCCCACCCGGAAGCCCTGCGCCTCCAGCATGCGGCCAATCACCGCCATGCCAAAGCTCGGGTGGTCCACGTAGGCGTCGCCCGTGACCAGAATGATGTCGCAACTGTCCCAGCCTAGCGTGTCCATCTCGTTACGGCTCATTGGCAAAAACTTGGCCGTGCCAAAGCGCGCTGCCCAGTATTTGCGATAACTGGTCAGCGGCTTGGCGGCGCGGGCGAAGAAAGAGACGTCAACAGGGGCGTTCATGGGCAGGCTTGGGGTAACCCTTGATTGTAGGGTTTTGGGCTTTTGCACCCGATGCTTCAGCCGTCAACCCTTTAACCCTTCACTGCGCCCGCCGTCAGCCCGGTGATGATCTGCCCGCGCTGCGATGAACGTGAAGATCAACGCGGGAATCGCAATCAGGCTGCCCAGCGCCATGATCTTGCCCCCACTGACCTTGCCGGGCATACTCGACTTGTCAATCCCATTTCCCCACGCAAGAATCAACACCATGTACAAATCTGATTTGATGGCAGGCCAGCGTATTCTGGTCACTGGCGGCGGCACCGGGCTTGGCAAAGCGATGGCCGAACATTTTTTAAGCCTGGGTGCTGACATCGCCATCTGCGGCCGCCGCAAAACCGTGTGCGACGAAACGGCAGCCGCCTGGCGCACGCAGTTTCCCAAGGCCCGCATTGACACCTTTGGCGTGGACATTCGCATTGCCCAGGCGGTGGAGGACATGGTGGCCGAGTTGTTTGCCTCTGGCGGCCTGACCGGGCTGGTCAACAACGCGGCAGGCAACTTCATCGCCCCCACCGAGAGCCTCTCGCCGCGCGGGTTTGATGCGATTGCAGGCATCGTTTTCCATGGCAGTTTTTACGTGACCCAGGCAATCGGCAAGCGCTGGGTGGAACAAGCCAAATCCGGCCAATGGACGAAAGTCCAGCCGTACCGCAATGTGATGAGCATCATCGTCACCTGGGTGGATAACGGCGGCCCGTATGTGGTGCCCTCAGCCATGAGCAAGGCCGGCATTGAAGTGATGACCAAATCGCTGGCGGTGGAATGGGCGCGCTTTGGCATCCGGCTCAACACCATAGGCCCCGGTGAAATCCCCACCGAAGGCATGAGCAAACGCCTGAACCCCGGCGAAGAACCCGGCGCGCACAGCATCAAACGCAACCCGATGGCGCGGGTCGGCCAGATGAGCGAGCTGCAAAACCTGGCGAGCTTCCTGATGGCCCCCGGCCAGTGCGACTGGCTCACCGGCCAGAGCATCATGATGGATGGCGGCAGCGCTCTGGCCACGGGTGGCAATTTTTACGAACTGCGGGACTGGACAGACGCCGACTGGCAGGAAGCGCGTGGGCGCATTGAGGCGCAAAACACCAAAGACAAGGCGCAGCGGTAGATTCAATAGCTTTCTCCCCACCTTGCGTGCACCTTTCGCATTGACTCAATCACCCCATGCAGACTGCCCCGCCCCTCGCCGCCCCACCGCTCACATTTTTTGCAGACCTGTCGGTGCTGGTGGCCAAGCCACAAGAGGTCGGCCAGACGGCCCAAGGCTTGCGCCGCGTCATCCCCATCCTTGGCGGCAGCGCCAGCGGCAACGGATGGACCGCGCGGGTGCTGCCCGGCGGCGCTGATTTTCAACTGGTGGTGAACGACCATCTGGCGCAACTGGACGCCCGCTACTGCCTGGAGACCGACGGCGGCGACCTCATCTATGTGAAAAACCAGGCCCTGCGGACCGGCCCGCCCGAGCTGATCGCCCGCCTGGTGCGCGGCGAACCGGTGGACCCGGCACTCATTTATTTTCGCTGCTGCCCCAGTTTTGAAACCGCATCCCCCGCCCTGCTTTGGATTACCGAGCGCATGTTTGTAGGCACCGGCGCGCGCTACCCGGATTCGGTGGTGATGCGGTTTTTTGAATTGGGGTGATGGAGATGATGGGACTGCCGGTGGAAAAATGCTATATTACATATAGCTACTTGTGTACGCTGCACAAGGGCTAGAGGCCGATTTGACGGGAGAAACCGGTGAAATAGCCATTTAACGCGCCGGTGCCGGGGCAACCTGCAATCAAGCAAGCTCAAAATCCTCCAGCAGGCAAATCTGTCGCAAGGACTTTGCTTTGGCGAAGTAAACCTTGTCTGCCGTGACCAAAGTACTTCCCGGCGTGTGCAGCGCGACGGCGTGGTACAGAGTGTCAAACAAATGATGTTGGAATTCTGTCGCGAGCTCCAGGGCCGTGCCATAGACCTCAGCCGATTCAACTGAAGGGCACAAACCATTTAACCGCCACGCTGGCATCTACAACCAGGACCTTGCTCTTCTGGCGGTCGGCTTGTTCAGGAGCGCCCGGCGGCCCGAGCCGCACGAAACTGCGCAATCGTTGCCGGCGGAGTCTGGGCCCTGCTGCGCAAAATATTACGAACAGCCAGCTGGGCACGTTGCCTGCTCTGGGCCCGCTCAACGGCTTCACGCATCAATTCGGCAATGACGGCGCTTTTGTTTTGGCCGTCAAACGTCGTGTTGAAGGCCAGTTTGACATCTTCCGGTACGCTGAAGTTGACGGTGGGCATGATGCGCCTCGCAGGGTTTTATCGAACAAGGGAAAGTTGTTGAAATCTTCAACAATGTTGTAGGGGTGGTCGGAAAAATTACAAGTGCGCCGCGACATACTTTGCCGCGGCTCGCCTGGCATTGCCACTCAATGCACCGGCACGCAGCAGACCCGGAGCAAAACATCCCTGTCGCAGCCCGTTCAGGCAACCGTCACACTCTGCGCTTCAAACACCTCCATCTGCGGCGGCTGGGCGGCCAGCTTGTAAAGCGCCTTGCCAAACGCGCGCGATTCAGGCACCACGAAATGCGCCTTGATTGCCGCCTGGTCAGCCCACTTCTCCACAAACACCAGCCTCAAAGGATCCTCCGCGTCCTGGCTCACTGCATGGAAAATGCAGCCCGGTTCCAACCGCGAGCGGTGCACGTGCGCAATGCTGATTTTCAGCATCTCCTGCAATGTCTCGGACCGGGCTTGTGCGCTTCCAATGATCAATATCATGAGGACTCCTGTTTTTGGTCTGTTACGAGTATCGCCTGCTGTGGCTGCACTTGTTGCCCCGCCCATTTCCGAGGTGGTTGGGCATACCGATATACCCCGAGGTCTGGCAAGGAGGCGCGTTCGCCATTCACAGGTTTTCAGCAGCAGTGTCTTATTGATGGCTAGCCGCTTTGCGCCATAACCGGTCCAAGGCGAACGTCCGGTCTCGGTGACGACGGTGTTGGCGCTACAAGCTCGTTCAGCTCCGCCAACGCGCGGATGCCAAGCCTATGCCTGCGACATCAAACAGCGAAAAGTGGCGCGGACCCGAAAGCTTCCGTCAGGCTGAGCGAACGGTGCCAGCGCCGCGGCGTGAGCGTTGTCAACGGCTGCCTCATCGGAGTGCTTGATGGCGCGTGCTCCAACGCCGGACGATTTCAACGCAAGCAGTGCCGTTGCCAAGGTTGCGAAATACCAGGGCGCCTCGACATCGAAGCATTCACCGGGCGTCAGCCCCGCGCTTGCCGCGAAATTCCGCAAGGTCACCTCATCGGAGAGTGCGAACGGGCCGGGCGCGCCAGGCGGTGGGGCTGGCAGCAGGGGCCGCATCGCCGCCACCAGCGAGGCGGCCTCCATGCCTTCGGGCTGACCCCAGGTCGCCACCAGAACTTGGCCGCCCGTCTTGCAAGCGCGCTTTGCCTCGGCCAACGCGAGCACGGGATTGCCGGCATACTGAAACGCGTTGAATCCGGTCACCACATCGAAACGCCCATCGGCGAAGGGCAGCACCTCAATGTCGCCGTGACGGATGTCGGCTGCCGGCGTACGCCGACGCGCAATCTCCAGAAGCGGGTCAGCGGCATCGAGTCCGTGGGGGCGCGCGCCCCGTTGGGCGGCCATCTGAAGCGCAAGCCCTGCACCGCAGCCAACGTCCAGGTACTCCGTCCCCGCGCGAATTCCGGCACGATCAAAGGCTGCCGAGTACACGGGCCCGAAGAGAGGCTCCATTTGTTCGCTCCAGTCGCGAGCGCGAAGCCCCCAGAGAACACCGTTGCCGTCGGCAGTTCGCGGCTTGATTGCTGTATCCATGTGTCTTGCTCCTTAAGTGGTTGGAGGGTCTGGCCAGGTGCCTCGCCGTCTCCCGCTGTAGTGTCGGCGCGGGCAGGTTCGGTCCGCATGAGGCCAGGGACCCATGCCGTACCTTGGA
Source organism: Rhodoferax sp. (assembly GCA_025358555.1). Lineage (GTDB taxonomy): Bacteria > Pseudomonadota > Gammaproteobacteria > Burkholderiales > Burkholderiaceae_C > JANYCG01. The sequence continues at coordinate 10,872 of JANYJD010000312.1, forward strand.
TAGACAGATAGTGTCCGAAATGCGGGACCGCTGGCCCAATCTTGCATCGACTCGGAAGGGCGCCCCGAGCCGCTGGAACATAATCCGCCCATGACTGGCACCCTGGCTCCTTCGACACAGAAGATTCGCTTCTGCAGAACGGCGGATGGGGTGAGCATCGCCTATGCAGTTGGGGGAGCCGGCAGGGCATTGGTCAAGACGCCGAACTGGCTCAACCATCTGGAGCTCGACGTGGCGAGTCCGGTGTGGCAAACATGGATCGCGCGAGTGAGCCAGCAGTACAAGCTGGTTCGTTATGACGCTCGTGGCTGCGGTCTGTCGGATCGCGAGGCACGCGTAGGGTTCTCCGCAACCAACCAACTCGACCTGGATGCAGTGGTTGACGCCGCCGGACTCCAGAAATTCGTCTTGTTCGGCGCCTCGCAGGGTGCGGCGATTGCCATCGAATACGCAGCCTGTCACCCCGATCGTGTCAGCCATCTCATCATCTATGGCGGCTATCTGCGCGGTGTCCTGAAGCGCGATCCCGGTCCGAAAGCCATCGAAGAGGCGCAGACCATGCTGAAGATCGTCGAACTTGGCTGGGGCCGAGAAAACTCGGCGTTCCGACAGGTATTTGCCACCCAGTTCATCCCAGACAGCTCAATGGAGCAGCTACGTGCGTTCGACGAGATACAACGGCGAACGATCGAACCCGAAGCCGCCGCCAAGCTACTGGCCAGCTTCTACGACATCGATGTCTCGGCTCTTGCCGCGAGGGTCGTCTGCCCGACCCTGGTGCTCCATGCGCGCGAGGATGCCCGGATTCCTTTCGAGCAAGGGCGGCATGTCGCAAGCGCGATTCAAGGGGCCGAGTTCGTATCGCTCGAGAGCCGAAATCACATCCTGCTGAATCACGAGCCCGCATGGAAGCAATTCTTCGACGAGGTCGACGGATTCCTGCGTCGTTATGGCGGCGCCGACGCCGAAGCGGCGTCGAGCCTGGGTGAACTGACGCCAGGCGAAGTGCGCGTGCTCGATCTGGTTGCTGCCGGCTTGAACAATGCGCAGATCGCGACGAAGCTGGGGATCCAACCGAAGACTGTCCGCAATCACATCAATCACATTTTCGACAAGCTGGACCTGCCGGATCGGTCGCGTGCCATCGTCATGGCTCGCGAGGCGGGCCTCGGTTTGTCCGTGAGATGACGAGCGGGTCCGGACCTACGGTCGCCCCAGCGAGCTCTATCTGCCGCCACAACCAGGATCTGATGACAGGTCCGACTGTTCCTTGAGCTCGACAGCCCGCTGCTTCGGATGGAACGTCGGCTATCGGGCCTCGAATGCGCATATGTGTTTGGCCGCTTAGGGTCGAAAGCTGACACAGGCTCAACTACCAATAGGCACATAGACCAGTGCACGTTCGACACAAACCTCAAGTCAAACAGCTATCAACACATGCATCGAGCCTCTGCGCTAGTTCGCTGAAGGCCGTATCAAAACGTCCACGTCATAGCCCAGCAAGTTAAAAAATTCCATCAGTTTTTCGGATGAGAAATTGTCCAGCCGATAGTTGATCAGGGCCGATACATTGGATTGGGCGATTCGCAGCCGTTTGGCGACCTCAGCCCGTTTCCCCAACCCCATGGCCCGCGCAATCACCTCCTTCATGGTCTCATTCGTGCCGCCATAAATGCGCTGCGCACTGTCATCGACTCCAGCCCCAGCTTGACTTTATCTCAAATGAGACACAAAATAACAACCTATTCAGGAATCGCCACCATGCCAGCACAAACCTCCATGCTCCACATCCGGGTGGATGACAACATCAAAGAGCAAGCTACAGACGCTTTGGGTGCGATGGGGCTATCGGTATCGGATGCGGTGCGCCTATTTTTGCGCCGTGTGGTCATCGACCAGGCATTTCCGCTTGAACTCAAGGTGCCGAACGCCCAGACCCGCGCAGCGATGGAAGAGTCGCGCGCGATGATGGCCATACGCCGCGCCCGGTTTGCCACTGCCGACGAACTGTTTGCCGATCTTGAAAAAAGCAGCAGCCAGTAAAGCGGCCAATAAGCGCGCCGCGCTCCCAAGGGCTGCTGATTACTCGCGCGTATTTTTGAAAGACTGGCAACGCCTGTCCCACTCCGGGCGGTACGACATGGGGCGACTCAAGGAAGCGATGATGTTGTTGATCGCCAATGACGCACCCCTTGGCCCGGACTGGCTGGATCACGCCCTGAAAGGCGAATGGGCCGACCATCGGGAGTGCCACATCGGCGGCGACTTCCTGCTGATCTACCAGGTGGAGGCCGACCAGGTCAACTTTGTTCGCTCGGGCACGCATTCTGAGCTTTTTGGCAGCTAAGGAAAACTCATCCCTTACTTGCCCCCAACCCCATCGCCCGCGTAATCACCTCTTTCATGATCTCGTTCGTTCCGCCATAAATGCGCTGCACGCGCGCGTCGGCATAGGCGCGGGTGATGGGGTATTCCCACATGTAGCCGTAGCCGCCAAAGAGCTGCACGCATTCGTCCATCACCGTGCATTGCAGGTCGCTGCACCAGTATTTGGCCATGCTGGCGGTGGCGGTGTCGAGCTTGTCTTGCACCAGCAGCTGGGTGCATTTGTCGACGAAGACGCGGGTGATTTGCACCTGGGTTTGCAACTCTGCCAGGGTGAACCTTGTGTTTTGAAAGCTGGCGACGGGTTGGCCGAACACCTTGCGGTCTTTCACATACGTCACGGTCCAGTCGATGGCGGCCTGCGCTGCGGCTACCGCGCCAATGGCGATTTGCAGGCGCTCCCACGGCAGTTGCTCCATCAGGCAGATAAAGCCCCGGTTCTCCTGCTGCGGGCCGCCCAGCAGGTTTTCTGCGGGAATGCGGACGTTGTCAAAGAAAAGCTCAGACGTGTCCTGCGCTTTGAGGCCCAGTTTCTTCAGGCGTTTGCCGACCGAGAAGCCGGGCATGCCGCGCTCCACCAGCATCAGGCTGGTGCCCTTGGCCCCGGCTTCGGGGTTGGTCTTGGCGACAACAATCACGAGATCGGCATGCCAACCGTTGGTGATGAAAGTCTTGCTGCCGTTGAGCAGGTAGCTTCCATCACTTTGCTTGATCGCAGAAGATTTGATGCCCTGCAGGTCTGACCCCGCCGCAGGTTCGCTCATTGCAATGGCGCCGATCATCTTGCCGCTGGCAAATTTGGGCAGGTACCTGGCTTTCTGTTCGGGTGTGCCGTAATGCAGGACGTACGGGGCCACAATCTCGCTGTGCAGGCCGTAGCCAATGCCGCTGAAGCCGCCCCGGCTCAACTCCTCCATCTGGATAACCGAATACAGCTTGTCGGCCCCTGCACCGCCAAATTCTTCGGGCATGGTCATGCACAAAAAGCCGTTTTCACCGGCCTTGTTCCACACAGCCCGGTCCACATAGCCCTGCTCTTCCCAGTCGGCATGGTGGGGGGCGATTTCTTTCTCCATGAAGCGGCGAAAGCTGTCGCGGAATGATTCGTGGTCGGGGGTAAATAAAGTTCGTTCGATCATGGAGTCACCTTGTGGACGTATTTTTAGAAAGCATTTGCTTGGTGAAAAGAATATACTGCCAAAACAGCCCCGTGTCACTGGGCCGCACCATCCCTGGCGACATTTATCTGGAGTAACCCTTATGACCGAAGTTATGACCGAAGCATTTGTATACGATGCCATCCGTACACCCCGTGGCAAAGGCAAAAAAGACGGCAGCCTGTACGAGGTTAAGCCTGTCAACCTGCTGGCTGGCGTGCTATCGGAGTTGCAGCGCCGAAATGGCTTTGATACGGCAAAAATAGACGATATCGTCATGGGCGTGGTGTCCCCCGTGGGCGAACAGGGCTCGGTGATTGCCAAGGTGGCCGCGCTCAAGGCGGGCTGGGACTTTACGGCCTCTGGCGTGCAGATCAACCGTTTTTGCGCGTCGGGCCTGGAAGCCGTGAACATGGCGGCGCAAAAAGTGCGCTCGGGCTGGGAAGACCTGGTGGTAGCCGGCGGCGTGGAAAGCATGAGCCGCGTGCCCATCGGCTCCGATGGTGGCGCCTGGGCCCAAGACCCCGAGACCAATTCTGCAATTCTGTTTGTGCCGCAGGGCATTGGCGCAGATTTGATCGCCACGCTGGAAGGCTTTTCGCGCCAGGACGTGGATGCGTTCGCGCTCGAATCGCAAAAGCGCGCCACGGCGGCACGGGCCAATGGCTACTTCAAGGGGTCTATCGTCCCGGTGAAAGATTTCCTGGACCAGATCATTCTGGAAGAAGACGAGTTCATCAAGCCGCACACCACGATGGAGGGCCTGGCGTCTCTCAAATCAGCGTTTGAACAAATGGGTGCCATGGGCTTTGACCAGGTCGCGCAGACGCGTTACCCCCAGGTGGCGCGCATCAACCATGTGCACCACGCCGGCAATTCGTCGGGCATTGTGGATGGCGCAGCGGCGGTGCTGATTGGCTCAGAGGCTGCGGGCAAAACCCACGGCTTCACGCCGCGTGCGCGCATTGTGGCCGCGGCTTTGAGCGGGGCCGACCCCACCATCATGCTGACTGGCCCCATGCCCGCTGCGCGCAAAGCGCTGGCCAAGGCCGGGTTGACGATGGACCAGATGGACCTGGTGGAGATCAACGAAGCCTTTGCTGCCGTGGCCATGCGCTTCATGAAAGAGATGAAAGTGCCACACGAAAAAATCAATGTCAACGGCGGTGCCATCGCCATGGGCCACCCTCTGGGGGCCACCGGCGCGATGATTCTGGGCACCCTGATTGACGAGCTGCACCGGCGCAAGCTGCGCTACGGCATGGCCACGCTGTGCGTCGGCGGCGGAATGGGCATTGCCACCATTGTCGAGAGAATCTGATACTTTCAGATGTTAAATTGGCCTATAGCCCTTGTGCAACATGCATAGTCAGCTATTATATATATAGCATTGACAATTCCACACAGTAAAGCCTCATGAAAACCATTCAATACCAACTGGCGGATGGCATTGCCACCATCACCTTTGACGAGCCCAACAACGCCGTCAACACGATGTGCGAGCAGTGGAACGCCGACATGAGCGATCTGGCCGCGCAGGTGATCCAAGACAAGGATGCGATCAAAGGCATCATCCTGGCCTCAAACAAGTCAACGTTCTTTGCGGGCGCCGACCTCAAAGGCACGATGCGGCTGAAAGCCTCTGACGCCAAAGACGTGTTCACTCGCATCGAGCGGGTCAAGAAAAACTTCCGCACCATCGAGACGCTGGGCAAGCCGGTGGTGACGCTGCTCAACGGCACGGCTTTGGGCGGCGGCTGGGAGGTGGCGCTGATGGGCCACCACCGCGTTGCCATTGACGACAAGCGCATCCAGCTCGGCATGCCCGAGGTGACGCTGGGCCTGCTGCCCGGCGCCAGCGGCGTGACCAAGATGACGCGGCACTTGGGGCTGATGGGCGCACAGCCGTATCTGGTGGAAGGCAAGCTGTTTGGCCCGCGAGAGGCGCTGGAACTGGGCCTGGTGCATGAATTGGTTGCGCCATCGGCCACTGCAAAGTCTGACTTGCGCGCCGCCGCACTCAAATGGATTGCCGCCAACCCCACCGCCCAGCACCCTTGGGAGGTCAAAGGCTACAAGGTGCCGGGCGGCCTGCCATCCAGCCCGGCCGTTGCTGGCATGCTGCCGGTGGTGCCAGCCATGATGAAGCAAAAAACGCGCGGGCTGTACCCCGCGCCCGAGGCCATCATCGCCTGCATGGTCGAAGGCTTGCAAGTAGACGTAGAGACTGCATTGCGAATTGAGTCGCGCTACCTGGCCAAGCTGATCACCGGCACAAACGCGCTGTCGATGATCAACACGTTCTTCTTCAACATGAACGCGATCAAGAGCGGGCAAAGCCGGCCAGGAAACTCGCCTCGCTACAAGCCCGCCAAAGTCGGCCTGCTGGGCGCCGGCATGATGGGCGCGGGCATTGCTTACTCCCAAGCCAGCAAGGGCATCACCACCGTGCTGAAAGATGTGAGTCAGGAAAAAGCCGATGCAGGCAAGGCCTACTCGGCCAAACTCACCCAGGCGCGGGTGGACAAGGGCCGCATGGGCCCGCACGACCAGACCGAGCTGCTCAACCGCATTCACGCCACAGCCAGTGCGGCAGACTTGCAGGGCTGCGACCTCATCATTGAAGCGGTGTTTGAAAACCGCGACCTCAAGGCCCGGGTGACGCAAGAAGCCGAGCCGATGCTGGCCAAGGGCGGCTTCTTCGCATCCAACACGTCCACCCTGCCTATCAGCGGGCTGGCCAAAGCATCGGCCAAGCCCGAGAAATTCATTGGCATCCACTTCTTCAGC
>JANYJD010000319.1 GCA_025358555.1 Rhodoferax sp.
TTAGATACAAAATCAATAGCAACTCGCGTCAGCGCCAGCGGATGGCACAAAGGAATCAGGTCGCTGGTTTTCTTGGCCGCCAGAATGCCGGCGATGCGCGCGATGCCCAGCACATCGCCTTTTTTTGCGGTGCCGGCTTCGATGATGGCCAGCGTGGCGGGCAGCATCTCGATGCGCCCGCCTGCGACGGCGATGCGGTGGGTGTTGGCCTTGCCGGCCACATCGACCATGTGGGCCTGGCCCTGTGCGTCAAAATGGGTGAGTGAGGTCATGGTACAAACTTTACCTTAACGTGACAGACTCTGATGAACCCTGCCTGCCGAATCGACTCCACACCCAAGTGCCATCCATGACAGTGCTATCGATCACTCCTTCATTCTGGGCTGACCGCCTCAAGGCCAGCGCCATTCACCTGGCATTGAGCCTGGCCATTGCCGCACTTGCGGGCCTGCTGGTGTTTGGCATCTGGTACCCCTACCCGTACCGCGAAATTTCCGGCGGGCGGGAGCTGTTTTTGCTGGTGGTGACGGTGGACGTGATTTTGGGGCCGCTGATCACACTGGCCGTGTTCAACCGGAAAAAACCCTGGACGGAGCTGCGGCGGGATTTGGCCATCGTGGCCCTGATTCAGCTGGCCGCGCTGGGCTATGGTTTGTGGACGGTCTATGTCGCGCGGCCCGTGCACATGGTGTTTGAGATCGACCGTTTTCGCGTGGTGCATGCGATTGATGTGCCCGTTGAGATGCTTGGCAAAACGCCGCCTGGCGTCAACGCGATGCCCATCACCGGACCCACGCTGCTGTCGCTGCGCCCCTTCAGGAACAGCAATGAAAGCATGGAGGCCACCATGGCCGCGTTGCAGGGCCTGTCCCTGTCGGCCAGGCCCGATTTGTGGCAGCCTTACGCGGCAGGCGTTCCCGAAATTCTAAAGACTGCCAAACCGGTGGCCCTGTTGAAATCCCGCTTTGCCAGCCAGGCGGCCGAAATAGACCGCGTCTTGGCGTCAGCGGGCCGCCCACCGCTGTCCGTGGTGTATCTGCCCATGATTGGCCGCAAATCATTCTGGACGGTGTTTCTGGACCCGGTGACGGCCGAGGTGCTGGCCTACATGCCGCTGGACTCGTTTTGACCCAAAAAAACAGGCAAAAACAGGCTCTAGCCCTCGCCGGTAGTGCATTGTTTGCTGCTATTACTGTAGCTTTGTTGGTTTTCGTTCCGCCGCCGTTGCTGGCGCAGCCCGTTGCGCCACAAGTCAAAGCCACCGCCCTACCCAGCCAACCCAGCCAACCCAGCCCACCCTCCGCCTCTGGCCAACTGCCCAACTTGGGCGACGGAAGCGACATGACCACCAGCGCCGAGCGCCGCATGGGCGACCGCATTGCCCGCGAAATCTACCGCGACCCAGATTACATTGACGACCCGGTGCTGGCCGAATATGTGCAGGGCATCTGGCAGCCGCTGCTGGCGGCGGCGCGGTTGCGCGGGGATCTCACCCCCGAGCTGGACGAGCGCTTTGCCTGGGAAATCATGATGGGCAAAGACCGCTCGGTCAACGCCTTTGCCCTGCCCGGCGGCTACTTTGGGCTGCACCTGGGGCTGGTGGCCATTGTCACCAGCCGGGACGAGCTGGCGTCAGTGCTTGGCCACGAGCTGAGCCACGTCACGCAACGGCATATTTCACGCCTGATCGCCAAGCAAAGCTCGCAGGCCCCGTGGATGATTGGCGCGATGATTCTGGGCGCGCTGGCCGCCAGCAAAAGCCCCGATGCGGCCAATGCCCTCATCATTGGCGGCCAGGCCGTGGCGGCGCAAAACCAGCTCAATTTTTCGCGCGACATGGAGCGCGAGGCCGACCGTATTGGCTTTGGCGTGATGACGCAAGCCGGTTTTGAGCCCTACGGTTTTGTCTCGATGTTCGAGAAGCTGCAGCAGGCGTCACGGCTCAATGACAGCGGCTCGTTTCCGTACCTGCGCAGCCACCCGCTGACAAGCGAGCGTATCTCCGACATGCAGGCCCGCGTGCCGCTGGGAGCAAAGACCGGCTCGCAACGGGGTGCCCAACCAATTGCGCAGCCGGGCATCACGGCAACATCCGCTACACCCAGCAAACCGGGCACGCCAGGCACGGTCGCCCCGGCAGAGGACATGGAGCAAGCCATGCTCGCAGCGCGCGCCAATGTGCTGTCAAACCCCGGTGTGGACGCCTTGCGTGCCTGGGGGCCGTTGGCTGCCAGCCTGGGCCAGGGCAGCCAGGCGCAGGTGCGCCAGGCTGCCGCCTTTTATGGCGCCACCCTGGCTGCTGTCAGGCTGCGGGACTTGCCCGGCGCTGCCGCGCTGCAAGCAAAGCTGGCCGAGGTCGTCCAGACGGATGGCCGCGCCGCGCGGCTATCGCATCTGCTTGCGGCAGAGCTGGCCCTGGCCGCCAATGATGCGCGCAAAGCCGTGGCGTTGATGGAAAGCAAAACTGCGCCGCCGGGCCGCCCTGAAGTGATGCTGCTGTGCCAGGCGTTGGTGCGCACCGGCCAAGCCAGCCAGGCAAGCTTGGCCGCGCAGCAACTGCAAATCTGGGTTGCCAACAACCCGCGGGACGCGCAGGCCTGGCAGTTGCTCTCGGGCGCCTACACGGCGCAAGGCCAGACTTTGCGTGCCATCCGGGCCGATGCTGAGGCGCAGGTTGCACATCTGGACTACGCCGGCGCGATGGAGCGCTTCAAGGCGGCGCAGGACCTTGCGCGGGAGTTGACGCGCAAAGGCACTGCCGACCACATTGAGGCGTCGATCATCGACACCCGCGCGCGCCAGACGGCGCTACTTCTTAAAGAACAGGCTGTCGAGCGCTGATTCAATCACGATGCCCATCACCGAGTAAATCAGCGAGCCAATCAGCGCGGCTGTGAATCCCTGCACATGAAAGCCGCTCAGCACGCCCGACGCGGCCCAGAACATCAGCGCGTTGATGATGAACAAAAACAGGCCCAGGGTGAGCAGCGTCACCGGCAAGGTCAGCACCACCAGAATCGGTTTCAAGATGGTGTTGAACAGCCCGATGACAAACGCCGCAACCAGCGCCGCTCCAAAGTTTGTGACTTGCACGCCACTGTAGAAGTGGGCCACAGCCAGCAGGGCGGCGGCGCTAAGAAGCCATTTAACGAGAATTTTCATGGGCAGAGAATAGCACTGTGCATGCCTATCAGCATGCCCAATCTGCAAGCAAAATCCGACGGTCCAACCAGGCGCAGTGGGTCAGTCAGACGCCAGCACCAACAAGGCGCCCATGCCGGCGACCGCACCGGGCAGGCTCCACCTGTCGTACTGCACCGGCTGATTGCGAGTGACCGGCTCCATGTCCTGCCCCAAGCGGGGGAGCCTGGCATCCAGCACGCGCGCGGTCGGGTGCACTGCCAGCAGGCTGGCGGTCTGCTCAACCAGCGGGCCTCGAGCAACGTGCGTTGTGACCGCGCCGCCGCGGGCCTGCAGCGTGGGAGCAATTTTGGAAAACTGTTCCTCGCTCCATTTCAGGCGCCAATTGTTCCTTGCGCTGTGGGTCACCCAGCGACTGATGTACTTGGTGATGCGCGGCGGGCAGGCGACCAGGATCCATAGAGTGGAATTTGCTGCGCTGCCGCTAACCTCGGGATCTGCCCCGGCATCTTCGCCGACCCTTGAATTGGAACCGATACTGGCACCGTTTCCGTTACCACCGTTACCACCGTTTTCCATCGGAGCGAGTTGCGCAAGGGCGTGGGCGGCGTCGTCCAGGTACACAATGATTTTGTCCATGATGCATTCCTTTGAGGTTGGAGTTGAAGAACTAACACACGGGGAAAAATGAAAAAGAATTCAGGCTCACGCGGCCTGGCCGCCATGCTCGGTTTGCTGGGACGCGCGTCGCCTGCCAACCCACCAGCCAGTGCCCAAGACACCCACCACGGCGGCTGCATAGGTGCCCCAGCGAGCGATGGTGTGGACAATTTCGGGCGGATCGAACACGGCGTCCAGCAAGGGCTCGCTCACAATCATCTTGGCCGCAGTAAACGCCAGCACCGCTGCGCCAAACTGGATAATGACGGGGAACCGCTCAACCAGTCTTAGCACGATCGAGCTGCCAAACACCACAATAGGCACGCTGACCAGCAAGCCGATGACCACCAAGTCCATCGCGCCGTGGGCTGCCCCCGCCACGCCCAGCACGTTGTCAATGCCCATCAGCGCGTCCGCCACCACGATGGTCTTCATCGCGCCCCAGAATGTGGTGGCCACCGGACCGTCATGGTGGCCGCTGCCCTCGTCGGCCAGCAGCTTGTAAGCCACCCACACCAGGCCCAGGCCGCCTACCAGCATGAGACCCGGAATTTTGAGCAGCCACACCACGCCCAGCGTCATGACCGAGCGCACCGCAATCGCGCCCACGGTGCCC
>JANYJD010000379.1 GCA_025358555.1 Rhodoferax sp.
ACGCTGGACGTGATTGAGCAGTCCAGCGGCCAGAGCTGGATTGGCTCTGACCGCATGCGCCGCGCCATCGTGGGCGACTACGCGCCCCGTGCCCACATGACGCTCTTGGAAAAAGACACCCGGCTGGCAGTGGCAGCCGCCCAACTCGTTGGCTTTGAAGGCCCGCTGGGTGCTGCGGCCCGCAATGTGTTTGCCCAGGCCAGCGCGGGCGGACTGGATGGGCTGGATGATGCGGCGCTGTATGAATGGTTGGCTCGATCCGCTTGAATTTCTGTAAAACTCAGCCTGTGGGCCGTCGGGGCTTTGCGACGCGCCTAAAATCGGGCCATGATCTCTCGCGAACCCACCATCGAACGCTTGGCCATTGCCAAATCCCTTTTACTCACACCCTTCGGCCTGGATGAATCCCATCTGATCCGCGCGCTGGCCGAAATCAAGGCGCATAAGGTTGACGAGGCCGACCTGTACTTCCAGTACACCCGCTCTGAGGGCTGGAGCCTGGAAGAAGGCATCGTCAAAACCGGCTCGTTCAGCATTGACCAGGGCGTTGGCGTGCGCGCCGTCAGCGGCGAGAAAACCGCGTTTGCCTACTCGGACGATATTTCTAATGCATCACTGCTGGACGCCGCGCGCACCGTGCGGGCCATCTCCAGCGCGTCCAAATCTGCTAAGGTAAAAACTCCCTCCCCGAAGATTGCACAGGGACGTACCCTGTACAAAGACCTTGACCCGATTGCCACGCTGGACAGCACGGCCAAGGTCAAGCTGCTTGAAAAAGTCGAAAAACTCGCCCGTGCCAAAGATGTACGGGTGGCCCAGGTCATGGCCGGGCTGGCCAGCGAATACGACGTGGTCATGGTGGCGCGCGCCGACGGCACGCTGGCGGCCGACGTGCGCCCGCTGGTGCGCCTGAGCGTTACCGTCATTGCCGAGAAAACTGTCGCAGGCAAAGTCCGCCGCGAAATGGGCTCGGCCGGCGGTGGCGGGCGCTTTGGCTTGGCCTATTTTGACGACGAATGCATCAACAAATACGTCAACGAAGCCGTGCACGCCGCGATGACCAACCTTGAATCGCGCCCGGCCCCGGCTGGCGAGATGACGGTGGTGCTGGGCTCGGGCTGGCCCGGCATACTGCTGCACGAAGCCATTGGCCACGGGCTGGAGGGCGACTTCAACCGCAAGGGCTCCAGTGCCTTCAGCGGGCGCATCGGCAAGCGCGTGGCGGCCAAGGGCGTGACCGTGCTGGACGACGGCACCATTACCGACCGGCGCGGCTCGCTCAACGTGGACGACGAAGGCAACACCAGCCAGAAAAATGTGCTGATCGAGGACGGCATTCTCAAAGGCTACATTCAAGATTCCATGAACGCGCGCCTGATGGGCGTTAAACCCACGGGCAATGGCCGACGTGAAAGCTACGCGCACGTGCCCATGCCACGCATGACCAACACCTACATGACTGCCGGTGACAAAGACCCGGCCGAGATCGTCGCCAGCATCAAAAAAGGCCTGTACGCCACCAACTTTGGCGGCGGCCAGGTGGACATCACCTCCGGCAAATTTGTGTTCTCGGCGTCTGAGGCTTACTGGGTCGAAAACGGCAAAATTCTGTACCCCGTGAAGGGGGCCACGCTAGTCGGCAGCGGGCCTGAATGCCTCAAGCGGGTGAGCATGATCGGCAACGACATGAAGCTCGACAGCGGTGTAGGCACCTGCGGCAAAGAAGGCCAGAGTGTGCCCGTGGGCGTGGGCCAACCGACGCTGCGGATTGACGGGTTGACGGTGGGCGGCACGGCTTGAATTTCGTTGATTTGGGTTGATAGCGCTGTTGCAGCCGTGCAGCAGCGGGTTAGATTGGTTTTGAGAGTCGAAAATGCCTGTAGCCCTCGTCCCGTATAGATAGTTAGCTATTTAATTAGTAGTTTTTAGGATTTTTGCCAGACGCGAACCCGGATCCGCCAAGAGATTGCATCCATAGTGCCCCACGGTGCCGGTGAGTCTGCGCACATTGCAGCAGCGCTGGAGTGGGTTGATTCAGGCGCTAAACTATTCCGCTTTGCCAAGCCGTCCAAGCCGTCCAAGCCGTCAACGCCACCAAAGCACTTGGTCGCCTAATTCGCCGTGGTGGACGAAGGCAACGTCCTTCTGGTCGATCACAAAAACGCCCAGCTCTGGTTGCCGCCGGGTGGCCATGTTGACGTGTCACTGTGGTACGTCGTGCATGCACCACGCAATCAGAAAATCAGTTTTGATGAAGGTGAGTTCAATGCAGTGAAATGGTTTGAGTTTGGAGAAGTGCCGCTGCACTGCAGCGACCCGCACTTGGGGCGGTTTATAGCGAAATTGGATTCGATCAAATTGCCGCATCTGGGCAAGAATCAAACCGTCGCATCCCGATTTGGACAAAGGGGCAGAGCCCTGTTTTCACCCTGCTCGTATTCAACGCGGCCAATTCCCAGTAGCCGACCTTCGCGCGAACGAAAAGTTCAAACCGGACGGTTACTCGCATTCTGCGGGGTCAAAGTTCGAGCTAGTCTTCCTGCTTGACGCCCGCCTGCCTGGCCGCACGTATCCACTTTTCAACCTCGGAACGGATCTGCGATTCCATTTCTGCGGGCGGTGCAACTGCGCTTTCATAGCCCTGCTTGGCCATCTGTTCTTTCACATCGGGAATCTGCACGATCGCCACAAGTTCGGCATTGAGCCGGTCAATGATGGGCTTGGGCGTTCCGGCCGGCACCACAACGCCGTACCAGATGCCGACGTCATAACCGGGGACGGTCGCGCCGATGGTGGGCAGGCCCAATTGCGAATAGCGCTTGACTTCACTCGTTGCCACCGCCCTGACCCGGCCCGCGTCGATAAAAGGCTTTGCGGAATTGATCGCGGCAAACGACAGCGGCACTTCATTGGATACCACCGCGGCTACTGCCGGGGCGCCGCCCTTGTACGGAATGTGAACGATATCGGTTGCCGTCATTGCTTTGAAAAGCTCGGTCCCGAGGTGTTGGGGGGTACCGATGCCTGGCGTGGAATAGGAAAGCTTTCCAGGGTTCGCCTTTGCATACTGGATCAGTTCCGCGACCGAGGAAATCGGCACCTGGGGGTTGACAATCACAACCATCGGCGACGTCGCAATAATGCCAACGCCAGCGAAATCCTTCACTACATCGAAAGACAGCTTGGAGAAAAGCGCCGGTGCCATCGTGAACGTATTTGGCGTTACCAGCAGCGTGTACCCATCGGGGCGGGCCTTTGCCACGAGATCGATAGCGAGGTTGCCGCCTGCCCCTGCGCGGTTCTCGACCACCACCGGTTGACCGAGTCTAGTCTGCAGGTTTTGCGCAACGAGGCGCGCAATGATGTCGGAGCCTCCGCCCGGCGCATAGCCCACCAGTACCCGAATTGGCTTGTTTGGATACCCTTGCGCGGAGGCGCCGAGTGGGTTGACGAAAGAAATTGCCACAATGGCCAGGGCAGAAAATAAGCGAATCATGGTGTCTCCTGGGGTTGAAATTCGTGCTGAATGACGATATTGCGCCTGAGCAGCGAGTCAATCTCATCCTCTGCGAATCCGTAGCTGCGCAGTATCAAAATGCTGTTTTCTCCAAGCAGCGGCGGGGCGCACACCGGCGTCTGAACATCCAGAGTCTCGAAACGCAGCGGCAAAGCCATTTGCGGGATCGGTCCAAGCTCGGGATGCTGCACAACACGCACCATCTCGCAATGCCGAACTTGGGCGTCCGCGAACACCTCGTCCAGCCTGTTGATGCAACCGGCGGGAATACCCGCAGCGATGAATTTCTCCATCCATTCAGCGCGCGGTTTTTGTCGAACGCGCTCTTCAATGGTTGAATGCACCAGAGCGCGGTGACTCACCCGCAACGCATTGGTCTTAAAGCGCGGGTCGTCCGGCAGACCCGGCAGCCCCACCTCGATGCATAACGCGCGCCACATGCGCTCAGTCGCCGGAGCGATATTCATCGGGCCATTCAGCGCCGCGAAGGTGCCATAAGGCGCGATGACCGGATGCGTATTTCCCGTGCGTTCAGGCAGATCCCCTGTGCTCAGAAAACGTTGACCCTGCACGCCGAGCATGGCAACAAGACTGGCGACCAGCGAGGTCTCCACGTGCTCGCCCCGCCCGGAGTGCTCGCTGTTGCGCAAGGCCGCTACCACGCCCAATGCGGCCCACATTCCGGCAGTCATATCGCCCATCGCAGCCCCAACGCGGGTCGGCCCCTCGGAGCCCGTCAGGCCCATGAGGCCGGCATGCCCTTGTGCGATCTGGTCGAAGCCGGGCCAATCCTTCGCAGGGCCTGTGCTGCCGTAGCCGGAGATGCTCGCATACACCAGGGCGGGATTGTCACCACGCAGCGCCTGATACCCCAGGCCCATCGCGTCCGCTACGCCGGGCCGGAAATTCTCCATCAGAACGGCACTGGCCTTCACCATGCGGCGTATAGCGGCGATCCCGTCAGGATGGCGAAAATCGAGCGCCAGACTCAGCTTGTTTCGGTTGGCGCTGAGGTAGTAGGTACTCTGACCAGCCGCGAAGGGCCCCCAAGCGCGCGTCATGTCGCCGCCCTCGGCGGGCTCGATCTTTACCACCGTGGCGCCGAGGTCTCCGAGAATCATCGAAGCGAAAGGCCCGGACAGGGCGCGCGTCAGGTCCACCACGCGCACGCCCGCGAGCGGGCGGCGGACAACCTGATCGCCGGTCGCATCCATTTTTGGTGAGGTCATTGGTGCGGTCCTTTGCTTACACGAAAGTCGGACGGGTACGCATCCAGCGTACGCCGGGTGCGGTAATTCCTACGCCACATTCGCCCCGCGCTCAATCACCACCTCGCCATCCAGCAAACTTTGAGAGTGGTTCAAGTCGCTCTGGCTGATCAGCACGGACAGGCCGCTGCCGCGCAGCTTGCCCACCACTTCTGAAAGGCGTTGCGACAGGGCCGGGGCGACGCCTTCAAACGGCTCGTCCAGCAGCAGAAGCTTGGTGCCCACCGATAGCGCGCGCGCCAGGGCGACCATTTTTTGCTGGCCGCCAGATAGCAGCATGGCGCGGCGTTCGCGCATCTCCAGCAGCTCGGGCAGCACGCTGTAGACAAAATCCAGCCGCTCGCGCAGTGCTAATGTTTTGGACATCCACAGCGGCAGGCAGATGTTTTCTTCCACCGTAAGCTCGGGCACCAGGCCCCTGTCTTCGGGCATGTAGCCAATGCCCAGCGCCGCACGGGCGTGCGCGGGTGCGTGGCCCAAGTCGGTGTCATCAAACTTCAGCGTGCCGCCCAGCAATGGCAAATGGCCCATGATGGCGCGCATCACCGTGGTTTTTCCCGCACCGTTGCGGCCAATCAGGCCGACCATGGCACCAGCTTCGAGGTGGATGGAAAAATTGCGCAGCACCTCGACGTTTTGAATCGACACGCGGGCGGATTGGAGGGCAATCATGCGTGTGCCTTTGACGCGATTGGTGCGTCGTGTGCGAGGGCAGCATTCGATGGCCTGGCTGCGCCTGCCACAGGCGCGAACCCGGTCACATAGCGTTGCACGTCACCGTCGGTCAATACATCCTTGGCCAGCCCATCGGCAATCACCCGCCCACTGTAAAAAGCCGCCACACGGCTGGCATAGCGGCGCACGATGTCCATGTCGTGCTCAACAAACAACACAGTCACCGGGGTTTGGCCCGCGCTGCGCTCAATGGCCTGCATCACGGTGTCCATGGTGCTGAATTTTTCATCTGCGCTGACGCCGCTGGTGGGTTCGTCCAGCAGCAGCACGCGCGGCTGGCCGGTCAGGGCCATCGCAATGTCCAAGAGCTTGCGCACGCCGCCTGGCAGTTCCAGCACCGGGCGCGCGGCCTGGTGCGCCAGGCCAAAGCGGGCCAGCAAATCCATGGCTTGTGCGACCGAATTGGCATCCCTCGCATTCTTCAAAAACTGGCTGGCACCGGTGCCGCAATGCAAGGCCGTCAACACATTGTCAAGCACGGTCATGGGCAGGCACAACTGAGGAATCTGGAACGACCGCGCCACGCCACGGCGCGTGATCTCACGTGGCGAGCGTTGGGTGATATCTTCACCCGCCAGAAAAATGTGGCCCGCGCTGGGCTTCAAATAACCGGTGATCATGTTGACAAACGTGGTCTTGCCTGCGCCGTTGCTGCCGATGAGGCACAGGCGTTCGCCAGCGGCCACGTCAATATTGACATCGGCGGCGGCCACCACCGCGCCGAAGGTGCGTTGCAGGCCCTGCGCCGACAGCACGGGTTGGGCCGTTTGAGCGGCGGCAGCGCAAGGGATCGCTCGGGAAGTTTGAGAATTGTTCATTGCCATCTCAGGCCTTGACTTTTGATGGTGATTCAGGTTGTGCGCCAGCCTGCGGCGAGCCCCCGCGTTTCGGCTTGAAACGATCCGCCAGCGACCCCAGCCCGTTCGGCAAAAAGCGGATCACGAGCAGCAGAAACAGCCCCAGCGCAAACTGCCAGGTATTCGGAAAATACGCGCTTGAAAACGAGCGCACCAACTCCAGCAAAAATGAGCCTGCCAGTATCGCGATGACGCTCTGGTGGCCCGCCAAAATAGCGACAAACACAAACTCGCCCGAGGTCGTCCAGTAACTGAAATTCGGATCAATATGGCCCAGCGCCATCACACTGAGCGCGCCGCCCACGCCGCCCAAGACAGCCGCAATAACGTAATTCCACGCAACAATGTTGACGACCGACTGACCCAAGTATTCGACGCGCAACTCGTTCTCACGCACCGCCATCGACAGCAGGCCCCGGCGCGAGTCGCAATACACCCTCACCAGCGCCGCCAGCACGCACGAGATGCTGGCCGTGACGCACCACAGCAGCAACTGGCTTTGGCCTTGCGGTGCCTTCATGCCAAACAGCGTGGGCTGCGAGACGTTGAAGCCGTCCGACCCGCCCAGTGCTTCGGTTTTAACCAGCACACCGTACATCACCATCGACAGCGCCAAGGTCAGCATGGCAAAAAAGATGCCCCGGTAGCGCGCCAGCAGCGGCGCAAAGGGGGCTGCTACCAGCAGCCCGCTGACGCCGCCCAGCAGGCTCAAACCCAGAACGTCGGTAATGCCCATTTTGTTGAAAGCCAGCGCCGCCGCGTAGCCACCAGCCGCAAACACCAGTCCCTGGCCGAACGGCACCACGCCGCTGCGCATCATGATCAAGATGCCCAGCGACACGAGACCGTTTGCGAGCGCGATGGTGCCCAAAGACACCAGCCATTTGGGCGCAATGAACCCTGCCAGCAGCAGCGCCGCCAGGGCTACCAGCGTGATGGCGGCCAGTCGGGCAGGTGAAGTATTTGACAAGGGAAAAGATGACGCGGGCGATGACGTGACCGGGGCGTGCGACGCTGTTGTTGAAGTGGGCGTATGCATGAGCATTTGCCTAAATCTTGCGCGCCTGGATGCGCTGAAAAAGCCCCTCGGGCTTGAACACCAGAATGGCCGCCATCACCACATAAATGCTGAACAGCTCGGCCGGAGGCCAGATGTGCACCGACGCCGCGCGTGCCAGCCCCACCACCAGCGCGCCAATGGCGGCGCCCTCAATGCTGCCCAGCCCGCCGATAATGACCACCGCAAAGCTCACGATGATCACGCCCACGCTCAAGCCCGGCTGCACCGAGATCATGGGTGCGGTCAGCGCGCCGCCCAATGCAGCAAAAAACACGCCCACCATGAAAGCCCCGGTGTAGATGCGCGACACGTTAACCCCCATGCTGGCAGCCACCTCCGGGCTGTGGATGACCGAGGTGACAATTTTGCCCAGCCGCGTTCGGTTCAAGGCCCACCAGGTCACCACGCCGCTCACCACGGCCACACCCACCAGCATCAGGTCATACCCCACATAAGTCAGGCCGCCCAGCTTCAGGTTACCAAACGCCTGGTAGGTATCAGACACGTAGTACGGGTTAACGCCCCAGACAAGCTTGGTGATGTCTTCCAGCATCAAAAAAAGCGCGTACGTCACCAGCACTAGCAGCACTTCGTCGCGGCCATAAAACATGCGAAGCAGGCCACGCTCCACCAGCGGTGCCAGCAGTGCGGCCACGCCGACTGCAGCCATGACCAGCGCAACAATGGTCAGGGCAGGCGACACCTTCATCGCCAGCAGCCATGTCACCAGGCTGGCCCCGGCATACGCCCCCACCGCATAGAAGCTGCCGTGCGCGATGTTGAGGATCTTCAAGACCCCAAACACCAGAGTCAGTCCCAAGGCCACGATGAACAGCCATGACGCATAGGTGATGCCGTCAATCAGAATAGTAGCAAGCAAGGCCATGTCGAGACTTATCCAGGTAGCCACCACGGAACCGGCTTTGCCGGGCCGTAGGTGGCGCCCCCTGAGGGGCAGGCGGCCAAAGGCCGCTTTGGGGGGGAGCCTAACATTTGGCGCCTGGGAAGCCGGCTTTCATCCAGTCTTCGCTCTTCATGTTGGCAGGCGGGTTTACGCACTCTGCCGGGAAGCGCATGATGTCGTCGATCATCACCATTTTCTTGCCAGCGTCCCAGCGGGTGCGGCCGATGGCGGTTTCCTGGATGGCCTGTTGACCGTCACCCAGCGCCATGCTGATGGTGCCAGCGGGAGACTGCCAGCTGCTGCCTTTAAGCGCCGCCGCCAGTTGCTCTGGCGTTGGTTTCTTGCCACCGTTGGCCGCCATGGCCTTCTCGGCCGCCAGCTTCAAGCCCAGCAGCGCCTGCGCCATGCGGTAGGGCGCTTGCACGGGGTAGACGTTGTTGGCCTTCTGATACAGGTCAAACCACCAGTCGTTCAACGCCGATTTGGGTGACATCAAACCATAAGCACCGCGCGCGCCCAGGATCACACCGTTTGGCATTTTTTCGCCCAGGCCAGGCAGCACGTGGTCTGCTGCCGAGAACACGGCCTGCTGGTTCTGGAACAGGCCGCGTGCACTGGCCTGCAAAATGAAGGCCTGCAAATCACCGCCCCACAAACTGGAATGCATGATGTCGGCCGGCTTGGTCAGCAGCACCGATATTTCGGTGCCGTACTGGCCCGCACCGAACTTGGGCAGCAAATCGGCATCTACCTTCGCGCCTTTGTAGAGTTGCTCCATGGACAGGGTGAAATCTTTCTTGCTGTCCTGGCCCCAGGCGTAGTCCTGGTTGATCATGTTGAAACGGTCCACCTTGATGTTTTTGGCTTTCAGATAACGCGCCAATGCGACGTTGTCCATGGCTCCGTGGGCGGCGGTGCGGAACACGTAGCTGTACTTGCCATCTTCAAAAATGCGCGGTGTGCCGCAGTCGTACAGGATCAGGAATTTTTTCATTTCCTCGGCTACCGGGGCTACAGCCAGGCAGTCGCCCGAGCCCACATACCCAACCACCGCATCGACTTTTTCGCGGTCGTACAGGGCACGCATTTCCTGCACCTGCTTGGTGGCGCCGCCGTTCTCGTCCACGTAAATCGGCTCAATCTTCATGCCGC
>JANYJD010000013.1 GCA_025358555.1 Rhodoferax sp.
GAATGAGCACCACCGCGCGAATCCTCCAGCCACTTCCACAATTTCAAATACCCGCTGAACTCACTCTTCTCATCATCAAACTTCACATGCGCCTGGTCGGCCTGCGTCTGCATCTCCATCGGTCGATCCCGCACGTCCTGCACACTCAAGGCGCTGGCGATCACCAGCACCTCCTCCAGCGCGCCGCGACTGCGCGCCTCCACAATCATGCGGCCCACGCGCGGGTCCAGGGGCAACTTGGCCAGCTCCCAGCCCATGGACGTCAATTCATTCGCATCATCGACAGCACCCAGCTCGTTAAGCAACTGGTAACCATCGGCAATGGCGCGGCTTGAAGGGCGCTCAAGAAACGGAAACTCTTCAACGACGCCCAGGTGTAACGACTTCATGCGCAGAATTACGCCGGCCAGGGACGAGCGCAAAATCTCCGGCTCGGTGAAGCGCGGGCGGCCCTCGAAATCCTTCTCGTCGTACAGGCGGATGCAAATGCCATTGGCCACCCGGCCACAGCGCCCTGCCCTCTGGTTGGCCGAGGACTGGCTGATGGGCTCGACCAGAAGCTGCTCTACTTTGCTTCTGAAACTGTAGCGCTTCATGCGCGCTGTACCTGCGTCTATGACGTATCGGGTGCCCGGCACCGTGAGCGAGGTCTCAGCCACGTTGGTCGCCAGCACAATGCGCCGTCCGGTGTGGGTGTCAAAAATGCGATCCTGCTCGGCCGGGCTCAAGCGCGCAAAAAGCGGCAATACCTCGGCATTGCGAAACAGCGGCTGGTGGCTTAGGTGCTTGCGCAAATGGTCAGCGGCCTCACGGATTTCCCGCTCACCCGGCAGGAAAATCAGAATGTCACCAGCGTTGTGCGGGTCACGCCACAGCTCGTCCACGCCATCGGCAATCGCGTTGTTCAAATCGTACTCACGCGACTCCTCAAAGGGCCGGTAGCGCTGCTCCACGGGGAACATTCGGCCTGAGACCATGATGATGGGTGCTTTGCCTTTTGCATTCGCAAAATGCGAGGCAAACCGGTCTGCGTCAATCGTGGCCGAGGTCACGATGATTTTCAGGTCGGGCCGACGCGGCAATATTTGGCGCAGATAGCCCAGCAGAAAGTCAATGTTCAAAGACCGCTCATGCGCCTCGTCGATGATGATGGTGTCGTAGGCGTTGAGCAGCGGGTCGGTCTGCGTCTCGGCCAGCAAAATGCCGTCGGTCATGAGCTTGACGGACGCACCACGGCTCAGCCGGTCTTGAAATCGCACCTTGAAACCGACCACATCGCCCAGCGGGGTTTTGAGCTCCTCGGCAATGCGTTTTGCCACGGAGCTTGCGGCAATGCGGCGCGGCTGGGTGTGGCCAATCAGCTTGCCGCGTGGTGCGGGCCGACCATCAGGCAGGGTCGTCGGATAGTTGCACAGTCCACGGCCCATGGCCAGTGCGATCTTGGGCAACTGCGTGGTTTTGCCGGAGCCGGTTTCACCGCAAACAATGACCACTTGGTGGGCCTCAATCGCGGCCCGAATTTCGTCGCGTTTGGCGGAGACGGGCAGGGATTCGGGGAATTCGATGACGAGCGCTGGCATTGCCATGCATTATCCCTCAAGTCACCGGTTCACTTATTCACATGTTCACAGTTTTCTGTGCTAAACTCGGCCCAAGTTTCCAAGGGGCTTGACATGTCAAATTTGACCATCGCGGTGGACGACCATCTCATCAAGCAGGCTCGGGTGCGCGCCATCCAGCAAGGCACCTCGCTGAGCGCCAAAGTGCGGGAATTTTTGCAGATTTACGTCAACGGCTCTGGCGAAGCCCTTGAAAAGCAGCGGGCAGACGCCACAGCCAGCTTGATGGCAGCCATAGATCGGGCTTCTTCGCAAACGCGCCCTGATCAAACGCTCCCTGAGCCAAAAACTGCATCCAAACCTGAAACCGGTGGCGCGCCAAAACGCCGAACCCTGCGCGACGAGATGTATGACGGCGACTTCCGCGCGCGAGATCGCCTGGCGGCTCAAACATTGCAGGGCAGCCCTCGGGGAATCCCGTAAGCGCGATGGGTGCATTTTTCGATACCAACATCCTCGTCTTTTGCACGGACACCTCGGACCCCAGAAGGCAAACGCAGGCTAGACAACTGGTGGCACAGTCCAGTGCAAAAGGGGAAGCCGTTATCAGCACCCAAGTATTGATTGAACTGTTCAACGTGCTAACGCGCAAGCAGAAAATGCCGCTTGCCGTGGCAAGGGAGTTGGCGCTGGCCTATGCAACCTGGCCTGTCATCCACAGCGATTTAGCGCTGGTCAGCGCGGCACTCGAAAAGTCCGTGGCGCATCAGTTGTCGATCTTTGATGCCATGGTCGTGGAAGCCGCCTTGCGGGCCGAGGCCACCACACTTTTCTCAGAAGACATGCAGCATGGGCAGAGGTATGGGTCGCTAACGGTGGTGAATCCATTCTCAGGATAACAGCACGAGTTCACGTGCTACACTTGTTCTCGTCGCAGGTTGGAGAAAATCGAAATGACCAATTTAACCATCGCATTAGACGAAAACATCATCCGCCAAGCCCGCATCCGCGCCATTGGCGAAGGCACGTCGGTGAGCGCC
The DNA here is from genome assembly GCA_025358555.1 of Rhodoferax sp. Lineage (GTDB taxonomy): Bacteria > Pseudomonadota > Gammaproteobacteria > Burkholderiales > Burkholderiaceae_C > JANYCG01. The sequence continues at coordinate 2,600 of JANYJD010000013.1, forward strand.
AAGGTGCGGGAGTTTTTGGCGCAGTATGCGAGCGCAACTGCGCAGCCTGCACCTGTGAAACCCGTTAAGTTGCGGGTTTTCAGCGGTGGTTCTGGTTTGGCACCCGGCATCGACCCCAGCAGCAACAAGTCTTATCTTGAAGCGATGGGCGACTAAGCGTTGTTGAATCCATGACGCCCGATGTCAATGTCCTGGTTGCGGCTGCAAGGCTGGAACATCCTCATCACAAAACGGCATTTTCGTGGCTTGAACTCGCTCTGATTGCCGCCGCAGACAAACCCCGCCTCGCCTTGTTGCCAGGCGTGATTGCCGGGTATTTGCGGATCACGACCAACCGCAGGATTTTCCCGGCACCAACGCCCATCAAGGCGGCGGTTGAATTCATTGACGACCTGCTGAACTCTGAGACTGTTTCTGTACTGACTGGCGCGCGTGAGTGGCCACAATTGCGCTCAATGTGTCTGCAAAAATCGTTGACAGCGAATAGCATTCCCGATGCCTGGATTGCAGCATTGGTGCTTGAACACAAAGAAGTTCTTGCCACTTTTGACAACGATTTCTCACAGTTGCTTCCCGCTGAAAATTTGCTGTTACTCAAGCCCTAGGCCTGCCACCATGTCCTCCGTCTTCAACTTCACCTTCGTACCCTGGTTCAGATCCGTCGCGCCGTATATCCACAAGTTCCGCAACCAGACGTTTGTAGTGGGCATTGCGGGCGAAGCGATTGCGGCGGGCAAGCTGCATTATTTGGCCCAAGATTTGGCAATGATCCAGAGCATGGGCGTCAAAATTGTGCTGGTGCATGGCTTTCGGCCCCAGGTCAACGAGCAACTCAAGGCCAAGGGGCATGCGGCGAAATATTCGCACGGCATGCGCATCACCGATGAGGTGGCGCTGGATTGCGCGCAGGAAGCTGCAGGCCAGTTGCGCTATGAGATTGAAGCGGCTTTCAGCCAGGGCCTGCCCAACACGCCGATGGCCGGTTCCACCGTGCGGGTGATTTCCGGTAATTTCATCACCGCACGGCCCGTGGGCATTGTGGATGGCGTGGATTTTCAGCATTCGGGCCTGGTGCGCAAGGTGGATACGGCGGGCATCATGCGCACGCTTGACTTTGGCGCGCTGGTGCTGATGTCGCCGTTTGGGTTTTCGCCCACGGGTGAGGCCTTCAATTTGACGATGGAGGACCTGGCCACCTCGGTTGCGGTGGCCTTGCAGGCCGACAAACTGATCTTTTTGACCGAGATTCCCGGCATCCGCATCGACCCGGCGCAGCCCGCCAGCGACGACAACCCGATTGACACTGAGCTGCCCCTGGCCGCCGCAGAAAAACTGCTGCGCGACTCGCCCAACCCCACGCAGCCGAGCGACACCGCTTTTTATTTGCAGCACTGCGTTAAGGCCTGCAAAGCGGGTGTGGAGCGAAGCCACATTTTGCCGTTTGCGGTGGATGGCGCCCTGCTGCTGGAAATCTATGTGCACGACGGCATTGGCACCATGGTGGTGGACGAAAAGCTTGAGAGCCTGCGCGAGGCCACCGGCGACGATGTGGGCGGCATCCTGCAACTGATCGAGCCGTTTGAGCAGGACGGCACGCTGGTCAAGCGCAGCCGCACCGAGATAGAACGCGACGCGGGCAACTACACCATCATCGAGCACGATGGCGTCATCTTCGCGTGCGCTGCGCTGTACCCGTACCCCGAGGCCAAAACAGCGGAAATGGCGGCGCTCACCGTGTCGCCCGCCGTGCAGGGCCAAGGCGATGGCGAGCGCGTGCTAAAACGCATCGAGCAGCGGGCCAAGGCGGCGGGTTTCGAGAGCATTTTTGTGCTGACCACGCGCACCATGCACTGGTTTCTAAAGCGTGGTTTTGTGCAGGCCGAGCCCGAATGGCTGCCCGAAGCCCGCAAGCGCAAGTACAACTGGGATCGCAAGAGCCAGGTGCTGGTCAAGAAACTCAACTAAAACTGGATCAAGGAATAGACACATGAGCTCACTTAATTTCATCGGCCGCGAAAAAGGCGGCGTTGGCAAGTCCGTCATGGCACGGGTGCTGGCCCAGTATTTCATTGACAAAAGCGTGCCGTTCACCGGGTTTGACACCGACCGCTCGCACACCTCGTTCACGCGCTTTTATTCCGACTTCGCGTCCCCCGTGATCGTGGACACCTATGAAGGGCTGGACCTGATCGTGGGCAGTTTTGAAGACCAGCCCGTGCTGGGCAAACCCAAAAGCGTGATTGTGGATTTGGCCGCGCAAACCGCTGCGCCGCTGGCGCGCTGGGTGAAAGACTCCGATGTGCTGTCGGTGCTGGGCGAGATGGGTGTCACCGTCAACTTCTGGCACCTGGCCGATGCTGGCAAAGACTCGGTGGATTTGCTGGACCGGCTGATCAACACGTTCGGGCCGGGGCCGAATTATTTTGTGGTGAAGAACCAGGGCCGAGGCTCGGATTTTTCCCAGCTGGATGATTCTGCCGCGCTCAAAAAAGCGTTGGCTATGGGAGCCCACGTCATCAGCTTGGGGCAATTGCACGAGGCAAGCATGCGCAAGATTGACCGGCAAAACGCCAGCTTCTGGTCGGCCATCAACAATCGTGAAGGCCCCGATTCGCTGGGCATCTTGGAGCGCCAGCGCGTCAAAACCTGGTTGAAAAACACTTACAGCACGCTAGATGGTTTGCCGCTGTAATCCGCCTGGCACTGCTGTATGAGCCCTTTCGCGGGCGGGATCCGACCCAGCGCGGCAACCGCCATACGCTGGGCGACACCTGGCACCAACTGGCCACCGAAGCGCCGCAGTTTCACGAGAACCACATCCTCTGAGGCTCGCTGGCCTTCAACCTGCTGATGGGGCGCAATTGGCCCGCCAGCGACGTCGACATTGAAGAGGCAAAGGCTCTGTGCATTGAGCTGGGGTTGGGCGGGTTGATTGAGAAAACCCCGTCAATCCCCCGGCGACGCTCAGCCCAGGCTTAGTCGGTGATTAGTTAAAGCTCCTGAATCTGGAGCGCCAGATCAGCGCCGCAGCGACGAAAGCAATTCCGGAAAAACACAAAAAAGACCAGTTGGCAATAGAGCCGCCCAGAAATGTCCAATCCACCTTAGTGCAGTCGCCGCCGCCCTTGAAAATCATGGGGATGGCGCGCTGCAGGGGGAAAGTCTCGATCATCCCGTAGAAATCGCGCCCACAAGAGGCCACCTCGGGTGGATGCCATTGCAGCCAGCTTTGCCGCGCCGCCACAAACGCGCCAAATGATGCGGTGGCCAACAACAGCGATGCGCCTGTGATTTGCATGCTTTTTCGGTCTGTAGCCCCTGTCAGGCCTGCAAATATAGCTATTAAAACAAGAGCATATCGCTGCACGATGCACATCGGACAGGGCTCCAGGCCCACGACGTGCTGGAGGTAAAGGCCATAGGCCAGCAGCGCCACGCAGGCCAGGCAGGTCAGTGCAAAAACGCGGCGCGGCTTGCGGTCAAACAAGGTTGTCAAAAATTCCAAGATGCGCTTTCTTTGTCAAGGCTGCAGATTGGTACGCGGTTGACGGATTAAGTTCCAGCCAACGACCGACGGTCATTGCTCGGCAAACGCACGCTCAATGACAAAAGCACCCGGCTTGCTGGTATTGCCTTCGTGAAAGCCACGCCCCTCCATCATTGCTTTGAGGTCGCGCAGCATGCCGGGGCTGCCGCAGATCATCACGCGGTCCTCCAGCGGATCGAGCGGCGGCAGGTTCAAATCGTCATGCAGCTTGCCGTTGTCCAACAGCTCGGTCACCCGCCCCTGGTTGATGAATTCTTCGCGCGTGACGGTAGGGTAGTAGCTGAGCTGCTTGGCCACCATGTCGCCCAAAAACTCATGGGTGGGCAGATGGTCGGTGAGGTATTCGCGGTAGGCCAGTTCTTCCACTTCGCGCACCCCGTGCACCAAAATTACCCGCTCAAATTTTTCATAGGTGGCCGGGTCGCGCACGATGCTCATGAACGGGGCCAGTCCGGTGCCGGTAGACAGCAAATACAGGCGCTTGCCAGGAAGCAGGTAGTCGATCAACAGCGTGCCCGTGGGCTTGCGGCCAACGATGACGGTGTCTCCCACCTGAATATGCTGTAGCTTGGACGTGAGCGGGCCGTCGGGCACCTTGATGCTCAAAAACTCGAGGTTCTCCTCGTAGTTGGCACTGGCGATGCTGTAGGCACGCAGCAGCGGCTTGGCATCGGTCTTCAGGCCAATCATGGTGAAGTGCCCATTGCTGAACCGAAATGCCGGATCCCGAGTGGTGGTAAAGCTGAACAGCTTGTCTGTCCAGTGGTGCACGCTCAAAACGCGTGCTTCATGAAAGGCGCTCATCTCAGGGTTAAGGCAGAGGTAGGGGTGTCAAAAAAGCCGCGCAGTGACGCCGACCGCGTTGCGGATGCAACAACGACCTGGCAGCACCGACAGCAGCGCGTGGCAAAGCTGCCCGGTGCAGTGTCAACCCGCACCTTGAGCCCGCCCAAGTTCAACCGGCGATGGCTTCGTCCAGCGCCTTGCAGGAAGGCGAGCACACGGCTTGCGCCTTGCCCAGCACCTTTCGCGTGCCCATCAGCGAGCGTGCCCGGTGCTTGCCGCACATGAAGCAGGACATGGTTGCCCCGCCGAACGATGCCGCCGCCGCAAAGGGCGAACCCGACACTTTGGATTTGTACCGTAATCCGTCCGGCAGGACGGCGGTTTTTGCTTCAGCTCTTGCCATTGGCCGGACCTTCAGTTGATTTGCGCATCGCTGATTTTATCGCTTCTTTGGCAAGGCGCTCCGCGGCCAGGGAAATGTCCAGCGGTGAGCGGCATAAACCGGCCACCGCGTAGTTGAGGTTTTCATACACTTGGGCGGCGGCTGGATGGTTGTCCAGCAGCGTGCGAAGGCCCTCGCCGGGGCTGACATCCCCAAATTCGTTCACCAGGTGCGTAACGATGGAGCGGTACTGGACCGGGTCAACCGGCACTTTGCTGTGTTCGAGCCGCTCCAGCAGTTGCGCCAGCACGTGGGTGACCGTGAGGCTGGTTTTTGACGGGCTGATGTGGGAAGGCAGTGTGTTGGTAGCGTTCATGCACTGGATGTTGGGCGATTCCCGGCAATTTCAAGCGCCGCACCAGCACCGGGCGAAGCATCAAGGGTCATTGACGGCCCATTAGAATCCATCGCAGCCGCAAGGCATCCCATTTTAAATCAGACAAGAGGCTTCAAAATGACACGCACCGTTCACTGCATCAAACTGGGAAAAGAAGCCGAAGGCCTTGATTTTCCGCCCTACCCGGGCGAGCTGGGCAAGCGCATCTGGGAGGGCGTGAGCAAGGAGGCCTGGGCCGCGTGGCTCAAGCACCAGACCATGCTGGTGAACGAAAACCGCCTCAACCTCGCTGACGCCCGCGCCCGCCAATACCTGGCACGCCAGATGGAAAACCACTTTTTTGGCAGCGGCGCAGACGCTGCCCAGGGGTACACCCCGCCCAGCGCCTGATTCTGCGAAAAACCTGTGCGCCCGGATGACGCCCACACCGGCACTGCATTTATTCTTGGCGGGCTGCGATTTGCCGGGGGCTTGGGGCAACCAGGCGGCCTGGCGCGTTCTGGACACCGACTTTCAAGGCGGGGCCAATTTCCTTACTTCGTGGGCCGCCTGGCTGGCTGATCCGCTGCGCCCAAACCTGCTGCATTACGTCGCCATCGCTACTGGTGCGCCTGACCTTGCTCGGGCGGCACCGGCCCCCGTGGCGGGACTAGCGGGCTTGGCCAAATTGTTGGACGACCAGCGCTTCGGCCTGCTGCCTGGATTTCACCGTCTGGCATTTGAGCAAGGCCGGGTGTTGCTCACCCTGTGCATTGGCGATCTAAAAGCCATGTTGCGCGAACAGCGGTTTGTTGCCGATTCGGTTTTTATGCTGGCCCGCGACGCCATGGCGGACGCGAACCATGATTTTGCCGCTGGGGACACATGGGCCGTCAAGTCCCTGGCCCGCTGCTGCCGTCGCGGCACGCGGCTGTCATGCGGGCAGATGACACCGGCGTTGCAAGTAGCGCTGGCGCAAAGCGGATTCGCAATGCGCCAGCCCGCGCCAGTTGACGGCCATGGTGAAGCGATTTACAGCGCCATCTACAACCCGCGCTGGGAGCCAAAAGCCAGCCGCAGCGAGTCCACATTGAAGGCTCCGAAGCCTGGCAGTTGCGTGGTGGTGGGCGCGGGTTTGGCTGGCGCCAGCGTGGCGCAGGCGCTGGCCCGGCGCGGCTGGCAGGTGACGGTGCTGGACGCCGCCAACGCACCCGCAGCGGGCGCTTCGGGCTTGCCGGTGGGCCTGATGGTGCCGCATGTTTCGGCCGACGACAGCCCCCGCTCCCGCCTGTCACGCGCCGGGATCCGGCTGATGCTCCAGCAGGCGCGCGCCCATCTGGTGCAGGGCCAAGACTGGGACGCCACGGGCGTGCTGGAGCGCCGCACCAGTGGTGTCACTGGGCTGCCGCCCACCTGGCCCGCAGAGGGAATGGCATGGTCGCGGCCCTGCAATACCCTGCTGGCCGATACCCCCTGGGGCGGCGGGCTGCCCAGCCCCGCACCCGCTTTATGGCATGCCTGTGCCGCGTGGATCAAACCCGCCCAATTGGTGAAGGCCTGGCTGGCCCAGCCGGGCGTGCAATTTCAGGGCAGCGCATGTGTGGCGCATATCTGCCCGGAGGGCGATGTCTGGGTGCTGCTTGACGCAGCCCACAAGGCTCTTGCCAGCGCCAACCTGGTTGTTTTGGCCGCCGCAGGGGGCAGCACCGCTTTGCTCAACCAGTTGCACGCCGATGCAAGTGCAAACCTTTGCACCGAGACGGGCAAGCATGCCAATGCTTGGGCCTCAGAGCTGGCCAGCGCCCTGCCCCACGTGCCAGCGCTGAACGCCGTCTCGGGCCAGATATCGTGGGCCCTGCAGCGCCCCGCGGATGCCTCCCTGCTGCCGCCTTACCCCGTCAATGGCCTGGGCAGCCTGGTGGCGCATGTGCCTGTGCCAGTGCGTGTGCGTACGAATGACCTGATGGCGGCTCACGCCACCGGCAATGCAACGGATGGGGCCGCAGATGCCGTGGCCTGGTTTGCTGGCGCAACCTACGAAACCCCCTGGGCGTCGGGCCCGACTTCTATCGCAGAGCAACACAGCGCCAATTACGCACGCCTGCAGGCGCTTCTGCCGGCCTGCGCAAACACGCTGGCAGACCAGTTCGATGGCGGCGGTGTGCAGGCTTGGCGCAATACCCGCCACGCACCGGCGGACCGTCTGCCCATTGTGGGGCCGTTGATGGACGCAGACGGCCCGACGCTGTGGATCAGCACCGGTTTGGGCTCGCGCGGCTTGAGCCTATCGGTCCTGTGCGCAGAGCTGCTGGCCGCGCGCCTGGGGGCAGAGCCCCTGCCGATTGAGGCCTCGCTGGCCCGGTTTCTGGATTCTACCCGGTCAAAAGTGCCTGTAGCCCTTGTCTAGCATGCATAGGTAGCTATATTTTTCGGAGCAATGACAAAAACTGGTTTGGGTCAAACGGGATCTGAAGCACCCCTCTGCAGCCCGCCTGCTCTGCCTGTTCATGGACATGCCATGACGTCTGGCGTGTGCTCATGACCACCGAACCAATGGCGGGTTCCAGCGCCACCAGCTGGTCTATCAGCTTCCACCCACTGGCGCTGGGCGGGTCGAGGTTCACGATCACCAGGTCGTAACGCCGGCGTTTCGCAAGATCAAGGGCCTGCTCGGGCGTTTCGGCCTCATCCACCTCAACCATGCCCGCCAACGACAGGCGTGCACGAAGGTACAGGCGTTGGTCCCGGGAGGCATCCATCAGCAATGACACCTTCACACCCGGCGGCAGAATTGCCGCGCCGCCCAGCCCCGTGTCAGTGTCAATGTCAGTGCCAGCGGATCCGGTAAAAAGCTGGTCCATGGCGCCGACAATAGCCGGCCAATCCAGGGGGCGTCCGAAGAGCCGCCATGCCGACGACGGCGCGCGCTCGCCAACGCAAATCAGCTTGAGGTTGTGATTGAACCCGGGCGATGCGAGCTCGATGCCGCCTTCGTAGCTGTCGATATCCACCAACGCCAGGTGGGGTGGCGACGGCGCGTCCGGCGTCCACAGGAAATAGGCAGTAGGGCGCCCCACCGACAGGCGGAAAACGGTGTTCAGCGCATGCCGTTCGACATCGCGAAAACCCACTACTTTGACGAACACCGTAGACGGCATGGTGTGAACCCGTCTATTTCACCGAATAGTTCAAAAAATTCTCCAACGCGTTGCGCTTTACCTGCCAATGAGGCAGCAAACTGGCACACTGGGTGCTCACCAAGTTTAACGGGACGGCGTCACAGTGTTTTCCCTGATTCAGAGCCCCAAATCGAGGCAAACGCACTATAAACGGGGGCAGGCACGGTGCCTTCTGCGTTGTTTCAGTTCATCCACCTACCCATTGAAAAACATCATGAAACTCAAAACCTTGTCCATGGCCATTGCCGCCGCAAGCACCGCCGTGTTGGCCCTGGGCGCGCATGCTGCCGACCCCAAGCTCGCAGTGGTCTACGGCGGTGGCGGCAAATTTGACAAGTCATTCAACCAGTCCGCCTACGAAGGCGCGGAGCGCTTCAAGAAAGCCACCAAGATTGGCTACCTGGAGGCGCAAGTCACCACCGACGCCCAGGGCGAGCAGGTGCTGCGCCAAATGGCCCGCAAAGACGTTGACCTGGTGGTCGCCATCGGCTTCACCATGGCCAAAGCGGTTGAGACAGTGTCCAAGGAATTCCCCAAGGTCAAATTCATGATCGTTGATTCCGTGGTGCCGGGCAACAACGTCAGCTCGGTCACGTTCAAGGAGCAGGAAGGCTCGTACTTGGTCGGTGTGGCGGCGGCGCTGGCCAGCAAAACCCAAAAAGTGGGCTTTGTGGGCGGCATGGACGTGCCCCTGATCCGCGCGTTTGGCTGCGGCTACGCCCAGGGCGTCAAAGCGGTAGATGCCAAAATTGAAGTCACGCAAAACATGGTCGGCACGACGCCCGCCGCCTGGAGCGACCCTGCCAAGGGTGGCGAGCTGGCGCGCGCGCAAATCGACCGTGGCGTCGATGTGGTGTTTGCGGCAGCCGGTGGCAGCGGCATGGGCGCGCTGCAGGCGGTGAAAGACAAAAACAAGCTCGGCATCGGCGTTGATTCCAACCAGAACCCGCTGCACCCCGGCTTCATTTTGACCTCAATGCTCAAGCGCGTGGACAACGCAGTGTTTGACGGATTTACCAGCGTCAAGGATGGCACCTGGAAAGCCGGTGTGACCCAAAAAGGCCTGAAAGAAGGTGGTGTGGACTGGGCGCTGGACGAAAATAACCGCAAGCTCATCACGCCCGCCATGGAAACTCGCATCAAACAGGCCAGCGACGATATCCTGTCCGGCAAAGTCAAAGTGGTGGATTACCGCGCTGGCAGTTCGTGCCCGGTTTGACGCCCTCCGGTTTGACTCGACTTCCGCCCAGTCAAGTGTCGTCAAGAGGGGGTTGCGTGTGACCGTCACCGTAACTCCTGTCATCGAATTCAAAAACATCTGCAAGCAGTTTGGCGCGGTCAAGGCCAACGACAACGTCAGCTTCAAGGTGGCCCGCGGGTCGATTCACGGCATCGTGGGCGAAAACGGTGCTGGCAAATCGACCCTGATGAGCATCCTGTACGGCTATTACAAGGCCGACAGCGGGCAGATTCTGCAAGACGGTCGATCCGCCAATATCCGCAACAGCCAGGACGCGATCCGGCGCGGCATTGGCATGATCCACCAGCACTTCATGCTGGTGGACACGTTCACCGTGCTGGAAAACATCATGCTGGGTGTGGAAGGCGCGTTCAAGCTCGACGCCAAGTTCACCGAGGCGCAAAAGCGCCTGCTGGCCCTGGGCAAGCAGTATCGGCTGGAGGTGGACCCGCAGGCAAAGATCGAAGACCTGTCGGTAGGCGCCCAGCAGCGGGTCGAGATTTTGAAGCTGATCTACCGGGGTGCCGAGATTTTCATTCTTGACGAGCCCACAGCGGTGCTGACGCCCCAGGAAACCGGGTCGCTGTTCGACATACTGCGCCTGTTCCGAGATCAGGGCAAAACCATCATTTTGATCACTCACAAGCTGCAGGAAATATTTGCCATTACCGACCGCGTGACCGTGATGCGAGCGGGCACCGTGGTGGGTGAGGTGGACACCGCCAGCAGCAGCCGTGAAGCAGTTGCGGCACTCATGATTGGCCGCAGCATCGAGGCCACGCTGTCGCGCGCGCCCTTTGCACCGGGCGCGGTGGTGCTGGACGCGCAGCACCTGAGCCTAACCGACGCACAGGGCGTCAAGCTGCTGGACGACCTGAACTTCACCGTGCGCGCGGGCGAGATTCTGGCCATTGCGGGCGTGTCGGGCAACGGCCAAAGCGAACTGCTGGAAGTGCTGTCCGGCATGAAGCGCCCGGGGAGTGGCACCGTGAATTACCTGGGCCAGTGCCTGCCGTATGCGCACCGCAGCAATGCTGATGGCCTGCCCGCCACCTACCGCACCCTGGGCATCGCGCACGCCCCCGAAGACCGGCTGCGCGAAGGCCTGGTCAAAGACAACGCGGTGGTACTCAACGCGGCACTGGGCCACCAGAATGACCGTATGTTTTCTTCAGGCCTCCTGGCCTGGCTGCTCAGCCCCAAGGCCATGCTGGCGCACGCTTTGAAACTGATCAAGGAATTTGATGTGCGCCCCAGCGACCCCAGCCTGCGCGTGGGGCAACTCTCAGGTGGCAACCAGCAGAAGATTGTGCTGGGGCGGGAGATTTCTGCTGCCCCCAAACTCATGCTGGTGGGCCAACCCACACGCGGCGTGGACATTGGCTCCATCGAGACCATCCACCGGCGCCTGCTCAAGCTGCGCGACGAGGGCATTGCCATCGTGCTGGTCTCGGTGGAGCTGGAAGAAATCCGCGCTCTGGCCGACCGCATTCTGGTGATGTGCGGCGGACGCATCACGGGCGAGCTGGCGGCCGGTGAGTTCGACACCACGCGCATTGGGCTGATGATGGGCGGTGTGAGCACGGCGGCACCAGCACCGGCCCAGGCAGTGCCCGCATGAACCAGCACAACCTGCCCCGCTGGGCCACCGGCCTGGTGCTGCCACTGCTTAATTTGATGTCTGCGCTGTTGGTGGCGGGCGTGGTGATTTTTGCGCTGGGCGAGAGCCCCACAGAGTCGCTGGCGATCATGGTCAAAAGCGCCTTCCTCAATCCTGAAGGACTGGGCTACACGCTGTTCTACGCCAGCACCTTCATCTTCACCGGGCTGGCGGTGGCGTTTGCGCTGCATGCGGGCCTGTTCAACATTGGGGCCGAGGGCCAGATGTACATCGGCGGGCTGGGTATGACGCTGGTGCTGCTGGGGCTGGACCGCACCCTGCCCGGCTGGCTGGTGATTCCGCTGGCGGTTTTGGGGAGCGCGGCGTTTGGCGCGGCCTGGGCCTATCTGCCCGGTTACTTGCAGGCCAGGCGCGGCAGCCACATTGTGGTGACCACCATCATGTTCAACTTCATCGCGTCCAGCCTGATGAACTACATCATCGTAAGCTGGCTGATTCCAGCGGGCCAGCAAACCACCAACAGCCGCCAGTTTGAGAAAAGCGCCTGGCTGCCGCGCCTGAACGAATGGCTGCCCATGCTGGGCCAGACGCCGGTGAACATCAGCCTGCTCATGGCGTTGCTGGCGCTGGCCGTCTATGCAGTCGTTGTCTGGCGCACGCCCTGGGGTTATGGCGTACGCACGGTGGGGCTGAACCCGCACGCTGCCCACTATGCGGGCATCTCGATTCAGCGCACCATCATCGGCGTGATGGCGGTATCGGGCGCGCTAGCCGGCATGGCGGCAGTCAACAGCGAGATGGGGTCATCGCACCACCTGGGGCTTAACTTCACGGCGGGTGCGGGCTTCATTGGCATTGCGGTGGCGCTGATGGGGCGCAACCACCCGGTCGGCATTTTGCTGTCGGCCATTTTGTTTGGCGGGCTGATTCAGGGCGGGTTCGATTTGTCGCTGGAAAAACCCGGCATTCCGCCCGAGACGTTCATCTTCATCCAGGGCTTGATCATTCTGTTTTGCGGGGCGATGGAAAACCTCTATGCCCCGGCGCTGGCATCGCTGCTCAAAAAATTCAGCAGCGCTGGCAAAGACAGCAAGGTGGCGGCCTGATGGACGACATCCAGCTATCCAGCATTCTCGTGGCGATGGTGCGCAGCGCGCCGGTGCTGATTTTTGCCGCGCTGGGCGGCCTGTTTGCCGAGCGCTCGGGCATTGTGGACATCAGCCTGGAAGGCAAAATCCTTGCCAGCGCATTCACCGCTGCTGCAGTGGCCTACAGCACGCAAAACCCGTGGCTGGGGGTGATGGCGGCCATCGTCGTGTCTTGCATCCTGGCACTGCTGCATGGCTATGTCTGCATCAACCAGCGCGGCAATCAGCTGGTCTCGGGCATGGCCATCAACATCTCGGCAAGCGGCCTCACGTTTGTGCTGGCGCAGGCTTTTTACCAGTTGGGCGGGCGCACGCCGGCGCTGGACAAAGCCCGGTTTTCGGTGATTGAGTTGCCGGTTGCGCAAGCTTTGGCGGACGTGCCCTTGCTCGGTTGGATGCTGGGCAAATTCATCGGCGGGCATACGATTCTGGTGTACCTCGCGTTTGCCATGATCCCCTTGGTGCACTGGCTCATCAACCACAGCCGTTTCGGCCTGCGCCTGCGCGCCGTGGGCGAGAACCCGCATGCGGCAGACACGGCGGGCATCAGCGTGGCGCGCACGCGCTACACCGCCCTTGTGTGCGGCGGGGTTTTGTGCGCTTTTTCGGGCGCCTACCTGTCGATGGTGCAAACCGGCTTTTTCCTGCGCGACATGTCGGCCGGCAACGGCTTTCTGGCGCTGGCCGCGCTGGTATTTGGCAGCTGGCGGCCCGTGCACACGGCGCTGGGCTGCCTGATGTTTGCGTTTTTCAGCGCGCTACAAATCCAGGTGGAGGGCCTGGTGTTTCCGGTCATCGGCAAGATTCCCGGCTCGCTGATCCAGATGATTCCCTACATTTTCACCGTCATCATTCTGGCGGGCTTTATGGCCAAATCGATTGCGCCCAAGGCCATTGGCGTGCCGTTCATAAAATCAAGATAGTGCGGCTTGCACGGCGTGCATTTCACATTCGAAAATTGACTCGACCATGATCCTTGTCGCAGGCTCTGCCAACCTTGATTTTGTCGTGCGCGCATCGCACATCCCCGCGCCTGGCGAGACGGTGCTGGGCCGTGACTTCAAGACTTTTTCCGGCGGAAAAGGGGCCAATCAGGCTGTAGCCCTAGCCATAGCTGGCGGAGTCGCTACAACAATGATAGTTTCATTGGGTAATGACGCGTTCGCCGCGCCGCTTGAAGCGTCATTGAACGCCGCCGGTGTGCGCCTGCATATCAAGCGGGTGGCGGACCAGCCCACGGGCACCGCCTTTATCTGCGTGAGTGATGACGCCGAAAACGCTATCACCGTGGCACCTGGCGCAAATGATTCATTGCGCCCGGATGACATGATTCCTCTGGCGGATCTCGCCCAATGCAGCCATCTGCTGCTCCAGCTCGAAACCCCCCTGCCCACCGTGACCGCGTTCGCTATCGCAGCGCGTCAGCAAGGCGTGAAGGTCGTCTTGAACGCAGCCCCGGCGCAGAGCCTGCCCGGCGAGCTGCTGGCCTTGCTTGACATTCTCATCGTCAACGAAGGCGAACTGGCCGTGGTAGCCAACCATGCGGGCAGCATTGAGGAGTGCCTTGAGCGCATTCACGTGCCGTGTGTGGTGGTGACCTTGGGCAGCCGGGGTGCTTGCGCGCGAGTGGACGGCCAAGTGCTGAAACAGGCAGCGTTCCCGGTCACGCCGGTGGACACCACGGGCGCTGGCGACACGTTTTGCGGTGCCTTTGTGGCCGCGCTAAGCCACGGGCAGAACGTGGCCCAGGCACTGCGCCAGGCCAGTGCCGCAGGCGCGCTGGCCTGCACGAAACCCGGCGCACAATCCAGCATTCCCACGCACGCCGAAGTGCAAACTTTTTTGAATAGCAGCATCGCGCCATGACGACACAAGCAAACAAAAGCAAGCCCAGCAAAGTCATCTACGACACCGACCCAGGCGTAGACGATGCCATGGCGCTGTACTACGCGCTGGCGCATCCGGCCATTGATGTGGTCGGCATCACCACCACGTTTGGCAACGTCACGGTGGAGCAGGCAGCCATCAACGCGCTGTACCTCACCGCTATCGCGGGCAAAAACATTTCCATCACCAAGGGCGTAAAAACGCCGTGGTGCAAGCCCGGTGAAGCGCCGCCCACCCATATCCACGGCAGGGATGGCCTGGGCAACTTGACACAGCGAGTGGCGACCACAAACCAGCTTGACCCCCGCGCCAGCGCCCAGTTCATCGTAGACATGGCTCGTGCAGAGCCCGGCGAGATCACGCTGGTGGCGGTCGGGCCGCTGGGCAATTTAAGCCTGGCTTTAAAGCTGGAGCCCGCGCTACCCGCATTGCTGCGCGAAGTCATCCTCATGGGCGGGACCATCACCGAACCCGGCAATGTGTCCCCCGTGGCCGAGGCCAACATCTGGAATGACCCGCACGCCGCAGACCATGTGTTCACCGCAGGCTGGAAGCTTGCAATGGTCGGGCTGGACGTCACACACCAGGTCATCATGCCGGTGGCACTGTTCAAGCGCATTGCCGACAAACACCGGCACATTGCCACCGACAGCCTGCTGCACGCCGTGGGGTTTTACGCCAATTTTTACAGCAACCTGTACCCGCACGTGGCCAGAATCCACGGCTGTTTTGGTCATGATGTGCTGGCGTTCATCTACCTGACCAACCCCGAATTTTTCAAGCTGCAGAGCGGGAGAATCCGCGTTGCCACCGAAGGCCTGGCGCAAGGCCAGACCATGATGAACCGCAAGGACTTTGTTGACTACGCGCAAAAAGGCTGGGGCAAGGACAAACCGGTCACGCAGGTGTGCATGGGCGTTGATTCTGCGGCGTGCACGACTGAGTTTGAGCGTGTCATGATGGGCGACTGGCTGTCTCGTTGAGGCCCCCACCATGCAACTCCCCATTGTTGATTACCGCAGCCCCGACGCCGCGCACGCCTTCTGCCAGAGCCTGCACGACACCGGCTTTGGCGTGCTGGCCAAGCACCCGCTAGATCAAACTCTGGTCGAAGGAATCTACGCCGAGTGGCTGCAATTTTTTGGCACACCCGCCAAGCACCACTACGCGCAAGACCCAATCAAGCTGGACGGCTACTTTTCACCGGCCGTTTCCGAGACGGCCAAAAACCACACGCAGCGTGACCTGAAAGAATTCTTTCACGTTTTTCCCTGGGGCCGCTATCCGCAAGAGGTGTCTGACGCAGCCAGGCGCTACTACGCTGCGGGCAGCGCGCTTGCGGCAGAGCTGTTGCAGTGGGTGCAAGACAACTCCCCGCCCGACGTCAAAGCCAAGTATTCCATGCCCTTGCCCGACATGATCAAAGGCTGCGAGCAGACCCTGCTGCGGGTGCTGCACTACCCGCCCCTGCGTGGCGACGAGCAGCCCGGCGCCGTGCGTGCCGCCGCCCATGGCGACATCAACCTGCTGACCCTGCTGCCCGCCGCCACCGAGCCCGGCCTGCAAGTGCTGGGCAAAGACCAGCAATGGCATGACGTGCCCTGCGACTTCGGCCTGCTGATTGTGAATATTGGCGACATGCTGCAAGAGGCATCGGGCAATTACTACCCGTCCACCGTGCACCGCGTGCTCAACCCTGCGGGCGCTGGGCGCTTCAAGCCGCGCATCTCGATGCCGCTGTTTCTGCACCCGCGCCGCGAGGTGGTGCTGTCAGAGCGCTACACGGTAGACAGCTACTTCAAAGAGCGCATGCGCGAATTGCGCGGCCCAAAGGCCTGAAATTTCCGTTTTTTGGAATAAAAAGAGCCTGTAGCCCTCGTCCACAGTGCATAGCTAGCTACATAAACAATAGTAATTTTCAAATCGGCACAATGCCTTGACTTTGGGCCAACGCATGAAATCCAAATCAAAAGCCGCAACCGGACCCGGCGGCCTCGTCTATTCCACCGACAGCGGCCGCATGTGCCCGGCCTGCCGCCAGCCAGTGGCCGACTGCACCTGCAATGCCACCCTCACCTCGCCCCGCTCAGACGGCGTGGTGCGCGTGTCGCTTGACACCAAAGGCCGCGCCGGAAAGGGCGTGACCGTTGTGCGCGGGCTGGCAGTTAATGCAGCCGCGCTGAGCGCCCTGGGCAAGCAGCTCAAAGCCGCCTGCGGCTCGGGCGGCACTGTCAAAGACGGCACGGTTGAAGTGCAGGGCGACCACTGCGAGCGCGTCATGGCGGTGCTGAAAGCCCAAGGCTTTGCTGTAAAGCGCTCGGGTGGATGAATTTTCTCCAGGGGCGTCAGGAGCGGGCAACAGCCACCTCAACCCGGCGGGCCTCTTCCGATTTGCCACTGCCCACAGTTTGCTCAGGTTTTTGCAGCACGATGCGCTGCTTCGCAATGCCCATTTTTTGCATCGCCGTGGACACTACCTGGGCGCGGCGCAGCGCCAGACTTTCGTTGTTCACCTGATTGCCCGATGGGTCGTGAAAGCCCGATACCAACGCCCTGGCGCGCGGATTGGCCTTGAGGTATCTGACCACCCGCGCCAAATCGCGGCTCGCGCTCTTGGGCAATTTGGCCTTCTCAACGGCAAAGTAGACCTTGGCGACTGGCACCACGGACGCCACTGCCGCAGCGCCCGGTGCGGGCTCCGGCTTGGGTGCCGGGGTTGCCGCCGCCGGTTCAGTGGCCGCAGAAGCGCTTGGCACTGGCATGGCTGGCGGTGCGGCAACAGCGGGCGCCGCCGGGGCGGGGGCTGATACCGCAAGTGCAGACACCGTCGGTGGCACAGGCGTAGCAGGCGCAGGAGGCGCGGCTGGTGGCGCGCTGGACTGGACCACAGCCGCTGGCTCCGCACTGGCCTGCGCCGCCGCAGCGCATTTCGAGCCGCCGGGACCGTACCCCATGAACCAGGACACCAGCAACAGCAGCGCCAGCAACAGCGCCACCCACAGATGCAAGCCACTTCGGGCGCTGCGGCCTGAATCGTTTTGAGCGGCGGTCATTTACATGCCTCCCGTGTGTTTTTTGTCAACACCAGCGTCAAGCTCGTCCTGCAGTATTCGCAATTGGGCCCACTGGTTATTGGCCGCCAGGCCCGCCTGGCGCGCCCAAGTGGACGGGTTGGCCAGCCGGAAACTGGAGCCGGCTTTGTCCAGAATTTCCTGCATGCGCGATTGCGGCGTCTGCGCCAGCTCAGCGAACATGCGAATGCCTTGCGCCTTGAACAGCGCAGCAATCTTGGGGCCAATGCCCTCCACAATTTCCAGGTCGTCCATGCCCCGCACGCTGTAGCCTGCAGCGCCTGCCGCCGCCAGGTCAACCACACGTTCCATCGCGCGGTCCATGATCTTGTTGACAGGGCGTACAGGCACCGCCACTGGCGCGGTAGGCGCTGCATGGGCAGAGGGCGTCTGCTCGACCGTTGGCACCGCAATGGGTGCGACCACAGGTTCCGGCACCGAATTTCGCAGTTTGGTGGCTTCAGCCTGCAACTGGCTGATAGTGGCCCGCAGCCCCGCTGTCTGCGCCACCTCGCCCTCCAGCACGCTGATGCGGTTCAGGTGGGCCGGGTTGTCAACCAGTTTTTCTACGATGCGCTCAACTGGGCGATCCACGGGCCGGTCCACCGGGCGATCCACCACGCGTTCAACGATTTTTTCGACCACCCGCTCCACCGGGCGCTCAACTGTCTTCTCAACCGTCACCGTGGCCCCTCGCCCCAGCCACCAGCTTGCCAGCCATCCCACCAGGCCACCCAGCAACAGCCACCACCACCAGCAACCAAAATTTGCCATGTCCTGCCCCTTTGTGAAACATGCCCTGGAATATTACCCACTCATGTTAATCGGACAGGCGCGACCAGCGCCAGGGCCACAGGAGCAACACAGGGGACGGACTGTCGGGGCCAGAAACAATGTCGGAAGTGTCGCTGGCAAAGCCAGTGCCGATCAGCGACTTGCCACGATTGGAAAATAACAACATGGGCTCCCCCTCTGCGCCGCTGGATGCAACGTGAAGTGCGATTGAAGCCATTTGCAGCGCCGCTTGGGCGCACCACTTGCGCCAATTTTCAAGCGTCACATTTTCTGGGAGCCCCAGGTCTGATGGAGGCAGGCAGGCCAATGCTTTATTCTCCAGATGCATAACAACATCATAAAAATGTAGTTTGCGATCTAAGCTTCGACGCCTACAGTTGCCGACTATGCATGATTTGGCGTTCGTCTTTGCGGGTTTCTTTGTCGGTTTGGTTGTCGGCCTCACCGGCGTGGGCGGCGGCTCTCTGATGACGCCGATTCTGATCTTTTTCTTTGGCGTCAAGCCGTATCTGGCCGTGGGCACCGACCTGCTGTTTGCCGCCTTCACCAAGATGGGCGGCACCCTCAAGCTGGCGCGCGCCAAGCGCATTGACTGGCGCGTGGTGCTGCACCTGTCTGCCGGCAGCATTCCGGCAGCGCTGGCCACACTCTATGTGCTGCACACGCTGGGCCCGGCCAACCCGCAAGTGCAAGGCATCATGACCAC
>JANYJD010000016.1 GCA_025358555.1 Rhodoferax sp.
GGGACACCGCGCGCTCGGTGGTGAGCGTCATCACGCCCTTGACGCGGGGGTCCACCACCACGTTGCGGCCGGTGATGGTAGCCATGGTGCGGGCCACGGCTTCGATTTCGGCATTGACAAAATTCAGCGTGAGGGCCTCGCCCCGGCGCGCCGTCATCAGGGCCTCGATGCCCGACGACTGCAACGGCCTGGGTGCGGCAGCGGCGGGCGGCGGCGCAAAGGGAGCCT
The DNA here is from genome assembly GCA_025358555.1 of Rhodoferax sp. GTDB lineage: Bacteria > Pseudomonadota > Gammaproteobacteria > Burkholderiales > Burkholderiaceae_C > JANYCG01. Next base: position 229 of record JANYJD010000016.1, read on the forward strand.
GGCCGGGCATTGCGCCTGGCAGCGTTGCCGGGTTGGCTGTGATGGTCTGCGGCACCACGAAAGCAGGCGGCGCAGGCGCCGCGGCAGTGGCTGGCGCCGGGCTGGCCTGGATTGGCTGCATGATGGACGGCTGTGCCCACGATTGAGATGAAAATTGGCCTGTAGCCCACGTCAGTAGTGCATAGCTAACTATTAATTTAATATCAAGCCGCAATCCTGGAAGGCTCTTCGGCAAATGCGGCGGGCAAATAAATTTCATGCGGTGTCAACCCACTTTGATGATGGCGCGCGCGCCGCTGCGCCGTCCAATGATGTTCAATAAATTCGACAGCGCGTCCTGCCGCTCGGGCGTGCTGCTGGCCACGCCGTCAAAGCGCAGCCGCCCGCCGACCCATTGTCCGTTGCCCGTGAGCTGCAGGCTGCCCTGCAATGTTTCAAGCTGTAGTTTGTTCACAGTGCCTCCGTTGAGCGTGAGCCGGTAACTGCCCATCGGCTTCAGCGTGGACAGGCGCGATGCCATGTCCAGCGCGTCAAGCTGAACGCGCCCCTGCATCGCCGTCCGGCCGCTGGCCCATTCTACTGACAGCCCCTGCGTAGACAGCGCCAGGCGACCCTGCGCCTGGATCGTGTTCCAGGGCGCGCCCAACCCGGCCAGCAACCCGGCCGGCCACTGTGAGCTGTGGTCATCCACTTGCATCAGCGCGCCGCCCCAGCGCGGGGCCGCCATCAGATGCAAGGCCTGCGCCATGCAGCAGACGGCGTTGACGTCGGCCTGCACGCCACGCAGGCCAGGGCGCATCCGCCAGTCCACGCGGCCGGGCAGGGCCATGCTGTCCTGGCTGTCGGCACCGCCGGACAAAACAAGGCGCGCCGAGCCCGCCCACACCGTGCCGCGCGCATCTGCCAGCGTCACCTGGCCGCCACTGGCCTGGTGGATGCCGGCGGCCAGCCAGCGCGCTGGCGCAAACAGCACTGTAGCCAGCAGCCCCCCCAGCAACGCGCCAATGGCAGCCCAGCCCCAAGGGGTGGCGGTGCGTGCGGGCCGGGATGAACGGGTCATGGCGCGGGCCATGTCAGCGCGCAGGCAAGTTCAGCACCAGCGTGCCATCCCACACGGCATTGCCGCCTGCTGCTGCACCGCCGGAGCCCGACACAGCGCTGCGCACAAGCCGCACCTCTGACGGCACCGCCCGCGCGTTAATGCGCGCCTGCGTGAGCCATTGGGCCAGCGCATCGGCGTTGGCGCCCTTAAGCGTGACGCTGGCACGGTCGCCGATAACTGACATCTGCGCGCTGGCCCCGAGCTTTTGCTTGAGCAGCGCGTCCAGCGTGCGCTGCGCATCATCAAAACCGAGCTTGGGCTGCGCCTGCAACGTTGTGGCCTGGGCTTGCAGGCTCTGCATCTGCTGCAATTGGACGTCTAGCTGGCGGTGCTGGGCGTCTGCCGCGCGCAGCGTGGCCAAGGCCGGTGCCAGGGCCAGCCACCACAGGGCCGCAGCCACCACCACGGTTGCGGCGACCAACAGCAACAGCCGTTCGCGGCCGGCCAGCGCGTCCCAGCGCGCCTGCAATGCCGGGGGCAGCATCATGGGTTTACCTCTGGCTTGACGACCACGCTGTCGCCTTCTGCGCGCACCGCATAGCCCTGGGGCTTGAGCTTGCCCGCCGCCTCTGCCACCTGCGAAGACGCCAGGCCCAGGCCTTTGAAGCGAACCTCATTTGCTACATATTCAATAGCTGTTGATGCACTACCAACAAGGGCTAGAGCCCCAAATGATGCCAAAATTGTCTCAAAATCGCCATTCGAGGCCCCGCCCGTGGCCTGGCGCAGCACGGTCAGCTCGCGCGCCATCTGCACTGGCGCATCGACCACCACTTTCACGCCGGGAAAGGTGCGTGTGAGCACCTCGCGCACGGCCAGGCGCTTGGCGTCCAGGGTGGTGCGCTCTTTCCAGGCCCAGGCGTTCAGGCCCAGCAAATTGACAACCGCCAGCGCGCCAACCGACCAGCGCGCAGCGCGCCAGCGGGGCGCTTGCCACAGCGCCTTCCACAGGCCTGCGGCGCGCTTCCAGGTGCGGGTGCGGCCGGAGTTGACCAGGTCAAACTGCGCCAGGTCCCAACCCGAGTTGGCCGCGCCCAGCCATCGCTCTGCACTTTGCTGCAAGGCGGCTGGGCGCTTGAAAAAGCCTTCGGCCAGCGCGGCCACCGCAGGCTCGGCCAGGATGGGCAATGCGTCTGGCCAGGCGGCCAGCGCCACGCTGGTGTGCGACAGTGGCAGCACAGTCACGCCGCTGGCATTGGCAAAAACGATGTGGGCTGATTCTGGCGTGCCGATGACGTGCAGGGCTGCGCCTGCGGCGTCGCCATTGCCATTGCCAGAGTGGTTATTTCCGGCGCCAGCAGGGCCGGGCGGCGCAAATTCGGGCACGATGCGCGACACGGGCCGGCCCGCCTGCTCCAGCGATTGCAGCGCGGTGCGCAGCCAGGCGCGGTCGCACACCGCCACCCACACCGGAGCGTCGTCCCGTGCACCGGGGGCCAACGCAAAATGAAGCTGCGCCGGGTCGTCCAGCAGGCGCTCTTCCAGCAGGCCGTCCAGAATCGCACGCAGGCGCGGAGTCGAGCTCTCGGACAGGAAGTTTTTAGCAAGCGTCCCGCGCGGCAACTGCACCGCCTGCCACGACAGCGCCTGCGCCGGCACCACCGCCACAATTTCGCCATTGGGCGCCGGTGGCAGCAGCGCGGCCGGCACGCGCGAATGGCCCGCCACCGTGCGCCCATCGGGCGTGAGCACGTAGTCAAACTGCGCTGTGGCCAGCGGCGGCTCAGGGGGCAGGGTGATGATGAGGGTGGTCATGGGTGATGAGGCTGGGTTATTGTAGGGAGGGCTTGGCGTCTGCTTCGGCCACACCGCGATCCCGCCACAGCACCTTCACGTCCAGCCCGTCGCGCTGCACCACCGAACGCTCCTGCACCGTGGTCTGGTCCAGCCGCAGCCGCCCGCGCACCTCAAAAAAACGCGACGCCACGCTGTGCTGGCCCTCCGCAATCTGGCCCGGCCGGTCACCCAGAAGCTTGGCCGCGTCGCCGATTTTCTGAAAATGCGCCTGCGCGCGCGATGTGACGAGCTGGCGCGCGCCGGCCATGTCCAGCGTGTCGATGCTGGCAAACAGCACCTCGGCCGGGGCGGTATTCAGGTTGACCGGCGTGCGCACCGGCAGCATCGTGATGTAGGGGGCCAGCGCCGCCAAGGTGCGCGGGGACAGGCCCATCCAGGCCAGTTGCTCCACCCGTTGCGGCAGCAGCAGCGCCTGCCTGGCTTTGGCATTGTCAGCGGTGTAATCCAGCGCGCCGCGCAGGTTCTCGGCCAGCAAGCCCAGCTCGGCATTGTCCAGGCCGAGCAGCGTGAAGAGCTTGTCAAACGCCTGCAAACCCGGTGGCGAAATTTGGCTGCCATCTACTAAATTAGTCACGTTCAGACGCGACTGCAGGTCAATAATCTGGCCCGAGATGAACGACTGCTGCACGTCGTCGGCCTTCTCGGTGGCGCTGGTGGTGCTGGCAAAAAACGTGGACAGGCGGGCTTCCTCAAGCGGCACCGCCCAAGGCTCGGCCAGATGGTCGGCCCCGCCAGAGCGCGCGTCTTCCCGCAAGATCAACCGCGCCCAGTCCAGCGCGCCCACCAGAATCCAGGACGACTGCACGCGGGCGCGCTGCGCCGCTTCCACCTCCACACTGCGCCACTGCTGCCACAGCGCCGCAGACGCCAGCGTAGCCACCAGCGTGACCACCAGCATCGCCGTGAGAATGGCGGCGCCGCGTTGGGCGCGCGATCGAAGAGGATGTTTTGCCGACGGGCCGCCCCTAGGCACAATGCGGCCCCCTCGGGGGGAAGGGACCACACGAAGTGAAGGACCGTGGGGGCCACGTTTCATGACTTGCCTCCGCCCAGCGTCGGCCGCACCCAATCGCGGGTAATCACGCCGCTGAGCGCCTGGCCGGGTGGTAGAGTCATCACCAGCCGCACACCATCCGGAACGGACACGTCCACGCCGGCCGGCGCGCCCACGCCGAGCAACACGCCAGCAACACCCGGCAACGGCGTGCCGGTGCTGGACAGCGGATTGGCCCAGGCACCGCCCCGGTAGAAAAAGATCTGCCACTGCGCCAGGGCGCCCACCCGTACTTCGCGCCTTTTTTCTTCGTCACCGGGGTTTTGCGCCCACTGCGCTGCCAGGCCCCACGCGGTTTGCACGTCGCCCCGGGTTTTAAGCGGGGGTGACTGCCAGCGCAGCCACTGGCCGTTGCCGTCAATGTCGCGGCGCGCCCAGGCCACGACGAGGATGCCTTCAGCAGAGGCAGCGTCGGTCCCGCTGGCGGAGGCGTTGACCGCGCCGTTGGAGCCTGAATTCGGGGGTGAATTCGCCGCAAAATTCGGCACAGCCGCCTTGCGCCGCGTCATGCGCAGCGCGCGGCCATCCCACTCCAGCGCCTGGGTTTGCGGCAGTTGCACCACGGCGTCCAGATCGGTGGCCCACTGGTTCAGCCCGGCTTGCAGCGTGAGGACTTCATCGGCGCGCTGCGCAAGCTGGCCCTGCGCGCGCGTCATGCCGTCCAGCCCGCGCCAGCTCAGCAGCGCCATCAACGCCATGATGCTCACGGCCACCAGCAGTTCAATCAGCGTGAAGCCGTTGCAACGCAGACACCGGTTGCGGGGAGGTCTGTTTATGCGCCTCAAAACTGTCCCACTACGGTGGACAGCTTGAGCACGGGCGAGTCACCGTTGAAAACCTCCGCATCAATCCGCCGGAAATTGGGGTTGGGCGTGGGCCGCACCGACACGGCGACGGCAAAAATGTGGCCGGCCTGCTCACAGTCGGTCCGCGTGTCGCCCACGCCGGGCATCTGCCTGGACAGGCGCGCGCGGACCATCTCGTTCTCGGCGCACACATGGGCCAGCAGCACGTCAGACTGGCGCTCGGCATTGCGCGTGAGCGAGAGTGTGGCCTGCGTGCCAGCCGTCAGCGCAATGGCCACGATGCTGAGCGCCACCAGCACCTCGACCAGCGTGAAGCCGCATTGCGCTGGATGGCGACTCATGGCGCTCCAGCAGATTGCACCGAAAACGGCCGCACACCATCGGTCGACACGCTGACCGAGCGCCCCGGCTGGCTGGTTGAAACAAGCCTCACACTTTGCGGGCCGATGATGGGTTCGGGGCCCAGCAGCAGGCTGGCTGCGCCCTGCGTTGCAATGTCTTTGGCCAGCCAGACATCAGGCAGGGTGCCCGCAGGCAGACCGTCAAAAACAAACCCCGACGCGGTGCTGCGCCAGCGCACTGGCACGCCGCTGGTCAGCGAGCGCGAGCGCCCCGACTCCAGCAGCGCCGCCAGCCGCAGCGCCTCGCGCTCAAGCAGCGTCTGCCCCGAATCGCGCAGCGCAAAACTCACCCCCGCAGAAGCCACCGCAATGATCGCCACGACCAGCAGCAGCTCCAGCAGGGTGAAGCCGCGTGAAGGGCCGATGCCTCTGGCGTTGGCAGGTCCAGGGAGCCACGCGCAGTGGGCGACCGTGGGGGACTGTTTCGCCGACGGGCCGCCCCTAGGCGAAATGCGGCCCCCTCGGGGGGCAGGGAGCCACACGCAGTGGGCGACCGTGGGGGACTGTTTCGCCGACGGGCCGCCCCTAGGCGAAATGCGGCCCCCTCGGGGGGCAGGGAGCCACACGCAGTGGGCGACCGTGGGGGCCACACTACTGCCAGCTTCCGACATCCGCATTCTTGCCCTCGCCCCCGGCTTGGCCGTCTGCGCCGAACGACAGCACATCAATCTCGCCCTTCACGCCGGGGTTGAGGTACTGGTAGGCGCGGCCCCAGGGGTCGTTGGGGAGCTTGTCGAGGTAGGGTTTCCAGCTTGCGGGAATCGGCCCGCTCGTCGGCTTGGCCACCAGCGCTTGCAGGCCCTGCTCGGCAGTGGGATAGCGCTGGTTGTCCAGCCGGTAGAGCTTAAGCGCCTGCATCAAATTGGTGACGTCGGTCTTGGCTGCCGTGGCGCGGGCGTCGTCAGCACGGTCCAGCACGTTGGGCACGATCAGCGCGGCCAGCACGCCAATGATGACCAGCACCACCATCAGCTCGATCAGCGTGAAGCCGCGCTGCAAAGCGTGTTTCAGTCCCCGGTGCATTGCGCCGATTGCCTGCGTCGGCCGGACTTGAAGCCAGCCCGCCGTGAGGCGCCTGGTTGCGCGTGGCAGCGGGGTGGGCCAATTTTGCGGGGTGATTGTCATCCTCATTGCTCTCATAAATGTGTCGCTGGGGTGTGGGGCTCTGACCGGGGCATCGCCTGCAAGGTTCCATGATAATCGCCTGATGTCCACGAATCCCCAAAGGAATCCTCAAAGCCTCTGGTGGCCCCGCAGCGCTGCGTTTTTGCTGGCGGGGCTGGCCGGGGCCAGTGCGGTTTACTGGGGCCTGAAGTGGTCAGGCCCCGGGGCGTCTTCTGCGGCTGCGTCGCTGGCGGTGGCTGATGCCGCGCCCACCGATCCGCAGGCGCTGGCCCGCGCCCTGGGCGGCGGCAATGCCGTGGCCGCGCCACAAGCGGTAGTGGTGGCTGCCAGCGTGGCCGGCCGGCTGTCGCTGGTGGGTGTGGTGGCAAACCGCAGCCGTGGCGGCGCCGCGCTGATCTCCATCGACGGCAAACCAGCCCGGCCCTACCGGGTGGGCGCACGGGTTGACGACGCACTGGTGTTGCAGTCCGTTGCGCCCCGGCGCGCCGTGCTGGCTGACAGCCTGCAGGGGCCCGCCAGCCTGACGCTGGAGTTGCCGCCGCTGCCCAAGTGAGTTGACATGACTCGAAATGTCCGTGAGGCAATCCCGGTGAATCCTGACGAATCCAGGCAAGTTGTCCGCCAGCCGATTACTACAAAAAAAGTAGCTGCTTATGCACACTGGACGAGGGCTACAGGCCTTTTTCTCGGAAAGTAGGCATAAATTTCCAATTATTGCTGCAAAAACATCCGGTACACCGGGTTGCTGGTTTCTTCCACATACGGGTAGCCCAGCGTCTGCAGAAATTTGTCAAAATCCTTGTCGTCCGCTTCTGGCACCTGCAAGCCGACCAGAATGCGGCCATAGTCTGCACCCTGGTTGCGGTAATGGAACAGGCTGATGTTCCAGCCCGGGCGCATCAGGCTCAAAAACTTCATCAGCGCGCCGGGCCGCTCGGGGAACACAAAGCGCATCAATCGCTCGTCTTTTGAGAGCGCCGAATGCCCGCCCACCATGTGGCGGATGTGTTCTTTGGCTAGCTCGTCGTGCGTCAAATCCAGCGCCTTGAAGCCGTGCTTGCTGAAATTGGCGGCGATTTTTGCGCTCTCGCCTTTGCCGTGGGTGGTCAGGCCCACAAACACATGGGCGCTGGCAGAGTCGCTGATGCGGTAGTTGAATTCGGTCACCGAGCGCACGCCGCCTGGCAAATTGCCAATCAGCCCGCAAAAGCGCTTGAAGCTGCCCCGCTCTTCGGGAATCGTCACGGCAAACAGCGCCTCGCGCTCTTCGCCTACCAGGGCGCGCTCGGCCACAAAGCGCAGGCGGTCAAAATTCATGTTGGCGCCGCACAAAATGGCGGCGTAGGTCTCGCCCCTGGTTTTGTGGGTGGCGACGTACTGCTTGATGGCGGCCACGCCCAAAGCACCTGCGGGCTCCACAATGCTGCGGGTGTCCACAAACACATCTTTGATCGCCGCGCACACGGCGTCAGTGTCCACAATGATGAATTCATCGACCAGATGGCGCGCGATGCGAAACGTCTCCTCGCCCACCAGCTTGACTGCCGTGCCGTCGGAAAACAGCCCCACGTCGGGCAACGTCACTCTTTTTTTAGAAGCAACAGACTGCGTCATCGCGTCTGAATCGCTCATCTGCACGCCAATCACCTTGATCTCGGGGCGCACAGCCTTGATGTAATTGGCCACGCCCGATACCAGCCCGCCGCCGCCAATGGCCACAAAAACCGCGTCAAGCCGGCCAGCGCCCGGCCCGCCCAGGCTTTGCAACTGGCGCAGGATTTCCATGGCAATCGTGCCCTGGCCGGCGATCACGTCGGGGTCGTCAAACGGGTGGACAAAGGTCAGGCCCTGGGCTTTTTCCAGCCCTACGGCGTGGGTGTAGGCATCTGAATAGCTGTCGCCAAACAGCACCACCTCGCCGCCAAACCCGCGCACCGCGTCCACTTTGAGCTGCGGCGTGGTGGTGGGCATGACGATCACAGCGCGGCTGCCCAGCTTGCGCGCGCTCAGCGCCACGCCCTGCGCGTGGTTGCCGGCCGAGGCGCAAATCACGCCTTTTTTCAACTGCGCTGGGCTTAAATGCGCCATTTTGTTGTAGGCCCCGCGCAGTTTGAAGCTGTGCACCGACTGCTGGTCTTCGCGCTTCAAAAGCACGGTGTTGTGCAGGCGCTTGCTCAAAGATTTGGCGGGCTCCAGTGCAGACTCTACGGCCACGTCGTAAACGCGGGCAGTCAAAATCTTTTTCAGGTAGTCGGCGGGGGTGAGGCGTTTGCGCGTCTTGCCTGGCGTGTCTTTTTCCATGTGATTTATCTTGTATTGTTGATTTCCAAGCGCTCAGAGCCGTTGTTCAGCAGCTTGGTAAACCTTGTTTTTCTGGCGTTTGCCTGCGGCGATCACGGTGACAAAAATCTCGCCGCCATCCACTCTGTATACCAGCCTGAAGCCCAGACTGACGAGCTTGATTTTGTAGCAGTCTTTCAAGGCGTGAAGGGCACTTTGCGGCACACGCGGATCGGTCAGGCGTTCGGCCAGCTTTTTCTTGAAAGTGTCGCGCACGCTGCCATCGAGCCGTTGCCATTCTCTCAGCGCCAAAACATGGAAATTCAGCTTAAAGCCCATTTTTGTCAAAGCTCATCCAGCGCGACCTCGACAAACGGGCCCTCGGCACGTTCCCGCGCCAACTGCGCGTCTTCCAGGTCTTCCAGGTGCGCTATCAGGCGTTCGTAATGCGCCGCAGATAGCAAATAGGCCGCGGGGCGGTTGTGGTTCAGCACCGCAATCGGGCCCTCTTCGGCCTCCTTCAGAATGGCCGCGTAATTGCGTTTCAGGTCGGTCACGCTAACGGCAAAATTGCTTAAAACGGCATCCATGCAGGGCTCCTTAAGTCAAGAAACATTTAAATAAACATGTAAATCAATGCTTTTATTGATGTCAATTAAAGCATGAAATCATATTTCTACTGCCCATGACAGAATCATGGCAGTTTTTAAACAGACTGTAGGCTCCCTACTCAAGGTAAATCAAGGTAAATCAGCATGGAATGCACAGTCAGCTGGACCGGCAACACCGGCACGCGGTCCGGCATGGGGTTTCTGGCGGAAACCGGCAGCGGCCACACGCTGGTGATGGACGGCGCGCCCGATGTCGCCAAGCCCGAAAACGGCGGACAAAACCTGGCGCCACGCCCCATGGAGACTTTTCTAGCCGGTGCAGGCGGCTGCACCGCCTATGACGTGGTGCTGATCCTCAAACGCGGCAGACACGACGTGCGCGGCTGCTCGGTCCACTTAAGCGCCGAGCGCGCCCTGGTGGACCCCAAAATATTCACCGCCATCAATATGCATTTCACAGTCACGGGCAAGGGCATCTCCGCTGTCGCCGTGGAACGCGCCATCGCCATGAGCCACGACAAATACTGCTCGGCCAGCATCATGCTGGGCAAGACGGCGGCTATTTCGACGAGTTTTGAGCTGGTGGAGGCTTGACCATTTAAACCCGGTACGCCACCGTCGTCATCACCTTCGCCGCCGCGCGCATCAGGTCTTTCACCGGCTGCGGCAGTTCCAGCGCACCAGCTTTTTGCGCATCCACAGCATGGCGCGCTTCGTCGTCGCGCATTTGCGCCACCATGGCGCGCGAGGCGTGGTCGTTGGCGGGCAGCAGGGTCAAATGGCTTTGCAGATGGGCTTCCACCTGTTTTTCGGTCTCCACCACGAAACCCAGGCTGATTTTGTCGCCCAGCCGACCGGCCACAAGGCCCATGGCAAACGCGCCGGCGTACCACAGCGGGTTGAGCAAAGAAGGCCGCGCACCCAGCTCGTCCAGCCTAGCGCTGGTCCACGCCAGGTGGTTGGTTTCTTCCGCGCTGGCTTTTGCGAAATGGGCCTTAAGCGCTTCATTTTTAGTAGCTAGCCCCTGCGCCGCGTAAAGCGCCTGCGCGCATACCTCGCCCACGTGGTTGACCCGCATCAGGGCGCCCGCGTGGGCCTTTTCAGTGGCTGAGAGCTGCGTCGCCTGCTCGGGCAAGGTGGGGCATGGGTGGGTGGCGTGCGGGGTCGCAAACAGGATGCGCAGGGCATTGTCAAAAGTGGCAAGGGTGGTATCAATCACGATTTATATCCAATTCAGTCCGTTCAGTCGATTTCAGCAAAGGGATTGATGATGTGAACCCCCAAAGGCCGCTTCAACGAACCGGCGTCTTCTGAATAAAGCGTCTTGACCCCGTGTTCAGCGCAGATGGCAATGATCAAAGCGTCCCACATTTGGTATTGATGCTTTCCAACCAGCTCCCAAGCTTGCGCGTACGCCTCTGCGGACGCGCCTAACACGCGTACACCCCGCGACAGCAAAACGGCGGCTTCTCTTGCTTGCAAGTGGGACATCGCCCTTTTTCGCAACATCACATTCACAAATTCGCCCATCACCTGGCCCACCAGGAGCGCCTGATCTTGAAGGCCGAGGCGGGCCAGAAGCTGCCTGGCAATACGTTGCTTTGCGGGTTGCTTTGTGGTTTGTTCAAGAGGCTGATTCGCAGCCGAGTGGTCTGACCCAGTGGCGTATACAAGAATGTCCGTGTCCACTGTCCAGGGTGGGTCACTCGTCGTAGGCATCGCTGCGCTCAAATTTTTTGCTTAGCGGATGCGTCATTCTCATCGCCAGTATCTTTTGCACCCACGCTTTCCGTTCCTGATGGCTCATCTTCATATCAGGCACTTGCACCAGCTTCAGCAAGGGTTTGCCGTACCGGGTGACGGTCAGATCTTCGCCGGCGGCCACGCGTGCGGCCACGGCGGAAAAATTGTGGATGACCTCACGAGAAGTCACCAAGGAAAGGGCGGCCATAGGTATCCTCGCAAACAAGTGTTTGTGATGTTGTTAGACAAATTGTATGACATCTCATCGGCCAAGGTTAAAAACAAGCGCTGAAGACCCTTGTTTTTGCTTGAATCACCCGGGTTTTCGATCCCGGAGTTTCACCTGTTGTGACCCCGCAACGAAAGCACCGTGTTTGTAAATTTTTAGGGTCATTTCCTTTGCCAAGTTTCCCTGCCTCTGGTTCAATCAACCCAACTTCCTGAAATAGGAGGTTGGCCCGGGGAGCCTTTAGTCTCAATCGGCGCCCTATGTTTAACCTTGGAGAAACTTGAAATGAAAAAAACCCTCGTCGCACTGGCTGCTCTGGCATCCGTGAGCGCATTCGCACAATCCAGCGTGACCATCTCCGGCGTTGCAGACGTTGGCCTGGTGTACAACAACTCAAACGCCGGCAATATGGGCACTGAAAAGTACGCACTTGCTTTTGGCAATAACAACCGCATCATCTTCTCAGGCGTGGAAGATCTGGGCGGCGGCTTGGCTGCCACTTTCGCATTCCAGTTGCGTCTAGACCCAACTACGGGCACCAACGAGCGCGGCGGTCCCACCATCGGCCTCAACGGTGCTGCTGGCGTTGGTGTTCCCGCTGCCGTTCCCACCTCGCGTCCCCTGTTCCAGGGTGAGTCCACCGTGGGCCTGCGCGGCGGTTTCGGATCGGTCAAACTCGGTCGTTGGCTGACGGCCGTTTCGTTGCCTAACGGCGGCATTATTGACCCCTGGTTCGTGACCACGGTCGCCACCGTCAACTACGCCAGCGGCTTTGCCTCCGACTACGTCCAAGGCGGCGAAGGTCGCGTTGGCAACATGATTTTCTACTCGTCACCCAACTTTGGCGGCTTCAACGTCAACTTCAGCAAGGGCTTCCTGAAAGGCCCAACGGGTCAAACGCACATTGCCTTGGCAGGGGTTTACAGCAACGGTCCCCTGAACGCCATGCTTGGCTACGAGCGTAACCGCGTGAATGACACTTTGGTGCAATTGGGTGCCAACTATGACTTGGGTGTTGTGAAGCTGTGGGCTGGCTACGGCAACATCAAAGGCTCGTCCGACGCCGCTGATCGCGTTGGCATGACCTACTTGGCTACGGCTTCTGGCACCCAAGTCGCAGCTGGTGGCAACATTAAGGACTACGTGCTGGCTGTGAGCGCACCGTTTGGCGCTGCAACCGTACGCGCTGGTTACAGCCGTTGGAACTTCAATGGCGCATCTGGCGCACTGAACGAGTCGAAGATCGGCCTGGGCCTGAACTACGCTCTGAGCAAGCGCACGGCTATCTATACCGACTTGGCTAACATCACCCGCAAGAATGCCAATCTGAGCAACCAGTCCCTGTTCGACGTGGGCATTGCTCACTCGTTCTAATCGGCTCTGACCTAAGGCTGGCCCCGCGCCAGCTTTGATTTGGAAAAGCAAATGCCGCCAAACGCAAGTTTGGCGGCATTTTTTTGTCGTTGGATTGTGTCGTCACATTAGAAAAATCAATATGGCGTTTCTTCCAGAGAAACCATCGCCCAGGCATGGGCTACAGTTTTGCGTGATCGGCAGTCTTCTTTGCAGCTTGTTGCTCGGGGCGTGTTCGACCCTGAAGCCTGCAGACCCGCTGTCAGACCTTTCCGCAAGCCCTTGGGCCGTTGCCAGCCAGGTCGCCAATATCAACCCGCCCAGTGCCATCACACGCGTCGCCCCTTCCAGTTGGAGCCATTTCAAGCTGCCCGGCAAGCGGATGAACACCTTCACGCCTGTACGCATGGAAGGTCGCGACGCAATGTGGGCGCAATCCAACGGTTCCGCCAGCATGCTGCGCCAGAAAGTGCGCATCTCACCCGATGATCTGGGCGACGTCAAGTTCTCCTGGAAAGTCCCCGCACTGATCGCCCAAGCCGACATGGCGCTGCGCCAATTGGACGATTCGCCGGTGCGCATCGTGCTGGCCTTTGACGGCGACCGCAGCCGTTTTTCAAACAAAAACGCCATGTTGTCAGAGCTGTCGCATACCCTCACAGGCGAGCCCCTGCCGTTCGCCACCTTGATGTATGTGTGGTGCAACACCCGCCCGCCGGGCACCGTCATCTTCAGCCCGCGCACCGACCGCATCCGCAAAATCGTGATCGAGTCAGGCTCGAAAAACCTGAACCAGTGGCTCGACTATGAGCGCAATATCCGCGCGGATTTTGAGTATGCTTTTGGCGAGCCGCCGGGCGCCTTGATCGGCATCGGCATCATGACCGATACGGACAACACCCACAGCACCGCTACAGCGTGGTATGGACCGCTACGGTTGGCAAGGCGGTGACCTCCTGGCGCGTTGCCCGAGACTGTGGAATCAACTTACCAGATCGAGCCGACGTTCGATTTTTTCGATGCGGTCATTCAACCGGTCATAGCGACCGTGCTGCGCGGCGACTTCGGTATACAGATCGCCTGAATCACGTTTTAATCCACCTACTGCACCTTCCAGGCTGGTCACTCGCGTTTTGATTTCGCGTACATCATCCTTCACCGTAGACAGGTCAGAACGGATGATGCGCAAATGCTCCAAAATCAGGTTGTCAATGTTTTCCACCGTCACAGTTTACTACTGCCAGCGCGCTTCAGGTTGATCTCCTAGGGCCATCATGGAAACCCCCGTATCGGCACGGCACTTGCACTGCTAAATTAGCGTTTTCCGATTTACCCCCACCCATGCTCGCCTTTGTACTGCAGCGCCTGATCCAGGCCGTCATCGTGATGGTGGTGGTGGCATTCATCGCCTTCATGCTGTTCCAGTACGTGGGCGACCCTGTCGTGTTTCTTCTGGGGCAAGATGCCAAGCCCGACCAGATAGCGCAGCT
>JANYJD010000081.1 GCA_025358555.1 Rhodoferax sp.
AGGTGGCCGGGTGCGAGCCCAGGGCAATCGGTTCCCACCAGCACCAAGGGGCCTTTGGCATGGTGGGCAAAGTGCTGCTCGAAGGCATGCCGCATGCGCGCGCCAATGTCGCCTTGCGGCTGGTTGATGCACACCATTCCAGTGGTCCTTTGCACAGCTCGGAAAAAACGGTGATCTGCATTGGGTGCGCACCATAGAGTCACAGGGCCGAGCGCGGTCTGGCTGGTAACCTGCAAGGTATTGAGGGTAAATCGCCGCTGCGCCCGCGCCGCAGCGGCAGCGCCCAGCACCGGGAGGAGCCGCGTCTTCGCCAGGCCCGCCACGGGCGCTTTGGCGAGGATGGCGAATGCCGCAGCAGCGGGTTCAGGCCTGGGCGCGTAGCCATACCGCAACGCCAGTGCGTGCGGGCTTGCACCCAGAAAATACGCCAGCCGCAGCCGCCACATCAGCAAGATGGAAGGCCACACGCCATGCTGCTGCCAGCGGCGGGCCGAGGTAGTTACGGGCAGCTTGATGCACGCGGGCGGGCCGAGTTTTCTGAGGCGCTTTGAGAGTTCGATGTCTTCCATCAACGGCAGATCCGCGAAGCCGCCGACGCGCTCCAACACCTCACGCCGCACAAATATGGCCTGATCGCCCGTGGCGATGCCGGTCAGGCGCGAGCGCAGGTTCATGAGGCGTTCAACCACACGAAGGATTAAATGCGCGCCGTCGATGCGCACGTCGAAGCGGCCCCAAGAATGCCCAGGATCAACCCCCGTTTCCAAGGCCTGGGCTATCAGACGGTCCGCGTCCTGTGGCAATCGGGTGTCGGCATGCAAAAACAGCAGCACACCGGCATCGCAATCTCTGGCACCTGCATTCATCTGCGCCGCCCGGCCCCGCGGGGCCAGCAGCACCTGGTCTGCCAGCGCGCGGGCCAGGGCCCAGCTGTTGTCGGTGCTGCCACCGTCCACCACCACCAGTTTGGCGCCGCGCTGGCGCAAGGGCTGCAGCGCGTGCAAACTTGCCTGTAGCGTGTCGCCCTCATTGAGCACCGGCATCACAATTTGCAAATTCAAAATCTTCCTAAAGCCTGGTCCAGCGCATCAAACTCCGCCAGAACCCGCGCCACCACGGCGGGGCTTAAGTAATGGTCAACGCGACCGCGCACGTGGACCACCAGCGCGCTGCCGCTGTGCTCGGTAGACCAGTCTTCGCCATCGGCAGACACGTGCGCCGCTTCGCACGACAGCGCCCGCCATTTGGCGCACCAGGTGATGGACCACAGCCACATGGCGCGGCGCAGCGGCACATGCCAGGCTTGTGCAGCGTGCGCCGCCTGCACGCCGACCGCAGCGCCCCACGTTGAATACGCGCCCACCACATCAGCCACATCCAGCACCGCGTGGGAGTCGAGATCCCAGGTGGTTGAGGTGTACAGCGTGGCGTGGGCCAAGTCCAGGCCGGGGTAGCTGTAGCGGCATTTCTCAAGATCGACCAGCACGGCCTCGGCCTGAGAACCACTCGCTATGCCGCCGCCGCTGCGGATGATGAAGTTGCCCGGGTGCCCGTCAAACGCAATCAGGTGGCGTGGCGGGCGGGCAACCTGCGCACATGCTTCGCGCAGCCGCGCCAGCCCGGCATCGATGACCGACTCAACATCGCTTCCCACAGCGGCCACCGGCACATGCCGCGCCTGCTCATACACCTCGTCCAGCATCGCCTGCAGCGGGTCAGGCGCATTGATCAGCGGAAGCCGCTGCGCCGAATCGGGCAGCGGCAGCGCATGGATTGACGCCAGCGCCTGCACGATCAGCCCCAGATCTACAGGCAGCGTGGCATTGCGCCCAATGATTTCTTCAACCAGCAATGCGCCTCGCGGCAGGTGCAACGAAGGCGGCAGCACGCCACGCAGGTGCGGCGCATGGCCTGCCACGCTGGCGCGCTCAAAACAGGCGCGCTGGTAGGCCAGGTTGTCTTGCGCGCTGAGCTGCAACTGGCTCTGCTTGGGGATGCGCGCCAGCACGCCGGTGCCGCACAGGCGCACATGGTCGTGGGCCAGGCCTTTGTCCTTGAGGCGTTCCAGAGGCGCATTGGCCCACGCGCTGCCCTGCGCAATCAGCGCGGCATGCAACGAGGTCAGCAAGGTGTCGGCAACATGAATTGGCATGGCGTATCGGCGCAGTTTTTCCCACAAAGCACTTGAGGATAATGCAGCGCGCGTGAGTGCGGTTGGGCGGTAAGAAATTGCGCTGGCACACGACTTTCGCTGGGCGGGGCCTCGGCGGCATGCTGACCATTGACCTGACGGCTTGCCACGGAAGCCCTCAGGCCAGCGCCTGAATTATGTAGGCAAACACCGATAGCAGCGGCGCCCTGGAAAATTGCGCATAAGCCGGGCGGTGCCGTCCTACGCCACGTCGGCGCGTCATCGGATGGCACTGTCTATTAACACCAGCGACCATCGTGTTCACGATTGACTCATTCATCCGTTGAACATCATGACACCATCACTCACGTTCCCCGTCAAACGCCCATCCCTCGCCCTATTGGGCGCAGAGCCTTGGCGCGCAGCCCTCGAATTCCTGTCGCACAAGCTCATGCCGAATGCCGCGCCTGCCACCGGCGACGGGCATCCGGTGCTGATCTTTCCCGGCCTCGGGGCCGACGGCAAATCGGTCGCGCCCTTGCGCAAGGTCTGTGAATCGCTGGGGTACACCGCATTTGACTGGGGCCGGGGATACAACACCGGGCCGCAGGGCGAGGTGGATGCCTGGCTGCGTGACCTGGCAGCGCACAGCACCGAATTGCTCAAAGACCATCGCCAGACCGCCACCCTGATCGGCTGGAGCCTGGGCGGCCTCTACGCACGGGAACTTGCCAAACTTATGCCCGGCCTTGTGCGCCAGGTCATCACCATCGGCACGCCGTTCAACGCAGACGCCGACCACACCAATGTGGGCTGGCTGTACCGGCTGCTTTCCAGCAACACGCCCGCTTTTGACGAGGATTTGAGCCATCGACTGCGCACCGCGCCGCCTGTGCCGACCACGTCAATCTACAGCCGCTCCGACGGCATCGTCGCCTGGCAGAGTTGCCGCCACCCGCACCGCCGCGCAGGCGTGCAGGACATCGAGATCCAGGGCAGCCACATTGGCATGGGATGGAACCCATCGGTGTTGCGCGTAGTGGCTGACCGGCTGGCGCAACGGCCCGGTGACTGGCAGCCGTATACGCACCAGCAGGTCGCCCCATCCGTCAATTGACACGCGTTATTCCATTTCTAAATCATCCGTGCAGGTCGTTGCACCTTCTAGCCGTGCTACAGCACTATCTTCGTCGGTGCGCCTACTTCACGAACGATTTAGAAATGGAATTACTCTATAGCTGCGAGCGCAGCAGCGATGACAGCCATTCCCCAATTTTTTCGGTGAGTGGCCGGTCTTGCCACTCGGCAAGGCTGATGGGGCGTGACAGCGCCAGATCCGCCTCAAACACCGCCCGCTGCTGCTTCGCAAAACCGGCATCCATGATATTCAGCGTGGCCTCGTCGTTGAGGCGGAACGAGCGGTTGTCAAAATTGGTGGAGCCGACCGACACCAGCAGGTCATCCACGATCATCACCTTGCAGTGGTACATGGTGGGGCGGTATTCGGCAATCACGGCGCCGGCCGCCAGCAGCGGCCCCCACGTGGCACGCGATGCGCTGCGCACGGTCTCGCTGTCAATGTGCTCGCCGGGCACCACTATGCGCAGCTTGACGCCGCGCGCCATCGCCTCCACCAGCGCACGCGCCGACAGAGCGTCTGGCACAAAATACGCGGCAGACAGGTCGATCGAGCGCGATGCAGCGGTGATGGCCAGCAGGTACATCAGCTGCATGCCCTCGCTGCCGCCACTGGGGGAACTGCTGAACACTTGCGCAAAAGCTGGGCCCGCAGGTGCCAGCACGGGAAAGTAATCGGGGCCGTGCGGCACATCCCCGGTCACTTTGATCCAGTTGTCCAGGAACACCGCCTGCATTTGCGCCACCACCGGCCCTTCCACCTGGAAATGCGTGTCACGCCAATGCTCGGGGTCTTGCGCGTTGCCAGTCCACTGCGGCGCAATGCCCACGCCGCCGGTGAAGGCGGTGCGCCCATCCACCACCAGCAGCTTGCGGTGGGTGCGGTTGTTCAGCCGGCCCAGGTGCGACCAATGCGGCGGGTGGAATTTGCGGATTTGCACGCCTGCTGCCGTCAACTGATCGACAAATTTCTCATCCACCTTGGCACTGCCCACCCAGTCCAGCAGCACATGCACCTTCACGCCCTGGCGCGCCCGCTCTGCAAGCGCATCTGCAAACTCGCGGCCAATGTCGCCTGACCAGTAAATATAGGTTTCAAAGGTGATGGATTTCTGGGCGCTGCGGATGGCGGCAAGCATCGGCGGGAAAATCTGGTCGCCATTGAGCAGCACCTGATGCCGGTTGCCAGCCAGGAACTGCGGCCCCAGCAGCACGCCCAACTCATGCATGAAGCGCGGGTCTTCAAGTGAATACAGCCGCTCAATGCGCTGCTGTATTTTCTTTTCGCCGCCCATGAAGTTGACCACCAGCAGCACGGTGGCAACGGTGATTGCGACTGCCGCTGCAA
>JANYJD010000352.1 GCA_025358555.1 Rhodoferax sp.
TTCAAGCTGGCCCAGGTAGGCATCCATCATGGCGTAGAAGGCGTTGGCACCGGCGGTGCCCGGTGCGTGCTTGTGTTGCACGTAGTCGGTGGTGGAGAGGTACATCACATCGGGCTTGTGCTTTTGCATGAGCTTGACACCCGCTGCAAACACGAACTGCGACAGATCGGCGCTGTACACGCTGGGCAGCGGCTTGCCCACCAACGCCAGCAGGTCGTCGATACCGTTGACTTCGACCGTGGCCTGATCAGCCTTCTCGGCTGAAAAGCAGATGCCCTTCATCTGATGGCCCAGCAGCGCACGCAGCTTGTCTTTAGCGGTGACCACGGCCATCGACTGCCCGGCGTCGGCCAATGCCGCCAGCAGCGTAGGTGCGCGCAGCCACTTGGGGTCGTTCATCATGACTTCGGTACCGCTGGCCACGTCAAACAGGTAGTTGCCGCAGATGCCGTGCACGCTGGGCGGCACGCCGGTCACGATGGACAGGTTATTGGGGTTGGTGAAGCTGGGCACCACGCAGTCGGCGATCAGGCCTGTGCCTTTGGCCAGAGTTGTGTCCAGGGTGCCCTTGAGCCAGGGCATGTGGCCGGTGGCCACGGCCTGCGCCAGGTAGTCGGGCTCGCAGCCGTCCACACAGACCACGACGACGGGCTGGCGGGCCATTTTGTAAGTCCGCCCATTCACGGAAACATCGGCGGGAATATTTGAAATTGCGGAGGCCATAAAAGTCTTTTAGATTCTGGTCGGGTAAGGTCAGGCCCTTGGGGTGGCAAGGGTCACGGCTGTGGGCGCGCGCGATTGGCGGCGCAGGTCGTTCGATATCGTGCGCTCTTTGCTCTCCATCACATGGTCAAACATGGCGCGGCCGGCCTTGTCGGCGTCACCCGACGCAATCGCCTTGACGATGGCGCGGTGCTCGCCTGCCGAGATCGGCATGAGCCAGCCATCGGCCAGGTTAAGGCGGCGAAACAGCGACAGTTCCTTGATCAGCTTGCGGTAGATATCGGTCAGTTTGCGGTTGCCTGCCATCTCAACCAGACGGTCGTGAAACTTCAGGTTTAGCAAATGGTAGTTGTAGGCGTCTTCCAGCTTGACTGCTTTCTCCATCTCGCTGACCAGATCGCGTATTTCCTTGAGCTGGGGTGTTGTGATTTTTGCGGCGAGCTGGCGCCCCACCAGCTCATCCATGACGGCACGCAGGTCGAAAATCTCGACGGCTTCATCCATGGGGATGTCTCGCACGAACACGCCTCGGTTTTTCTCGGTGCGCACCAGACCGGCTTCGTCCAGCATGCGAAAGGCCTCGCGCACAGGGCCGCGTGACACACCCATTTTGATGGCCAGCGCGGCTTCAATCAGCTTGCTGCCGGGCGCGTATTCACCCACCAGAATCGCGCGCTCGATTTCCTGCTGCACCACGGTGGTCAGCGAGCTGGTTTGCAGCAGCGCGATGGTCGGGTGAAGAGGCTGAAAAGGGTTCGGCATAGCACTCATGGCATCTATTGAAGCATAAAACAAAAAATTGTCAACAATCTACAAATAACAATTGACAAGTTGTAACGGTGGAAGTTAAATGAAGTCAGGTCGAATTACCTCAGCACCTTGCGTTGTCATCACACCGTCACTGCTAGGTCTCAGCATCATCAGCTTTGCAACTTTTACTTTTGATTAAAGGAGCTTCGAATGCGTTTGTCCACCCTCGCCAAGACCTTGGCCAAATCCTTGATGTGTGGCGGCTTGCTGGCGCTGGCAGGTATGGCCTCGGCCCAGAAAACCCAGTTGCTGGTTTACACCGCGTTGGAGACTGATCAGATCAAGGCGTATGCTGATGGCTTTAACAAGGTCTATCCCGACATCGAAATAAAGTGGGTGAGGGACTCCACGGGCGTCATTACCGCCAAGCTGCTGGCCGAAAAGGCCAACCCCCAGGCCGATGTGGTGATGGGCGTGGCGGCTTCGAGTCTGGCGTTGCTGGACAAGCAAGGCATGCTGGTTCCCTACGCGCCGTTGAACCTGGACGCGATCATGATGAAGTACCGAGATACCCGAAAAGTGCCAGCCTGGTGGGGCATGGACGTTTGGGGGGCAACCGTGTGCTTCAACACGGTTGAGGCTCAAAAGAAAAATATTCCCAAACCCGAAACCTGGAAAGACCTGACCAAGGCCGCCTACAAGGGCCAGATCGTCATGCCCAACCCGGCCTCCAGCGGCACCGGTTATTTTGACGTGGTGGCCTGGCTGACGCTGTTTGGCGATCAGAACGGCCAGGGCGGCGGCTGGAAGTACATGGACGGCCTGCACGACAACATTGCGCAGTACACGCACTCGGGCTCAAAGCCCTGCAACATGGCGGCCAGCGGCGAGTTTGTCGTTGGCATCTCGTTTGAATACCGGGGGAACGCCAACAAGGCCAAGGGCGCACCGATTGACCTGGTGTTCCCAAAAGAAGGACTGGGTTGGGACCTGGAAGCGTTTGCCATCCACCAAGGCACCAAGAAAATGGATGCCGCCAAAAAACTGGCCGACTGGGCTTCCAGCAAAGACGCCATGATTTTGTATGGCAAGAACTTCGCCATCACAGCGCAGCCGGGTGTGGCTGCATCGCTGGCCAATGTGCCCAAGGATTACGAAGCGCGCCTGGTCAAGCTGGATTTCAACTACGCCGCAGAGCAGCGGGAGCGCATTCTGGCGGAATGGACGAAACGGTACAACAGCAAGACAGAGAAGAGGTAGCCCCCACGCTTGTCACTGCGTGTACTGCGCTGCCCCCCGAGGGGGCCGTGCCTTGCTTGGGGCTGCCCGGCGCAGCGGCATCCCGCTTCTTCCATAAGTTTATGACTGCGCCTTCCCAAACTTCCTTCCTCACGCTAAGCCACATCCGCAAGGAGTTCGGGGGTTTTACTGCCCTTAACGACATTAATTTGGAGATTGGCAAGGGCGAGTTTGTCTGCTTTCTGGGGCCCTCAGGCTGCGGTAAGACAACGCTGCTGCGCATCATCGCGGGGCTGGAAGTTCAAACCGGTGGTGAAGTTCATCAGGGCGGGCGCAATGTCTCGCTGTTGCCGCCCGCCCAGCGCGACTACGGCATCGTGTTTCAGAGCTACGCGCTATTTCCCAACCTGAGCGTGGCGGACAACGTGGCTTATGGCCTGGTCAACCGCAAAACGCCCAAGGCAGAAATCAGGCAGCGGGTGACAGAGTTGGTCAAGCTGGTCGGTCTGCCGGGCAGTGAAGGCAAATACCCCAGCCAGCTCTCAGGCGGCCAGCAGCAGCGTATTGCACTGGCACGCGCCCTTGCCACCAAGCCGGGTTTGCTGCTGCTGGACGAGCCGCTGTCGGCGCTGGATGCGCTGGAGCGGGTACGGTTGCGCCAGGAAATCCGCGCGCTTCAACAAACCCTGGGTGTGACGACCATCATGGTCACGCACGACCAGGAAGAAGCCTTGAGCGTAGCCGACCGCATCGTGGTGATGAACCATGGCGTGATTGAGCAGGTGGGCACGCCCATGGAGATCTACCGTGAGCCGGCCTCGCCCTTTGTGGCGGACTTCGTGGGCAAGGTCAATGCGCTGCCGGGGCGTGTCTCGGCAGGTGCTCTGCATGTCGGTGCCTTGCGATTACCGCAACTGTGGGCAGACCGGGGGGTGGATTCCGGCCCCGACCGCGAGGTCAAGGTGTACCTGCGTCCAGAGGATGTGCTGGCCCGTCCGATCGCACCCGGCGATGCCCATGTGTTTGACGCCTGCATCGAGAAGATTGATTTTCTGGGTTCGTTCTGCCATGTGCACGTGATGGCGGATGCGTTGCACGGCCACCCGCTCACGGTCTACCTGTCACTCAACTTTTTGGCAGAGCAGTCTTTGCGGGTGGGCTCCAGGCTGCAACTCAAGCTGCTGCCAGAACGCATCAAGGTGTTCTGATGTCTGCTGTGCTGTCCGTGACCGCTGCAGCGCCTGTCAGACAAAAGGCGCACTGGATTGACCGCCTGGCCCATGTTGGCATTGCACTAGTAGCTATTGTGTTAATAGCATTTCTGGCGATGCCGCTGTTCGCCATCCTGGTGCAGGCGTTGCAGGGCAAGGCGGGGGAATTCATCTGGTTCGACAACTTCATTGACTACGCCAGGACGCCTGCCTTGCTGGAAAGCCTGTGGAACAGCATCTGGGTGTCCGCTGCAGTCACCTTGGTTGCCGTACCGCTGGCCTTCGGATTTGCCTATGCGCTCACCCGATCTTGCATGCCGTTCAAGCCGCTGTTCCGCGGCATCACACTCATCCCTTTGCTGGCTCCGTCGCTGCTGTCAGCCATCTCACTGATCTATTGGTTCGGCAACCAGGGCGTGCTTAAGGGCTGGATGCAGGGCGTGGGGATCGAGCAGATTTATGGTGCGCCTGGCATCGTGGTGGCCGAGTGCTTCGCCGTTTTTCCACATGCGCTGATGATCCTGGTAACGGCCCTGAGCCTGTCCGATGCGCGTCTGTATGAAGCCGCTGACGCCATGGGCACCAGCGCCGTGCGCAAGTTTTTCACCATCACCTTGCCGGGCGCCAAATACGGCTTGATTTCGGCCGCGCTGGTCACCTTTACGCTGGTGATGACCGACTTTGGCATCCCCAAAGTCATTGGCGGAAACTTCAACGTGCTGGCCACCGATGTCTTCAAGCTGGTCATTGGCCAGCAAGACTTTGCCAAAGGTGCGGTGGTTGCCATTCTGCTGCTGCTGCCCGCCGTGCTGACATTCGGCGTGGACAACTACGTAAGCAAGCGCCAGACCGCCATGCTGACAGCGCGCGCTGTTCCCTATGCTCCCAAGGTGGCGCCGGTGTACGACCGACTCATGACGCTGTACTGTTGCGCCATTGCATTCCTGGTGCTCGCCATGCTGGGCATGGCCATCTTTGCGTCCTTTGTCACGCTGTGGCCGTACAACCTTAAACCCAGTCTGGGCAACTACACCATGGGCCTGGTCGACGCCGAAGTGGGCGCGGGTTTCATCAACAGCATCAAGATGGCGGCG
>JANYJD010000164.1 GCA_025358555.1 Rhodoferax sp.
CCCGGTGCAGGCAAGCCGTGGCCGCCGTGCCGAACTGCGTCTTGCAAGCGGTCCATGCGTCCATCGTGCATGTACGGCGGTGTGGTGGTCACGTTGCGCAGGCTGGGTGTTCTGAACTGGCCGCGCATGTCCTCGCGGGCCACCAGGCGCTGCGTGGCAAGCTGGTTGGCGCGGCGCGGGTCGTCGTTGTGGGCACCCGTGAGGTTGAGCCGGTTGTTTTTGAGGCTGACGGCCCCGGCCAGACGGCCCGAATCGGCTGCACTGTCAGGGCTGCCAGCTTCAGTTGCCAGCACCTTGTGAAACCGTTGATCGGAGAAGTTGGGCCCTTGGTGGCAGGCCAAGCATCCCGCCTCGCCGACAAACAGCTTCAGGCCGCGTTGCGCTGCTGCGGGGTACGGCGCGACCGACACGCCCGCCAGCCCATCCCGGAACGCATCAAACGGGGTTCTGGCCGTGACCAGGGTCTCCATGTAGGCCGCGAGGGCCTTGCCCACATTGACCAAGGTGCGCTGCGGGTCACCCAATGGCGAACTCTGGAACACTTTGCGGTAACAGGCGGCCAACTCGGGATCGCGCCTGAACAGTTTGGCCACGGTGGCCGGGCTGCTGTCAAACTCCCGGCTGTCCAGCATGGGGCGGATGCTGACCATCCACAGGCTGTCGCTCGCGCCGTCCCAGCCAAACCACTTTTGCTGCCGCAAATTCACCAGCGTGGGCGTGTTGCGCGGCAAATCGGCCAGGCCGTGGGCGCGCGCTTTGAGGTCGGTAAACGAACGGTCAGGCTGGTGGCAAGTCACACAGGCGATGTAGCCGACAGGTGACATGCGGGGATCCCGAAACAGGCGCCGCCCCAGTTCAACGGCCTGGGCTTGCCCCGACACATGGTTGCTGGGGTCCGCAACGGGCGCGGGGGGCCACGGGCCCAAGGTCAAAATCTGCTGGATTTCCTGCGCTGAAAACCCCGGCGGGGCCGCCGCCTGGACCCGCGCGACTGGGGCAACAGCCAGCAACGACGCCGCTGCGGTCCACCGGACAAGCGCATTACGCATAACTGGGACTCCAGAGTTTGCAATCTGCTTTATACAGCGGGCGTCGGTGCTTTTCAAGGCTGATGCGCTGCCCGATACACTGCTTGATACGCTACCTGATCCGCACATGTCACACACGCCGGATGCACCTCAAACGCCGGTCAGTGCACGCCAAAGGGCTCCAGCGACGGGGAAATCTATAATCCAGGGCTAGGGAAGCGCGGATTTATTCCTCGCATACCGCGCGCCCGCCCTGTGCATTCAGCCTCTGGACAAACACCATGAACCGCTGCCCTTCTTCCAGCCCATTGCTGGCCTGCCTGCTGTCTTGTGCGCTTGCCGTCTCGGCAATTGCGGCAGCGGCTTATTCAACTCCCGCTTTGGCACAAGGCATGCTGCGGCAGTTTCCTGTGGCGGCCAAACGGGCCGTGCTGGAGGTGAAAGCGCCGCCGGACGTGCTGCTCAACGGCGCGCCCGCGCGCCTGTCGCCCGGCGCGCGCATCCACGGCCTGACCAACATGCTGGTGATGTCAAGTCAGATGATCGGCCAGCGCCTGGTGGTGAACTACCTGCGCGACCCGCAAGGCCTGGTTCACGAGGTGTGGATTTTGAGCGAGGCCGAAGCACAGCAAAAGCGCCCAGGCATGGAGCCAGTCACCAACTGGGTGTTTGGCTCAGACGCCGACAAACCCAAAGTGGATGATGGCAAGACGCCATTCAACCAGCTGCCGCTGTACAAGAAATAAAATAAGTAAAACATCTTTTAGCCCTTGTGTACGCTGCATAAGTAGCTATTTAATATATAGTGATTTGGCTGCGGACCTAATGCGGAACATTTGCGAAATATTGACGGGCCAATTGCAAACCAATGGCAAACCAGTTGTTGACAAGACATGAGTAAAAAAGTTTTCATCAAAACCTTTGGCTGCCAGATGAACGAGTACGACTCGGGCAAGATGGCCGACGTGCTGCACGCGGCCCAAGGCTACGAGCCCACGCAGAATGTGGAGGATGCTGACTTGATCCTCTTCAACACCTGCTCGGTGCGCGAGAAGGCGCAGGAGAAAGTGTTCTCTGACCTGGGCCGCGTCAAGCACCTCAAGAAAAAAGGCGTGCTGATTGGCGTAGGCGGTTGCGTGGCCAGCCAGGAAGGGGCGGCCATCATTGAACGCGCGCCGTACGTTGACGTGGTGTTTGGCCCGCAAACGCTGCACCGCCTGCCCGCCCTGCTGGAGCAGCGTGCCTTGCAAAACCGCTCCCAGGTTGACATCAGTTTTCCAGAGATCGAAAAGTTCGACCACCTGCCACCGGCCCGCGTGGAAGGGGCCACCGCGTTTGTCAGCGTCATGGAAGGCTGCTCCAAATACTGCAGCTACTGCGTGGTGCCCTACACGCGTGGCGAAGAGGTGAGCCGCCCGTTTGAGGACGTGCTGGTGGAGGTGGCAGGCCTGGCCTGCCAGGGCGTGAAAGAGGTGACGCTGCTGGGGCAGAACGTGAACGCGTACCGTGCCCGGATGATTGGCCTGCCGTCCGCATTGACGAGTGAAATGGCCGACTTCGCCACCTTGCTGGAGTACGTGGCCGACATCCCCGGCATTGAGCGCATCCGCTACACCACCAGCCACCCCAACGAGTTCACGCCGTCGCTGATTGCCGCTTACGACAAGCTCCCCAAGCTTGTGAGCCACCTGCACTTGCCTGTGCAGCACGGCTCAGACCGCATCCTGATGGCCATGAAGCGCGGCTACACCGCTATGGAATACAAGAGCACCATCCGCAAGCTGCGCGCCATCCGCCCCGGCATGGCCATCAGCAGCGACTTTATCGTCGGCTTTCCCGGCGAAACCGACGACGACTTTGGCAAGATGATGAAACTGATAGACGACGTGGGGTTTGACAACAGCTTCAGCTTCATCTTCAGCCCGCGCCCCGGCACCCCGGCTGCCAACCTGTATGACGACACGCCGCATGAGGTGAAGCTGAGCCGCCTGCACCACCTGCAAGGCGTCATCAACGCCAGCATCACCCGCATCAGCGAAAGCCGATTGGGCACGGTGCAGCGCATTTTGGTGGAAGGCGCATCCAAACGCGACGCTACCGAGCTGATGGGTCGCACCGAATGCAACCGCGCGGTCAACTTTGTCGGCCCGGCGGGGCTGATTGGGCAACTGGTGGACGTGAAGATTTCCGAGACGCGCACCTATTCTTTGCGCGGCGATTTGTTTGAGGAAATTGCGACCGCTGCATCCATGTGAGGTTTCGCTCCGTTCTACAAAAGACCACCGGCATTTCGCCGGTGCTGTGTGAACCAACGAGGAAACCGCCATGAAGTTTGCTGTCCAAGGGTTCAGATATCCCATCCGGGTCGCCCGTGCCAGGGCAGTGGCCACTGCGTTAGCCGTGCCCGGTCTGGGAGCTGCGGGCGTCATGGCCCCCGTCAAATGGCTGCGCCAGCGCAGCAGATGCCGACTAGCTCCCCCGCACCGGCGCGGACAGCAGCCAGTCACCGGCCAGGTGCAGCTGAATTTCAGGTGGCAAAACCGCGTTTTTAGGTGGGTTTAGAGTGACCAGTTGCAACACGGCACCCGGCCACAAGGTTGCGGCATCCTGCAGGGCCCGCACCTCGCGCGCCAGCGTATCCGGGTTGTCCAGCTCGGCGCAGACCTGAATCAGCGCCTGTGCACCCGATGGGTCGCGGGCCAGAAAATCGACTTCAAAGCCGCCCGGTGTGAGCACGTAATTCACCTGGGCGCCTGCCCGTTGCAACTCGTGCAGGACAGCCGTTTCAAGGCGGTGCCCCACATTGGCTTTGCCTGAGCGGTCAAACAAAGCCATCAAACCCGTGTCAACCGGGTACACCTTGCGCGGGTTGACCTGGCGGCGACGCTCGGAATCGGTTGCCAGCTCAAGGCTGCACAGCAAGAACGCGTCCTCCAGATGCGCCAGGTAGCTGTGCAACGTGTCTTTGCCTACCGCCACACCGCGTGATTTGAGATCGCCATGAAACTTGTTGATGCTGAACGAGCCTGCGGCATTGCCCAGTAGCTGACGCACCATCCAGTGCAGCACCTGGGGCTGGCTCAGGTTGTGGCGCTCCACCACGTCACGCAGCAGCACCACATCGACGTAGGTGCGCAACAGCTCAAAGCGGTTGCGTGTATCCAGGCCCTGTGCCTCGGGGAAGCCGCCGTTGTGCAGGTACTGCGCCAGATCTTTGCCCAGCTGTGAGCGCTGGGCCTTGGTCAGGCGCCCGGTGGGTTTATCGGGCTCGCGCCCCGCGTGGCGCAGCGTCTCGCGAAAGCTGAAGGGGAACACAACCGCTTCCATGGCCCTGCCGCGCATGCTGGTGGCCACTTCACGCGAGAGCAGCCGGGCTGAAGAGCCCGACAGGAAAAGGTCCATGTTTTCGCTGTCAAGAAGGCGCCGGGCAAACAGCTCCCAGCCTGGCACCAGCTGGATTTCATCCAGAAAAAAACTGGCCCGGCGCGCATCACGCCATTCAGGGTTGAGCTGGTAGAACGACTCGACCAGCAAGTCAAGATCCTGGACCCGCATGTCGGCCAGGCGCTCATCTTCGAAGCTGAAATAGAGCATGCCCGCGCGCGGCGTGCCTAGGGCATGCCGGTCCGCCAGAATTTGCCACAAGAGGCTGGTTTTCCCGGCTCGCCGCATGCCAATGACTGCTGTGGCTTTGCCTTTGACAGAGGGCAACCAGACATTACGGCGCGTCAGCACCGGGAGTGTTGCTGCCTGGGCATCAATCATTTTTTGCTGGACAACAGCTCTAAATTGACTTTCCATAAAGGTCAATTCTATTCATAGTTGTCCTTATAAAAAAGACAATGTACTACTCATGTACTACTCATTGTTCCAGTGAATTCAATAAATTGCTATTTTATTAATAGCCAACTATACATACTAGACAAGGGCTAGAGGCATATTTTATCCCCAAAAACCGCCAAAACCGGCTAAAACGGCATTTTCGGCATGCCTTTCATGCCGCCCATGCCGCCCATGCCGCCCATGCGTTTCATCATCTTCATCATGCCGCCGCCCTTCATCTTTTTCATCATGTCCTGCATCTGCTCAAACTCTTTGAGCATCCGGTTGACCTCCTGAACCTGCACGCCCGCGCCATTGGCGATGCGGCGCTTGCGGGTGGCCTTGATGAGCTCGGGCTTGCGCCGCTCCAGTTGCGTCATGCTGTGGATGATGCCTTCCTTGCGCTTGATGTCTTTCTCGGCGCGGTCCATGTCCACCTGGCCGGCCTTGGCCGCCATGGCGGCGGGCAGTTTGTCCATCAGGCTGGACAGGCCGCCCATCTGCTTCATCTGCTGGATCTGGCCCAAAAAGTCGTTCAAATCGAATCCTGCACCGCTCTTGACCTTGGCTGCCAGCTTTTGCGCCGCCGCCATGTCCACACCCGCCGTGACCTGCTCCACCAGCGCCAGGATGTCGCCCATGCCCAGAATGCGCCCGGCGTGGCGTTCGGCGTCAAATACTTCCAGGCCGTCGATCTTTTCGCTGGTGCCCGAGAATTTGATCGGCACGCCTGTAATCTGGCGCACGGACAGCGCTGCACCGCCGCGCGAGTCGCCATCGGTTTTGGTCAGGATGATGCCGGTCAGCGGCAGCGCTTCCTTGAAGGCTTTGGCCGTGTTGACGGCGTCCTGGCCCTGCATGGCGTCCACCACGAACAGCGTCTCGACCGGGTTCAGCGCGGCGTGCAGGTCCTTGATCTCCTGCATCAGCGCTTCGTCAATCGCCAGGCGGCCGGCGGTATCGACCAGCAGCACGTCAAAGTAATGCTTGCGCGCGTAGTCGAGCGCGGCCAGGCCGATATCCACCGGTTTTTGGTCGGGCGTGCTTGGAAACCATTCGGCGCCGGCCTGCTTGGTGACGGTCTTGAGCTGCTCGATGGCAGCCGGGCGGTACACGTCGCCCGAGACGGTGAGCACTTTCTTTTTGCGCTTCTCAATCAGATGCTTGGCCAACTTGGCGGTGGTGGTGGTTTTGCCTGCGCCCTGCAGGCCGGCCATCAAAATCACGGCCGGGGGTTGCGTGGCTAGGTTGATGTCGGCCACGCCTTCGCCCATGGTGGCGGCCAGCTCTTTGCTGACGATGCTCACCAGCACCTGGCCCGGCTGCAGCGAGCCCATCACCTCCTGGCCCAGTGCTTTGTCCTTGACGCGGGCGATGAAGTCGCGCACCACAGGCAGCGCCACATCAGCTTCCAGCAGCGCCATGCGCACTTCGCGCAGCATGTCGGCCACGTTGTCCTCGGTGATGCGGGCTTGCCCGCGCATGCCCTTGACCAGGCGGGAGAGTTTGTCGGCGAGAGCAGAGGCCATAAGGGTGTTCCTGGGGGAGATTTGGGTGGCAGCAGGGGCGGTTGCCGTGCCCAAGGTGCCTGAAAGTTTATTGACCGGCGCTCTTGGCACAGATGCAAAACGCTAAACTGCGTGCATGATTTTACCCAGTGCCGATACGCTCGGCGTGACCCTGGCGCTGACAGCTGCCACCGCCTATGCGGTGCCCGCCATTGGCGCCAGACGCTTAAGCCCCGGCGCCATTCGCGTCGTGGCAATCGTGGCCTGGATTTTGCACGGGCTGGCGCTGGCGTTTGCCATGTTTGGGGGCCCGCCGCGCTTTGGATTTGCGCCTGCCCTGTCGGTCACGGCGTGGCTGGCTGCGGCGGTGTACGCCATGGAAAGCAGCATTTACACCGAGCTGCAAACCCGCTGGAGCCTTTACCTGCTGGGCACGGCCACCGTGTTGCTGGCGCTGGTTTTCCCGGGCAGCCTGCTGCATGCCAAGGCCTCGTTCTGGCTGCCTTTGCACTGGGCGCTGGGCATAGCCTCGTATGGCATGTTCGCGGTGGCGGTGGCCCATGGCTGGTTTATGACCCGTGCCGAAAAACGCATCCGGCTGGCGGTGGAGCCCGACAGCGGCATTCCGCTGATGACGCTGGAGCGGCTGACCTTCCGCTTCGTGACTGAGGGCTTTTTGCTGCTGTCGGCCACGATATTGGTGGTGCTGTTTTTCAGTGAGCAGCTGTATGGCGTGCGCACCGCGTGGCGGTGGGACCACAAAACGGTTTTTTCGCTGCTGTCGTGGCTGACGTTTGCCGTGCTGATGGTCGGGCGCTGGCGCTTTGGCTGGCGCGGCCGGGTGGCCGTGCGCGTGCTGTACGCGGGCGCGGGGCTGCTGCTGCTAGGCTATGTCGGCTCGCGCTTTGTTATGGAAGTCATTTTGGGGCGCTCGACATGAAAATTGCTCTGGTGCTGGCCTTGGTGCTGGTCGGCGTCTGGCTGTTTCGCCTGAACCGGCGGTCTGAGCGCCGGGGGCTAGACCGGCAACACACGCCTCCCGCTGAAAAGCCTGCGGCGATGGCGCTGGACATGGTGCGCTGCCGACAATGCGATGTTCACCTGCCACAAGCCGATGCAATTGCGGGCAAACAGGGGGTTTATTGCAGCCTGGAGCACCGCCAGCGCGCGGAATCCTGATGGCAACCCAGCCGCAGGCGCATGCCTGGTTTGCGCCTTCGCCGCTTGAGTCCGGATTTGGCGACATTGATGACCCGTTGACTGGGCCGGGCGAGTTTGAGCGGCTTTGGCGCGGCTTCATGACGGCGCGGGTCACGCTGGGCCTGGTGCTGCTGCTGCTGCAGGGCGGCCTGTGGGGTTTGAACCAGTCGTCCAACTCCTCGCTTATTTTTGTCTGTGGCGGCTACTTCGCCGCGACTCTGGGGGTGCGCCTGTTCGCCCGGCCACGGCGCATGCGGCGCAACTTCGATCCGCAATGGATTTTCACGATAGGGGTGGACGTCGTGGCTTTCACGGCCCTGCAATTCCTGCAGGGAAGCAACATCAACTATGCGCCGTTGCTGGCTTTGCCGGTGCTGCTGGCAGCCGTTTTGGGGTCACTGGCGCTGGCTCTGGGCACGGCGGCCAGCGTCACCCTGCTGCTGCTGGCGTATTCGGCCTGGCTGACTGGCCAAGCCCCAGGTGACACTGCGGCCTATTTCGCCCAGTCGGCGTTGACGGGCGCGGGCTGCTTTGTCATTGCGTTTTTGTCCAACCAGCTGTCAACCCGGCTGGTCAATGAGGAACAACGCTCCAAACGCAGCCAGCTCGCCGTGCAGGTTCAGCGCCAGGTCAACGAGCTTGTGATCGAATCCCTGACGGACGGCATTCTTGTTGTGGACGCTCAGGGGCTGGTCCGCGCTGCCAACCCGGCAGCCCGCCACTTGCTGGGCTCGGGGCTGTCGCAGCGCGATGCGTCGTTCAACCTGGGCAGTGAGACGGGCTGGGCGCCGCTGGCGGAACTCGCGCGTGCCAGCTTTACACGGGTTGACCTGCGGCGCACCGATCTGACCATCCTGCATCCAGGCCAGGGCCTGCGCCGGCTGCGTGCGCGCACCCGCCTCACCGGCACACTGGACACCCAGAGCGAGAGCCTGTGCGTGATGTTCCTGCAGGACCAGCGCGAGATGGAAGCCCGCACGCGCACCGACAAGCTGGCCAGTATGGGGCGCATGTCCGCGGCGGTGGCGCATGAGATCCGCAATCCGCTGGCGGCCATCGCGCAGGCCAATGCCCTGCTGGAGGAAGACATCACAGACCCAAAACACCGGCAACTGACGCAAATGGTGGCGCAAAACGCGAACCGGCTGGGGAAAATTGTTGATGAGGTGCTCAATATTTCACGCGTGCAAACCAGGGACAGCGGCGCTGTTGCGCAGTCTTTGGCGCTGCGCGAGTCGGTTGAGCGCATCTGGCGCGACTGGTCTCAGCAGACCAGCAGCCAGCATCTGATTAGCGTCACGCTGCTGTCGCCTGAAATCCAGGTGGCGTTTGAGGCCGAGCACCTGCGCCGCCTGCTGATCAACCTGCTAGACAACGCGTTGCGTTACGCCAGCGGCCAAAGCGGCTCGATCCAGATCGAGGTCAGGCCGAGCGAGGCCGGGCAAGGCGTGCTTGGGGTGTGGAGCGATGGCCTGCCGCTGGAGCCATCGGTCGAGCAGCATCTGTTTGAACCCTTTTTTTCATCCGAGAGCCGCTCCAGCGGGTTGGGGCTGTACATCTGCCGCGAGCTGTGCGAGGGGCATGGCGCGTCCATCATTTACCAGCGCACGCAACGCCCCGTGGGCGGCACGGACATCGCCGGCAACGAGTTTTTTGTGACGTTCCGCACGGCCCGCGCCGGTGATCGCGTGCAGGCCCGCCAGGCGGCGGCGGTCTGAGAGAATGGGGCACGCACCATGGCCACCAACGCTGCCCTGAACAACACCCAGATTCTGGTCGTCGACGATGAACCGGACTTGCGCACACTGTATGAGCTCACCCTGCTGCGTGAAGGCTTTCGGGTGGATGCGGCCGGCAGCCTGAAGGAAGCGCTGCAACTGCTGGACCAGCGGCGATTTGATGTGGTCATCACCGACATGCGCCTGCCCGACGGCCTGGGCCTGGAAGTTCTGGCACGCCTCAAGGCCGAGCAGCGCACGGAGCGCTGCGTGGTGATCACCGCCTACGGCTCGGCCGAGAATGCGGTGGAATGCCTCAAGGCGGGAGCCTTTGACTACCTCACGAAGCCGGTGGACCTGAAGCAGTTCCGTGCGGTCATCGCGTCAGCCGTTCTGGACGCAGCCCAGTCTGCCCTTGAGTCGCGAACCAGCGTTGCGGCACAGCCTGACGAAAGAGGCATGGGGCAAAAGCCGGGCGTTGGCCGAACCGGAACCAGAAACGCGTTGACGGCTGGCACAACCAGCGCAGACGCTTCGCTGCGGCGCCTGGTGGGCGATTCAGCCCCGATGCGCACCGTCAAGGAACGCATCGCCAAGGTGGCCAGAAGCATGGCGCCGGTGCTGGTGCGCGGCGAGTCCGGCACCGGCAAGGAGCTGGCGGCCAGCGCGCTGCATGCCAACAGCCATCGCGCAGCGGGCGCGTTGATCGCCGTGAACTGCAGTGCCATTCCCGAGAACCTGCTGGAGTCCGAATTCTTTGGCGCCCGAAAAGGGGCCTACACCGGGGCCACGGCAGACCGCGACGGGTTCTTTCAGGCGGCACGCGGGGGCACGCTGTTTCTGGATGAAATCGGGGACTTGCCCCTGGCCATGCAATCCAAGCTGCTGCGCGCCATCCAGGAGCGTAGCGTGCGCCCGGTGGGTGCCACGCAGGAGGAACCGGTTGATGTGCGCATCGTCAGCGCCACGCACAAGGACCTGGCCGCCGAGGTGCAGGCCGGGCGTTTCAGGCAAGACCTGTACTACCGGCTGAATGTGATTGAGATCATGATTCCCCCGCTGCGCGAGCGGCTGGAAGACTTGCCAGCCCTGTGCCAGGCGTTGCTTGAACGCATCGCCGCCGAGGCGGGCATGCCAGTGCCGACGCTGTCGCCGCGCATGCTGGAGCAGCTCGCCCTGCAGCCGTTGCAAGGCAACGTGCGGGAGTTGGAGAATCTTCTGCACCGGGCCGTGGCGTTGCGCGAGGGTGATGAGCTTCTGGTGGACGCTGCGATCGAGACGACGCTGCCCACTCCGCTGGCTCATGCCACCGGGCCTCTTGCCGATCCGCCCGCCGGTCCGCCCGCCAGTGCGCCTGCCAACCCGGACGGGATTGCTGCGCCGCAGCCCAGTCGGGCAGGACCGCCGCCGGATTTGCCCACCGATCTGCAGGACCATCTGGACAGCCAGGAGCGCGATATTCTTGTACGAACCCTCCAGGAAACCGGCTTCAACCGCACCGCTGCAGCGGTGCGTCTGGGCCTGAGCCTGCGCCAGATCCGCTACCGCATTGCGCGTCTGGCCATCGATGTGCCGCAAGGCCACGATCCCAATGACGACCCCGCCTGACGCATCCGGCCAACGCCTGTCCGCAGGGGCATTGTGGAATGAAGGCTGGTACCGGTTTGCGCATTGCCAGGGATCACCCAACTTCGGCCCCAGGCCCGCGGGCGCCCAGATTGACCTGATCGTGATCCACTCGATCAGCCTGCCGCCCGGCCAGTACGGCGGCAATGAAGTGCAGCAGCTGTTTGCCAACCAGCTTGACTGGAACCTGCACCCCTACTTCAAGCAGATTGAGGGCCTGCAGGTGTCGGCGCATTTCTACATCCGGCGCACCGGGGAACTCTGGCAGTTTGTCAGCGCTGACGACCGCGCCTGGCACGCCGGCGCTTCATCCTACCGGGGCCGGGACAACTGCAACGACGACGCCATCGGCATCGAACTCGAAGGCATTGAGGGCGGCGATTTCGAAGCCGCCCAATACGAGACGCTGGGTAGCCTTTGTCCAGCCATTGCGCAACGCTACCCGGTGCACCACGTTGCCGGGCATGAACACATTGCCCCCGGACGCAAGGCAGACCCTGGAATCGGCTTCCGGTGGCCGCTTTTGCAGCAGATGCTGGGCTGGCCAGCTCAGTGTTTTCCCGGTGGTCTGGTTTCAAAGTGTGACAGCTGATCCGGGTTTGCGCCACTGACAGTTCGCGCCAAGCCGCATGGCTGCTTGACATGCCGCTTTTAGACCCCGCCCGAGGCACTGCATTTCACTGCCGGTACACTACGGGTAGTGGCTTGTAATCACATCAGACCCCATATATAGTGTGCGCTGTTGAGACAGGCAAGCCCTCAAAACACCCATAAAAACTTTGCCATTGACGAGGAAAAAAATGCAGATCGCCTTGAATACGCCGCCCGCGCCACATACCGGTGTTGTTGCCCGCCACAGCCCAGGCGCCGCCGCCGATGCCGCTGCCAGTCCGCTGAACCATTACCAGATCATCCGCCGCAACGGCGCGGTCGTGCCGTTTGAGCCCACCAAGATTGCGGTCGCGATGATGAAGGCGTTTCTGGCCGTGCACGGCACGCAGGGCGCAGCCTCGGCCAGCGTGCGCGAAATGGTCGATGGCCTGACGCAGGCCGTCATCCGCGCGCTGATGCGCTCACGCCCCGGTGGCGGCACGTTCCATATTGAAGACGTGCAAGACCAGGTGGAGCTGGGCCTGATGCGCGGCGGCCACCACGAGATTGCCCGCGCCTATGTGCTTTACCGCGAAAAACGCACCCAGGAGCGCGCCAAAAAAGGGGTGCAGGAAACACCTGCGGCGGCGCAACTGCACGCGCTGGACAATGGCCAGCGCATCGTGCTCGACCTGGACCGGCTCAAGGGCCTGATTGAGTCAGCCTGTTTAGGCCTCGGCCCAGACATCAAACCCGACCCGATCATGGCCGAGACCATGCGCAACCTGTATGACGGCGTGCCCATGGACGAGGTGTACAAGGCCTCGGTGCTGGCCGCGCGCACCCTGATCGAGAAAGACCCCGACTACACCTACGCCACAGCACGCCTGCTGTTCCACACCATTGCCAAAGAGGTGCTGGGCAAAGACGTGGCCCCAAGCGACATGGGCGAGGCCTACGTGGACTACTTCCCCCAGTTCATCAAGCGCGGCGTTGACAACGAGCTGCTCGACGAGCGCCTGCTCCAGTTTGACCTGAAGCGGCTGGGCGGTGCGCTCAAGGCCGAGCGTGACCTGAAGTTTGACTACCTCGGCCTGCAAACCCTGTATGACCGCTACTTTTTGCACGTGGGCAAATCACGCATCGAACTGCCCCAGGCTTTTTTCATGCGTGTGGCCATGGGCCTGTCGCTGAACGAGATTGACCGCGAAACCCGTGCCATCGAGTTTTACGAAGTGCTGTCAAGCTTTGACTTCATGTCCAGCACGCCCACGCTGTTCAACAGCGGCACGCTGCGCTCGCAGCTCTCCAGCTGCTACCTGACCACCGTGCCCGATGACCTTGACGGCATCTATGAGTCCATCAAGGAAAACGCGCTGCTGTCCAAATTTGCCGGCGGCCTGGGCAACGACTGGACCCGCGTGCGCGCCCTAGGTAGCCACATCAAGGGCACCAACGGCGAGTCGCAGGGCGTGGTGCCTTTCCTCAAAGTCGTCAACGACACGGCGGTCGCCGTCAACCAGGGCGGCAAGCGCAAGGGCGCGGTCTGTACCTACCTGGAAACCTGGCACCTTGACATCGAAGAGTTCCTGGAATTGCGCAAAAACACGGGTGATGACCGCCGCCGCACCCACGACATGAACACCGCCAACTGGATTCCTGACCTGTTCATGCGCCGCGTGACGGAGAAAGGCGCCTGGACCCTGTTCTCGCCCAACAACGTGCCGGACCTGCACGACAAGTTTGGCGCTGATTTCGAGCAAGCCTATGTGGTGTATGAAGCCCGTGCCGAGCGCGGTGAAATCAAGCCCGCCCGCACCGTGCAGGCGGCCGACCTGTGGCGCAAGATGCTCACCATGCTGTTTGAGACCGGCCACCCCTGGATCACGTTCAAGGACGCCTGCAATGTGCGTTCACCACAGCAGCATGTGGGAGTGGTGCACTCCAGCAACCTGTGCACCGAGATCACGCTCAACACCAGCGACACAGAAACAGCGGTGTGCAACCTGGGCTCGGTCAACCTCTTGCAGCACTTGATGGCCAGTGCCAAAGATGAATCTGGCAGCGGTGGCAGCACGCAGGTGCTGGACCATGCCAAGCTGCAAAAAACCATCACCACGGCGATGCGCATGCTCGACAATGTGATTGACATCAACTACTACGCGGTCAAAAAAGCGCGTGACTCCAACATGCGCCACCGCCCGGTCGGCCTTGGGGTGATGGCTTTCCAGGACAGCCTGTATGCGCTGCGCATTCCCTACGCCAGCGACGCCGCTGTGGAATTCGCCGACAAGTCCATGGAGGCTATCTGCTATTACGCCTATCAAGCGTCCACCGAGCTGGCGCGTGAGCGGGGCCAGTATTCCAGCTACAAAGGCTCGCTGTGGGATCGGGGCATCCTGCCGATTGACACACTGGATCTGCTGGCCAAAGAGCGTGGCGGCGCCATTGCCGATGCGGCCCATCCTGCACAATTTTCGTCACCGTACCTTCAAGTTGACCGATCTTCCACGCTGGACTGGGACAGTTTGCGCAAGAAGATCGCACGCGACGGCATGCGCAACTCCAACTGCGTGGCAATTGCGCCCACGGCCACTATTTCCAACATCATCGGTGTGGACGCGTCCATCGAGCCCTGCTTTGGCAACCTCTCGGTCAAGTCCAATTTGTCGGGAGAATTCACGGTCATCAACCACTACCTCGTCCATGACCTCAAACGCCTGGGGCTGTGGGACGACGTGATGGTGATGGACCTGAAGCATTTCGATGGCTCGCTCAACCCGATAGACCGCGTACCGGCCGACATCAAGGCGCTGTATGCCACCGCATTTGAAGTGGATACGCGCTGGCTGGTGGAGGCCGCCGCACGGCGCCAGAAATGGATTGACCAGGCGCAGTCGCTCAACATCTACATGGCCGGTGCGTCAGGTAAAAAACTCGATGACACGTACAAGCTGGCCTGGATTCGCGGTTTGAAAACCACTTATTACCTGCGCACGATGTCAGCCACCCACGCTGAGAAATCAACCGTTGCATCGGGGCGCATGAACGCGGTGTCATCGGGGCCAGGCGAGTCGCAGCAAGGCAGCGGAAAAAGCGGTGGCTTCAAACCAGGCATGAGTGCGCTTGACATGGCAGCAGCAGCAGCGGCGGATCAGATGAAGATGGCAGGCAACGCGGCGACCGATGTCAAATTTTGCGGCATTGACGACCCGACGTGCGAGTCATGCCAATGACGCTTCATGAACTGCGGCATCGCTTGCATTTGACTGCACAAAACAGCGGCATTGACAACACGACGCATGACCGCGGTGGCAAGACGATGCGTGAACGAGGTGGCAACACCATTCGTTGCGATGCAATTGAACAACACAATGTGAACACGAAGTGAATGAATACTTTTCATTTCATTTCGCTGCTCTCATAATCTGCTGATTGGAATATTTATGTTGACCTGGGACCAAGAAGTCAAGCCCGCATCGCCAATGCCTTTCACACATGGCTCATCCAGCAGCCGTAGGCCAGAGCCACCCCCACACATTTCCACACTGCGCATTCTTGATGACGGTGCCCTTGTGCCGTCTGCACAAATGCCAGCCATTGCCTTGCCAGTAAAAGAGAAAGAGGCTGTGCAGCCGCGCCGCGTCAACGCCGCCGACAAGCGCATCATCAACGGCAAGACCGACGTCAACCAGCTCGTGCCGTTCAAGTACAAATGGGCTTGGGAGAAATACCTCGCGAGCTGCGCCAACCACTGGATGCCGCAAGAGGTCAACATGACGCGCGACATCGCGCTGTGGAAAGACCCCAATGGCCTGACCGATGACGAGCGCCGCATTGTCAAGCGCAACCTCGGTTTCTTCGTAACCGCCGATTCACTGGCTGCCAACAACATTGTGCTGGGCACCTACCGCCACATCACCGCGCCCGAGTGCCGCCAGTTCCTGCTGCGCCAGGCGTTTGAAGAGGCCATCCACACCCATGCCTACCAGTACATCGTGGAGTCGCTGGGCCTGGATGAGAGTGAAATTTTCAACGCCTACAACGAAGTCAAGTCCATCCGCGACAAGGACGAGTTCCTGCTGCCTTTCATTGCAGCCATCATGGACCCCAACTTCCACACCGGCACAGCTAAGGACGACCAGACCCTGCTGAAGTCGCTGATCGTGTTTGCCTGCCTGATGGAAGGCCTGTTCTTCTATGTCGGGTTTACGCAAATCCTGGCCTTGGGCCGCCAGAACAAGATGACGGGTGCAGCAGAGCAGTACCAGTACATCCTGCGTGACGAGTCCATGCACTGTAACTTCGGCATTGACCTGATCAACCAACTCAAGGCCGAGAACCCGCAACTGTGGACCTCTGAATTCAAGGCCGAGATCAAGGCCCTGTTTGAGAAAGCTGTTGAACTTGAGTACCGTTATGCCGAAGACACCATGCCACGCGGCGTGCTGGGCATGAACGCATCGATGTTCAAGGGCTACCTGCGCTACATAGCCAACCGGCGCGCCACACAGATTGGCCTGGAGGCACTTTTCCCCAACGAAGAGAACCCGTTTCCGTGGATGAGCGAAATGATAGACCTGAAGAAAGAGCGCAACTTCTTTGAGACCCGTGTGATTGAGTACCAGTCAGGCGGCGCGCTTTCCTGGGATTGACTTGATCCAGGCTTATCTGCACGCTACAAAAATAACTTTTTTAACTCATGATTCCCAGAATTGCACATGGTGTTAATGGCCCCGCAGAGGGCTGGAACAACTTGCGCACCCCCGTTCATGGTGCTGGGCACAAGCCCAACACCATGAATCGCTTCATGCACTCCAACTCGCATGAAGTGCTCTTTGTAAATTGATCAAGGAGAAAATCGAAATGGCAACTGCAAAAAAACCGGCCGCAAAAAAGGCCGCTCCCGCAAAGAAAGCTGCTCCAGCAAAAAAAGTAGCAGCAAAAAAGGCTCCAGCTAAAAAAGCAGCCGCTAAAAAGGCTCCGGCCAAAAAAGCGCCTGCCAAAAAAGTTGCTGCCAAAAAAGCGCCTGCAAAGAAAGTAGCAGCGAAAAAGGCTCCAGCCAAGAAAGCAGCCGCGAAGAAAGCGCCTGCCAAAAAAGCTGCTGCCAAAAAACCTGCTGCCAAAAAGCCAGCCGCCAAGAAAGCAGCCAAGAAGCCGGCTGCGAAGAAAGCCGCGAAAGCACCCGCTGCCAAGGCAGCGCCTGCTCCCGCTGCACCTGCGGCTCAGACCACTCTGAACCCGCAGGCCGCCTGGCCGTTTCCAACGGCCACCAAGCCTTAACCGGCTGGCGGTTCTTCCCAAAGCCCGATGCTGAAAGGTGTCGGGCTTTTTTCATTGCCCCCCGCAATGAAGCCATGAGCCCCCGTTTGTCAGGGGTAAAACGCCAGCACCCGGTAACCCGTGATGCGCTCCGCGCCTGCAATGGGCATAACGCCAATGGGCACCGACGCGACCCATTCAGCGCCGGCTGCCAGTGCATTCGATGGCGCGCCAAACTCGGACGGCAGGAACACGCGGCGCAGGGCCGGCTGGTCCTGCGAATCGGTCAAGGTCAGTTCAAGTGCAGGCATGGCGAGCTCAATCGCCGACGTGTTCTTAACTGTGAACGACAGCCGGAAGGCATCCCCGCGCAGCTTGCTGAACGTGGAACTGTCAACCACGACGGATTCAATTTGCCGCAGCGGCGATATTTTGCAGCGAAGAATTTCGCACACGGCCGCCAGCGCAGGCCTGGCATCCGGCAGGCTTGCGGCAATCCGGTCACGCTCTTGCACGATGACCTGCAAGGCCAGTGCTGACACCAAGCCCAGGGCGGTCAAACCCAGGGCCCCGCGAACCCACGGTTTTCGCCACACGGATTTTTGCGGAGCATTCCGCAAGAAAGATACCGGCGCCACTTCGGAGGGTACCGGCACCCAGGCCTTTTCGCTTTCCACGCTTGTCGCTTCTACTGCAACTTGTTGCGCCGCCACCCGTGTTTCTGCACTTAATTCTTCCGCAACCAGTTTTTCAGTGGCAGGCTCAACGTCAGACTCTTCCTGCGTGACCAGTTTTTCGGTGACGATCTCAGTGTCGGCGGGGTCCGGCAAGGCTGGCGGGGCAGCAGGGTGGGCCAGAACCTCGGGCTCGCTGGCAACCGACACAACCCCGGTGCCAGTCGCTGGAATTTTCTCAACCTGGCTGGCAATCTGCGGCTCCTGGTACAGATGCAGGGCAGCGTCAAAAATCTCGCTGCACTGCCCGCAGCGGACCCATCCTTCAGACACCCGGAGTTGGTCAGGAACGACCTTGAACAGTGTCTGGCAGGCAGGGCAGCGGGTGGTCTGGCTCATGGATAGCGGAAATTGTAGAGCCCGCCGGACCGGCAGCTTACAGGGCAGCCGTCATCAGGATCCAGCCATCCTCGGCGTCACTCACTTCAAGCGTCGCATACGGGCTGTAAGCCGCTTTGAGCTCATCCGCCTGGCGCTCCAGAATGCCCGCCAGCACCAAAGATCCGCCGGGTGCGACGCGCGCGCACAGCAGCGGTGCCAGAAGACGCAGCGGGGTTGCCAGAATATTCGCCAGCACGGTCTGGTACAGCCCCTGCACCTGGTCCGGCAGACCTGCGTTGACAGTGACATGGTTGGCCCGGGCATTAAGCACGGTTGACTCCACAGCCGCGTTGTCGATATCCACAGCATCAACATCACTGGCCCCAAATTTCGCCGCCGCAATGGCCAAAATGCCGGAGCCACAGCCGTAATCCAGCACCCGGCCCCACAGAGGGGTTTGACTCGGGTGCCGCGCGATCCAGCGCAAACACATGCGGGTTGTTGGATGTGTACCCGTGCCAAAGGCAAGTCCTGGGTCCAGCCGGATGATTGTTTTTGCCTGCGCGGGCGGCTCGTGCCAGGTGGGCACGATCCAGAACTCGGGCGTGATCTCCACCGGCGCGAATTGCGATTGGGTCAGGCGCACCCAATCCTGCTCCGGCACGGCATGCACGCCCAAAATTTTGCAACCGGCAAAGAAGTCCTGCGCCATCAGCAGCGTTGCGGCTTCTTGCGCCAGCGCATCTGTCGTGAACAGCGCCAAAACGCGTGAGCGCTGCCAGCCGGCTTTGGGCGGCGGCATGCCAGGCTCGCCAAACAGCGCCTGCTCCGCATCTGTCTGCGCATCGGCGTCTTCCACACTCACGCTCAAGGCATCCAGCGCGTCCAGCGCGTCGCTGACAGACTCCACGCAGTCCTGCGGACAGATCAGGCCCAATTCAAACATCATCAACCTTCAAACAGATCCAGCCTAACGCTTGTGATGCTCCAGCCACTCTTCAAGGTAATGGATGTTGGTGCCACCGGCCATGAATTTTGCATCCACCATCAGCTCGCGGTGAAGGGGAATGTTGGTGTTGATGCCCTCCACCACGGTCTCGCCC
The DNA here is from genome assembly GCA_025358555.1 of Rhodoferax sp. GTDB lineage: Bacteria > Pseudomonadota > Gammaproteobacteria > Burkholderiales > Burkholderiaceae_C > JANYCG01. The sequence continues at coordinate 18,914 of JANYJD010000164.1, forward strand.
AACGCCGTGCGCATGCGGGCCAGGGCCTGTTCGCGCGTGTCGCCGTGGACAATGATTTTGCCAATCATCGAGTCGTAATTGGGCGGCACAAAGTAGTTGGTGTAGACATGCGAGTCCACTCGCACGCCAGGGCCGCCCGGCGGGTGCCACATGGTGATGCGGCCGGGCGAAGGGATGAATTTATACGGGTCTTCGGCGTTGATCCGGCACTCGATTGCATGGCCCCTGATTTCAATCTGGCGCTGCGTAAACGGCAGTTTTTCGCCCGCGGCCACCATGATCTGGGTCTTGACGATGTCCACGCCCGTCACCCACTCAGTCACCGGATGCTCCACCTGCACGCGGGTGTTCATCTCGATAAAGTAAAACTCGCCATTCTCAAACAGGAACTCAAACGTGCCAGCCCCCCGGTAGCCGATTTTTTTGCAGGCCGCCACGCAGCGCTCGCCGACCCGGTCAATCAGCTTGCGCGGGATGCCGGGCGCGGGTGCTTCCTCAATGATTTTCTGGTGGCGCCGCTGCATCGAACAGTCACGCTCGCCCAGGTACACGGCATTCTTGAATTTGTCCGCCATGATCTGGATTTCGATGTGGCGCGGGTTCTGCAGGAATTTTTCCAGGTACACGGCCGGGTTGCCAAAGGCCGCACCGGCTTCGGCCTTGGTCATCTGCACCGCGTTGATCAGCGCCGCCTCGGTGTGCACCACGCGCATGCCGCGCCCGCCACCCCCGCCGGCTGCCTTGATGATCACCGGGTAGCCGACCGCTTTGGCAACCCGGCGAATCTGCACCGGGTCATCGGGCAGTTCGCCCTCGGAGCCCGGCACGCAGGGCACCCCCGCCTTGATCATCGCCTGCTTGGCCGACACCTTGTCGCCCATAATGCGGATCGACTCCGGTGTGGGGCCTATGAACTGGAACCCGCTTTTCTCCACGCGTTCGGCAAATCCGGCGTTTTCGCTCAGGAAGCCGTAGCCGGGATGGATCGCCTCGGCATCGGTAACTTCAGCAGCCGAGATAATGGCCGGCATGTTGAGGTAGCTCAGGGCAGAGGCTGCGGGGCCGATGCACACGGCTTCATCAGCCAGCTTGACGTACTTGGCCTCGCGGTCTGCCTCGGAATAAACCATGACCGCCTTGACGCCCAGCTCGCGGCAGGCGCGCTGGATTCGAAGGGCTATTTCACCGCGGTTTGCAACCAGGATTTTTTTGAACATTGTTGAAGGCTGGAATCACTCAATCTCAAACAAAGGCTGCCCATACTCCACGGCCTGCCCGTTGTCGCACAGGATGCGCGACACCGTGCCCGACTTGTCAGCCTCAATTTCGTTGAGGATTTTCATCGCCTCAATAATGCAAATCGTTTCGCCCGCCTTGATCGAGTCGCCCACTTCAACAAACGGTTTGGCGCCGGGCGACGCGCTCAGGTAAAACGTGCCGACCATGGGCGATTTGACGACGTGCTCCGCTACCACGGGCGCTGCTGCGAGCACAGGGGCAGCCTCCGACACGGGCTGGGCATGGGCAACGGGTGCCACCTGCTGCACCGGTGCTGCGTAAGCCTGCATGACCTGGCCGCCACCTTTGACGATGCGCACTTTGCCTTCTGCCTCGGTGATTTCCAGTTCCGACACGTTTGAGTCAGACACCAAGTCAATGAGTGTCTTAAGTTTGCGTAAATCCATGAGATCTCCAACGGTTCTTGAAACAAAATTGACTAACTGGCTATAAGTTCTGTCAAATTGTAGTTATTGTCTTCTATTTTTTTAATTGTGTAAGAATGTTAACTGATTTCCAGGCAGCTGGAAAGTGCGAATGTGGCTCGCAGACAGGGCGGCTTGTCTTCAAGCGGCAGGCCGCTTGCTACTTCAATTGAGCCCAGACGCGCAAATCCTCGGGAGTGACTCGCCCCATTTTACGGTGCAGCACGGACCCGCTCTTGCCCAGCACCACGGTGAATGGCAATCCCCCACTGATATTGCCCAGTGATTGACTCAAGGCCACGCCAGGCATGCCAGCCAAAGCAATAGGAAATTTGACCGGCGCTTTGGCCAGAAAACCATTGACGGCAACTAGCTGATCCACCGCCAAACCCAGCACTTGCCATCCTTTATTTGCATTTTCCTGAAAAAAGCTGTCAATTAACGGCAGTTCTTCAATGCACGGCGGGCACCACGTTGCCCAAAAATTGAGCAGCAAGGTCTGCCCTTTCAAGGACGCCGTCTCCAGCGGTTTGCCCGCCGGGGTGTCGAATTTCAACTGCCAAAAGTCCGCTGGCAACGCCGTGACATGGGTCTCGGTCCCTTTCCACCAGGCCAGCCCCGCGCCACTGAGCGCTGCCGTGCCCGCCACAGCGCCCAGCAGCCAGCGGCGCGTGCTTGGGCGCGATGGCGATGGTGACGGAGCGGCAGATTCAGGCGGCATGGACATGAGAGGCGTACTGCAACCCACCATCATGCAACAAACGCTGAACCGCCGCCACGTCCCCCCGAGGCGTGCGGCCTTTTCCATCGGGCTTGAGTGCGCCACGCAGGTCGTCATGGTCATACACCAGCAAATGCACACCGACCTCTTCGTTCAGGCCTTTGCAGAAGCTGTGCACGCTAAGCGCATCCACCGGCTCGCCCTGGAACCCGGTTACGGTTCGCGGCACACAGTTCACGCGAAAGTCAATGAGCGCGATCTCGGCCGACTTGGAATCGTCACAAAATAGCTGGATGTAAATATCGCTCAGCCGTGTCGCCGTGCCATGCCAGACCGCACCGCCCAGATGAGGTCTGAAAGCCGCCATGCGCCGCATCCACACAATTGCATGCTCCCGCAAGGCGAGCAGTTCGACAGGCTGGGTGTCGGCGCAAAACAGCGCGATGTAGTCTTTGACCTCGTCCTCGACCTCGTCGTTGCCAGGCATCGACGTGCGGGCGGGCAGCTTCATCTCCTTGATGGCGCGCCGCTTGGCCGGGCCGTACTCTAGGCCCTCTTCCACCACCAGGCGCGCAGCCACGGCGGCAATTTCGGATTTAACGTCAAGCAGAGTCATGTTCGGGCGTGATGTCGGGCAAGGCAAATACAGTGAGGGATATTGTGTATTGATTGTCCCGCCCCTGCACCGTACATTGCATTTTTGCAAAACCGGGAAACCCCATGCACGCCACGATGATGAACACCCCGCTGTCGCTCAATCACCTGCTGGAGCGCGCGGGCACCCTGTTCCCCAAAAGCGAAATCGTCTCGCGCCTGCCGGACAAATCATTGCGCCACCACACCTATGGCGAGTTTTACCAGCGCACCCGCGCGTTTGCCGCCGCCCTGAAGGGTCTGGGGCTGCAAAAAGGTGAGCGCGTCGCCACGCTGTGCTGGAACCACCACGCGCACCTGGAATGCTACTTTGGCATTCCCGCCGCCGCAGGCGTCATGCACACGCTGAACCTGCGGCTCAGCCCCGACGAGCTGGGCTGGATCGCCGGCAATGCCAAAGACCGATTTCTGGTCATCGATGACATTTTGCTGCCGCTGTACAGGCAGTTTGCGCATCTGCACAGCTTTGAGAAAGTCATCGTCTTCCCGTTTTCCGGCGCGCCCGTGCCCGTTGAATTCACCGACTACGAAGCCCTGCTGGCGCAAGCGGTTGGCAAAACCTTCACCTATGCCCCGCACGACGAAAACGACCCCGTCGCCATGTGCTACACCTCGGGCACCACGGGCCGCCCCAAGGGCGTGGCCTACTCGCACCGCTCCACCATTTTGCACACCCTTGTCGGCTGCCTGGGCGATTTTTGGGGATTGAAAGGCACCGACAGCGTGCTGCCTGTCACGCCCATGTTCCACGCCAACTGCTGGGGCGTGCCGTATGGCGCAGTGATGATGGGCGTCAAGCTGGTCTTCCCCGGCCCGCACTTGCACCCCGATGATTTGCTCGATTTGATGACCTTGCAGCCGCCCAGCCTGTCTTTGGGTGTGCCCACCATCTGGATGAGCCTGATCCAGACCTATGACGCCGCGCAGAAAGAGGGCTCGCCGAACCTGGGCCGCTGGAAACTGCCCAAGGGCATGCGCTCGCTGGTCGGCGGTGCGGCTGTGCCCGAAACGTTAATCCGCGCGTTTGACGCCCACGGCATCTGGCTGCTTCAGGGCTGGGGCATGACAGAAACCTCGCCGCTGGCCACCGTCTCTTACCCCAAATCGGAGTTGGTCGATGCCCCGCTGGACGAGCGCTACCGCCGCGCAGCGCTGGCTGGTGTGCCGGTGCCGCTGGTGGACTTGCGGGTGCGCGGCGAAGACGGGCAGGATCAGCCTTGGGACGGCAAAAGCGTGGGCGAAATCCAGGTGCGCGGCCCGTTCATCACGTCAAGCTATCACGAGGTGCCCGTTGAGCCAGACAAATTCACCGCTGACGGCTGGCTGCGCACCGGCGACGTCGCCAGCATGGACGCCCTGGGCTTTGTGAAGATCTCGGACCGCACCAAAGACCTCATCAAATCCGGCGGTGAGTGGATCAGTTCGGTCGATCTGGAAAACGCCCTGATGGGCCACCCCGCCGTGGCCGAGGCCGCCGTCATTGCGATCCCCGACGAAAAATGGAGCGAGCGCCCGCTGGCCTGCGTGGTGTTGAAAGCCGGTCTTGCCGCCACGCCCACCGAGCTCAACACCTTGCTGCTGGGCAAGAGCTTTGCCAAATGGCAACTGCCCGAGCGCTATGAATTCATCGACGCCGTGCCGCGCACGTCCACCGGCAAGTTCTGGAAGATGAAGCTGCGGGAGCGGTTTCCGGGGTGACTGCGCGTTGATCGCTCGTTGACGGGAGGCCAGAACGCCGGGGATTTTATTGCTATTTTAATTATAGCTACTAACGCATATCCCACGAGGGCTATAGGCTAAATTGACTGCTAAAATTGCCCAGAACGCTTAAATCCACCCCGAAGCTGCGCCAAGTCGCCCAAAGCGCCTGAACGACTACACCACCTCAACCGACCCGAACCCACCCATGCACATCCATATTCTCGGCATCTGCGGCACCTTCATGGGCGGCTTGGCTGCGCTGGCGCGCGAGGCGGGTCACAAAGTCACCGGCTGCGACAGCGGCGTCTACCCGCCGATGAGCGACCAGCTTCGCGCGTTGGGCATTGAATTGATTGAGGGCTTTGGGGCCGACCAGCTCGGTTTAAAGCCCGACATGTTCGTCATCGGCAACGTCGTCAGCCGCGCCCATCTGCAGGACGGCACCCCAAAATTCCCGCTGATGGAAGCCATTCTGAACGCTGGCCTGCCCTACACCAGCGGCCCGCAGTGGCTGGCCGAGCACGTGCTGCAAGGCCGTCATGTGCTGGCCGTGGCAGGCACTCACGGCAAGACCAGCACTACTGCCATGCTGGCCTGGATATTGGAAAGTGCGGGGCTGGCGCCGGGGTTTTTAGTCGGCGGTGTGCCGATGAACTTTGGCATCTCCGCGCGCCTGGGGGGCGGGGCGGCAATAGACTCTGCGCAGGTCAAGGAGAAGCCCGCGAAGTGGGTCGGGGATACGGAGCAGAGTCCATTGACTCCCTGCCGCTCCCTATTCGTCATAGAAGCCGACGAATACGACACCGCCTTCTTCGACAAGCGCAGCAAATTCGTCCACTACCGGCCCCGCACGGCTGTCCTCAACAACCTGGAGTTTGACCACGCCGACATCTTTGACGACCTCGCCGCCATTGAGCGCCAGTTCCACTACCTGGTGCGCACGGTGCCCAGCCAGGGGCGCGTCGTCGTCAACGGCCTGGAAGAAAGTCTCGTTCGCGTGCTGAACGCAGGTTGCTGGAGTGAGGTGCGCAGCTTTGGCTCTGCAGTCAGCGACTTCACCGCGCAAGGCGAGCCGCACGCGTTTGACGTGCTGTATCAGGGCAAGCCGGTGGGCCGCGTAGAGTGGGCGCTCACCGGCATGCACAACCAGCTCAATGCGTTAGCCGCCATCGCCGCCGCCGAGCATGTGGGCGTTTCGCCCGCCACGGCCGCCACAGCGCTGGCTAGCTTTCAAAACGTCAAACGGCGCATGGAGGTGATCGGCCGCGTGGAGATGCGTGAAAGTGCTGTGGCGACTGGCGATCCAGCAGGTCTGGCAAACGCATCAGGCAAAGCGACATCGCCGCCCAGCGACACGATCACCGTCTACGACGACTTCGCCCACCACCCCACCGCCATCCGAACCACAGTAGACGGCCTGCGCCGCAAGCTCGGGCCCAAGCTGGGCGGCACGCAGCGCATCCTGGCCGTGTTTGAGCCCCG
>JANYJD010000168.1 GCA_025358555.1 Rhodoferax sp.
ACCGCGCGCGAGCTCAAGCAGCAAAAAGTGTTTCGCGAGTCGACCATCCGCTCGCTGTTTGACGAGATTCTGCGCGGGCTGCGCATCGTGCACCAGCACAAAATGCTGCACCTGGACATCAAGCCAGCCAACATCTTCATAACCGACGACAACAAGTCCGTGCTGATTGACTTTGGCGCCGCGCGCGAGGTGCTGAGCAAGGAAGGCAATTTCATCCGTCCCATGTATACGCCCGGCTTTGCGGCACCCGAAATGTACCGCCGCGACGCGTCGATGGGCCCGTGGACTGACATCTACGCCATTGGTGCATGCATCTACGCCTGCATGCAGGGCTATCCGCCCAATGAAGCGCCGCAGCGGCTTGAGAAAGACCGCATTGCCATTGCCCTGGCGCGGCTGCGCGGCGTGTATTCCGACAACCTGATTGAGGTGGTCGAATGGTGCATGTCGCTGGACCCGCTGTCGCGCCCGCAGTCGGTTTTTGCCCTGCAAAAGGAGCTGAGCCGCGAGGGCGAGCGGCGCTACACAAAACTGTCCGTCGGAGAAAAAGTGCGCCTTCAATTTGACACCATCGTCACTGATGCCAAGAAAAACGTGAAAATCGCCTCAGGTTTTGGCGGTAAAGCCAAATGAAATTTTCTGTGTTCCAGGTCAGCCGAAAAGGGGGCCGCGAAAAGAACGAAGACCGCATGGGGTATTGCTACACGCGCGGCTCAGGCATTTTTCTGCTGGCCGACGGGATGGGCGGGCACCCCGAGGGCGAGGTGGCGGCCCAGCTCGCATTGCAGGCTATGTCGGCGCTGTACCAGAAAACGGCCAAACCCGACATTCTTGACGTTGCCGGCTTTTTGAACGATGCGGTCATGGCTGCGCACCACCAGATTCTTGCCTATGCGTTTGAGAAAGGCATGGCAGACACGCCCCGAACCACCATTGTGGCCGCGCTGATGCAGGACGGATCAGCCAGCTGGGTGCATTGCGGCGATTCAAGGCTCTATCTGGTGCGCGATGGCGAACTGCGCGCGCGCACGCGCGACCATTCCTACATGGAGCAGCACCAGGCGTCTCCCGTCGGCACACAGTATGCCGAGCGCTTCAACCGCAACATCCTGTTCACCTGCCTGGGGTCGCCCACCAAGCCGATATTTGACATCACCGGGCCGGTGCCACTACAGCAGGGTGACAAAATACTTCTGTGTTCCGACGGCCTGTGGGGCAGCCTGGCTGACATAGACATCGTCTACCACCTGGGCACCAAGCCGGTGGCCCAGGCGGTGCCTGACCTGGTTGAGAAGGCGCTGCAAAAAGCCGGCAGCAGCAGCGACAACGTGACCGTGATCGCCCTTGAGTGGGAAACGCCCGACACGTTTGAGTCAACCCGCGCCAGCATTTCCACCGACAGCATCCACGACGGCATATTTGCCAGCACTGTCCAGGCGGAATCGTTTGACGACAACCTGCGCGACCACGCCAGCGCGAGCATGCGTGCCGACGATGTGGACATGGACGACGCAGCCATTGAACGTTCCATCGCGGAGATCAACGAGGCCATCCGCCGGTCTGCCGCCCGCCGGGCGTAAGCGCCAATGCGCGGTGCGGGTGCGTTCTTTTTTTTCCAGGATTTGAGCCATGACTGAATTTGCCAGAAGCGGCGCACGTGCCGCAGACCAGTTGCGCCCGGTGCGCATCACGCGGGGCTACACCGTCCACGCCGAAGGCTCGGTCTTGATCGAGTTTGGTGCGACCAAAGTGCTATGCACGGCGTCGGTGGAAGAAAAGGTGCCGCCGCACAAACGCGGCAGCGGCGAGGGCTGGGTCACCGCCGAATACGGCATGCTGCCGCGCGCCACGCACACCCGCAGCGACCGCGAAGCCGCGCGCGGCAAGCAAAGCGGGCGCACGCAGGAAATCCAGCGGCTCATCGGCCGCTCCCTGCGCGCCGTGTTTGACTTGAAGCTGCTGGGCGAGCGCACCATCCAGCTCGATTGCGACGTGATCCAGGCCGATGGCGGCACGCGCACGGCCAGCATCACTGGCGCTTTCGTTGCCGCCCAGGACGCGGTCAACAAACTGATTGCAGAGGGCAGGCTTGCAACGTCGCCGATCACCGCGCAGGTCGCTGCGATTTCAGTCGGCATTGTGCACGGTACGCCGATGCTGGATCTGGACTACACGGAGGACTCGGCCTGCGACACCGACATGAATGTGGTGATGACCGGTGCGGGCCATTTTGTCGAAGTGCAGGGCACGGCAGAAGGCGCTGCCTTTTCTCGCGCCGAGATGGATGCACTCTTGGCGCTGGCCGAAAGAGGCATTGGTGAGCTGATGCTGCTCCAACGACAATAAATATTAAAATAATAGCTAACTATGCATACAGGACAAGGGCTATAGCTCGTTTTTACGGTTATAAAAGTTGTGAAAATCGTCCTCGCATCCAACAACAAGGGCAAACTGGCCGAGCTGCACGCCATGTTTGCGCCGCTGGGGCTGGAGCTGCTGAGCCAGGCCGATCTGGGCATTCCCGAGGCGGCCGAGCCCTACCGCACGTTTGTTGAAAACGCCCTGGCCAAAGCGCGCCATGCCGCGCAGCACAGCGGGCTTGCCGCAGTGGCTGACGATGCAGGTTTGTGCGTCGATGCTTTTGACGGTTTGCCGGGTGTTGACACCGCCTTTTACGCCACACAATTCGGTTACGCCAAAAGCGACGACAACAACGTCATCGCCTTGCTGGAGCAGATGCGCAACATCACAAACAGGCGCGCCGCGCTGGTCAGCACTCTGGTGGCCGTGCGCCACCCCTTGGACCCCGAGCCGCTGGTTGCAACTGGTCGAGTTGTGGGCGAGATCACTCGCGAACCGCTGGGTAGCAATGGCTTCGGATTTGATCCCGTGATGTGGCTCCCTGAATTTGGCAAAACATTTGCAGAGCTGCCGGTAGACGTCAAAAACGGCAACAGCCACCGGGGCCGTGCCGCCCGCGCCATGGTCGATCTGATTCGCGAGCGCTGGAGAATATGACCCCCCCCGTTGCTTGCTCACTGCGTGTAGCAGCTTCCCCCTCAAGGGGCAAAACCGGTGGCCCGGCAGAGCCGGTTCCACCGTGTTTCTGGCCATGAAAGACATTCAGCACTATATGCGTCAGGGCACACTGCAACTGCCCGCGTTGCCACCGCTGTCGCTCTATGTGCATTTGCCCTGGTGCATCAAAAAATGCCCTTACTGCGATTTCAACTCGCATGAGATGGCACCGTTCCAAATGCCTGAGCAGCGCTACCTTGATGCTTTGATGGCTGACCTTGAGGCTGCGTTGCCGCTGATCTGGGGCCGCACGGTCCACAGCATCTTCATTGGCGGGGGCACGCCCAGCCTGTTTTCACCGCAGGCGATTGACCGGCTACTGGGCGACCTGCGGGCGCGCCTTCGGCTGGAGCCCGACTGCGAAATCACACTGGAGGCCAACCCCGGCACGTTCGAGAAAGACCGCTTCAAGGCTTTCCGCAGTGCGGGAGTGACGCGGCTGTCGGTGGGCGTGCAAAGCTTCGACGATGCTCACCTGAAGGCGCTGGGCCGCGTGCATGACCGGGCGCAGGCCATCGCAGCCGTAGAGGAGGCCGCACAGGCGTTTGACACCTTCAATCTGGACATCATGTACGCGCTGCCTGGCCAGACGTTGGATGGCGTGGCGCAAGACATTCGCATGGCCCTGAGCCTGGGCCCGCCTCACATCTCCATCTACCACCTGACCATCGAGCCCAACACCTACTTTGCCAAGTTCCCGCCCAAAGTGCCAGACGACGACCTGGCCAGCGACATGATGGACCTGATCACCGACATGACGGGTAGCGCGGGCCTTCAGCGCTACGAAGTTTCAGCCTACGCCCGCATCGGGCACCAGTGCTTCCACAACCTCAATTACTGGCAGTTTGGCGACTATCTGGGCATTGGTGCGGGCGCGCACAGCAAGCTCAGTTTTGCGCACCGCGTTGTGCGCCAGGTGCGTTTTCGCGAGCCGAAACTATACATGGACAAGGCTCTGGTGGGCGATTGCATTGCGCAGGACGAAGAAGTCAGCCGCACTGAACTGCCATTTGAATTCATGCTGAACGCGCTGCGGCTTAAAGACGGGTTTGATTTGCTGCAGTTTTTGGAGCGAACTGGTTTGCCGATGACGGCGATCCAGAAAGGTCTTGACGAGGCAGAGCGCAAAGGCCTGATCGAGCGGGACCTGGCCCGTGTGAAACCGACACTGCGCGGATTTGATTTTCTGAACGACTTGCAGGCGCTGTTTCTGGCGGAGCCCCAACCGCACTGAACCGCGTTTGTCCCCGTTACACCACGCTTAGCGGGGCGGGCTGGGTTCCCGAAAACAGCGCGGCACTCTCACTGCACCGTGCGTCGGCTGCTTCCGGCCACAAATCACCTGGATTGGTGGGGTCAAAGTTTTGTGAGTGCAAAAAGTCTGCTGCTGAATTAGCCGACGTCCTTGACGCGACGGCCGTGGCGGGCGCAGCGGCAGCCACCGCCTTGACACATGCGGCATCTGGCGCCAAAGCGGGTTCAGGTTTTGTATCAGAAAAACTTTGCTCGAAATGATCTTCCATGGTCTTTCATCCTCAAGTATGTCGAGCCCGACCTGCAATGCAGCGAAATATTCCCACAGCGATGATCGTAAACCATGCTGGGCTCGGCAAATGTCCGGCCTTGCTGGCGTGCGGGGAATCGCGGGTAATTGCGGGTAATCGCGGGTAATTGCGCTTGACGGCGCAAGCCACGTCAATGACAGTTTGACTCACAACAACCCAATTAGCTGTCTTCATCCATTTGAATTGCGAGGCCATGATGAACAATCCTTCCCGGCAACACCCATCCCGTCGGCATTTTGTGACAGCCGGAGCGTCCCTCGCCGCCTTGGGCCTGCTGCCCGCAAGCGCAGTGGCGGCCATGGGGCCCAATGACAAATTCGATCTGCTGATCCGCAATGCCAATGTCATGGACCCAAGCCAGGGGCTGGCGGGCAAGCGCGACATTGGCATCCGCTACGGATTGATTGAAGCCATAGAGCCCAGCATCGCCGCCGACCGCGCCCAGCGTGTGATGGATGCGGGCGGCAAACTCGTTACCCCGGGCTTGATTGATCTGCATTGCCATACGTTTCCCTATGGCTCTGCCATTGGCATTCCGGCGGATGAGCTGGTGGCGCATCAATGCACCACCACGGTGGTGTCTGCGGGCGATGCCGGAGCCAACAATTTTGCGGGCTTTCGCCGCTATGCAGTGCCCGCATCGCGCACGCGCCAGTTTGCCTTTGTGCACATTGCCGTGGCCGGCCTGGCCGGCTTTCCGGTACCAGAGCTTTTCAACATTGACTATGCGCAGGTGGAAGTGGCAGCGCGCGCTGTGGCGGAGAATGCCGACATGGTGCTCGGCGTCAAGGTGCGCATGAGCGAAAACGTCATCGCCCGCCATGGGCTCGAGCCCCTCAAGCGCGCCATCAAAGCCTGTGAAATGTCGGGCGTGCCGGCCAGAGTGATGTGCCATATTGGCGGCGTGGCCGACCGGGAATTGATGTCGCAGATTCTTGACCTTTTCCGACCCGGTGATGTGCTAACCCATTGCTACTCGGGCGCGCCCAACAACGCGGGCCTGGGCACCAACATCGTGCAGGACGGCAAGCTGCTGCCCGCCGCACTGGCTGCCAAAAAGCGTGGCATCATTTTCGACATTGGCCACGGTGGCGGCAGCTTTGACTACACGATTGCCGAAGCCGCCATCGCCCAGGGTTGCCCGCCCGACACCATCTCAAGCGATGTCCACGTGTTCTCGGGCAACTCGCCCGGCGTGCCGTACCTGCCTTGGGTCATGAGCAAGATGATTGGCCTGGGATTTTCCATGCCAGAGGTCGTCAGCATGGCCACTGCCGCCCCGGCCCGCGTGATCAGCCGCATCCCCAAACATGGGACCTTGCAAATTGGGGCGCCCGCCGACCTGTCAATCCTGGAAATTGTCGAAGGGCCGGTGTCGTTTGTGGACACGCGTGACAACAGGCGTGAAGGCAAGGTCTTTCTGCGCCCCAGTGGCACCGTGGTGGCTGGTGTGGCGTTTGGGCGTCCGTACCAGGC
>JANYJD010000171.1 GCA_025358555.1 Rhodoferax sp.
GTCACATGGCCGGCGCGGTAGGCATCCAGCAAGCCTGCGCAGCCCAAGGTCGATGTGGGCCGGAACGCGGTTGGGTCCAAAAAGTCATCGTCTACACGGCGGTAAATCACGTCCACACGACGGGGTCCGCGCGTGGTGCGCATGTACACAAAACTATCTTTGACGAACAGGTCTTGGCCCTCGACCAACTCCACACCCATTTGCTGCGCCAAAAACGCATGCTCAAAGTAGGCGCTGTTGTGCATGCCGGGGGTCAGCACCACCACGGTTGGCTCGGCCGTGGTGGCCGGGCTGCTGGCGCGCAAGGTCTCCAGCAACAGGTCGGGGTAGTGCGCAATGGGGGCCACGCGGTGCGCGTTAAACAGCTCGGGGAAAAGCCGCATCATCATCTTGCGGTCTTCCAGCATGTAGCTCACACCGCTGGGCACACGCAGGTTGTCTTCCAGCACGTAATACTCGCCCTCGCCCTTTGCATTGGACGCACGCACGATGTCGATGCCTGCGATGTGCGAGTAAATCTGGTTGGGCACTTCCACGCCCATCATCTCGGGGCGGAACTGGGCGTTGTTCTCCACCTGTTCGCGCGGCACAATGCCTTCCTTGATAATCTCCTGGCCATGGTAGACGTCGTGGATGAAGCGGTTGAGCGCGGTGACACGCTGCAGCAGGCCGCGCTCCATGCTGGCCCACTCGTGCGCGGGAATCACGCGCGGGATAAGGTCAAACGGAATAAGCCGCTCGGTTCCTGCGCCGTCCTCGTCTTTCTCGCCGTAGACGGCAAAGGTAATGCCGACACGGCGAAAAATCAGCTCGGCCTCTTCGCGCCGCTTGGCCATCATGTCGCCGGGTTGGCGCGCCAGCCATTCGTCGTAGATTTTGTAATGGTCCCTGATCTGCGCGCCGTGAGTGAAAAACTCATACGGCAGCTTGGTGTACATCTCGTCGAATTTCTGCATAAGTATCCGTTTCCAGCTTTTTGCCTTTGAAGAGGCCTGCCTACAGGATAGCAAGTTGTGCGCCAGAGCTTATTGGTGCAAGTACTACAGGCTGTGCTGAAACCTGTGCATCAACCGGCCACTGGCACTTTCATCAAGGCACCCTGTGATGCCAATAGCGCAAGGCCTCAGCCCGCTGGCATTTGACTTCTTCAGGCCGGGCCGAGGTCCAGGTGGCCGCGCCGCAATGCGCTGAGTCAATCACCGTGATTTTTCGCTCGTGGTAGCGGTCCAGGACGCTGGCAACCGGGTGGCCAAAGCGGTTTCGGTAGCCCGCCTGCACCAGCGCAATCTGCGGCTGCACCGCATCCAGAAACTCTGCACTGCTGGAGGTTTTACTGCCGTGGTGCGGCACCAGCAGCACGTCTGTCTTCAATTTCGCACCAGCCGCAACCAGCGCGGCCTCCTGCGGCTGCTCAATATCACCCGCAAGCAGGGCAGAATGCGTGCCGTTGGCGATGCGCAGCACGCAGCTCATGGCGTTGGATTTATTGCCCGCGTCGTAGTCGCCTGCCTGCGGGTGCAGCAACTCAAAATCAACGCCGTCCCACTGCCAGCGCTGCCCGGCCACGCAGCGGGTGGTTTTGCGCAGTGTCTGCAACTCATGCTCATCTTCGATGGAGCTGACCAGCGCCGCCTGCGGCTGCATGGCCAGCACCGCCACCGCGCCGCCGGTGTGGTCCACATCGCGGTGGCTTAGCATGACGGTGTCGATCTTCAAATCCAGCGCACGCAGCAGCGGCACCACCACGCGGTGCCCGGCATCGCTCTCACGGCTGAAGCGCGGCCCGGCGTCGTAGACCAGCGCGTGCGTGGCGGTGCGCACCATAACGGCGTTACCCTGCCCGATGTCGGCAGCCAGCAGCTCAAAATGCCCCACGGCGGGGCGTGGCGCCTGCCACAACAGCACGGGCAAAAGCAGCGGCAAGCCCAGCACGCGCACTGACCAGGGCAACCGAATTGCCAATAAAATTCCACCCAGCAGGCCAGCAGCCCCTGCCCACAATGGCGCTTGTGCTATTGAAACACTGGCAAATGGCAGTTTCACCAGCCATTGAAGGTACCAGGCCAGCGCTTGCACAGCCCAAGCCGCCGCATCCCAAATTGGTGCAAAGAAGATCCCCAGCATCGCCAGGGGCGTGACCAGCAGCGTGACCCACGGAATGGCCAGCGCGTTGGCTACCAGTCCCACCACCGACACCTGGCCGAAAAGCAGCAGGGTGAGCGGCGTCAACGCCAGTGTGATGACCCATTGCTCGCGCATGCTGGCCATGAAATTGGCTCCCAAGGACATCACCGTGTGCGCGATGCGGCCCTGCGGGGTGACTAAAGCTGCCACAGATGCGTTTTGGGAGGGTTCTGCCGTTAATTTCCCGTAATTTAGGGCTGTAGCCCTTGTCCCATCTACATAGTTAGCTCCCGAATCAGTAGCAAACAACACGCCCACTGCGACAAAGCTCAGCCAGAACCCGGCCTGCATCAGCGCCCAGGGGTCCAGCGCCACCACCACGGCGCAGGCCAGCATCCACACCAGCGGCCACGGCCATCGCTTGCCCGACAAGCGCAGCAGCCCCACTGTGGCCAGCATCAAGATCGTGCGCTGCGCCGGCACTCCCCAGCCGCTGAACAGGGCATACGCGCTGGCCAGCAGCACGCCGCCGACCAAGCCCGCGCTTTGGGCGGGCACCGCCAGGCAAAGCCGCTGCGAGCGCCGCCATAGCCAGCCCACGCCCAGCGCCGCACCCCAGGCAAACATGGTGACGTGCAGGCCCGAAATGCTCATGAGGTGGGCCACCCCCGTCGCCCTGAAAACGTCCCAGTCTGCGCGCTCAATCGCGTTCTGATCGCCCACCACCAGCGCGGCAATCACGCCGGCCAGCTTGCGGTCTGGTACACGCTCAAAAATGGCGTCGCGCACGCGCTGGCGCGCCACTTCCACCGGGTGCGCCCACGTCTGCGCCAATCGCTGCGCCGCGGCGTCTTTGGCACCGGCGCGCACGTAGCCCGTGGCCTGCAAGCCCTGTTCCCACAGCCACAGCTCGTAGTCAAACCCGTGCGGGTTGCTGCCACCGTGCGGGGCTTTGAGGCGCACCGTCATCTGCCAGCGCTCCCCGGCGCGGACGTCTTCGGGCTGGCGCTGCAAATCCGCAGGCGTTGCCATCGCCCCAAACACGCCGCTGTACCAGCCCAGGTAAATGCTGGGCGGCAGCTTGACAGGCGCTGCGCCTTCACTTGCGGTGCCGATGATCCGCTCACTGGCCGATTCAACATCAAAGCGAAACCGCAGGCCCGCCTCGTTGCGCTGCGGCATGGCCGCCACAACGCCAGTGACGGTGATGTCGCGCCCTTCCAGCGCCGGGTTCAAAGCGTGGGCAAGAAAAAACCCGGCCCGCAAGCCCGCCGTGCCAAAGGCCAAGGCGAATGCGCAGACAAGTGCCAGCGGGCCAGCACAGACCCGCAAGGCGCCCATCAGCGCACCTGCCAGCACACCAGCCAGCGCACCTGGGGCTGCAGGCCGTGCGCTTCGCGGTTTTCGCGCGCGCAACCTGATTGATATCTTTTTTATAGCGAAGTATGCAATCAACACGAGGGCTGGAAGCACAAATGACTGGTAAACCCAGGCAGACCACAACGCCACCTGCTGCAATTGCAATGCCGTGCCCAGTACAAAAGCCAGCAACACCGGCAATATCAACCGGGCCGTGGCGGCGGGTTGGTGGGGCTGGCTTGGCATGCCTCGATGCTAACTGGCGCGCCTGGCTGCAAAGGCGAATGGCTGCCAAACTGCTGCTGGCTCCAATATTGCTAGTATGTGGCTGGTATTTGTCTATGGCAGCGGGCTCCGCTGCTTGACCGACGAACTACCCGACGAACTATCCGACGAATTACCCGAAGAGTTAACCGACGCATCGCAACCCGAGCCAACCTATGTCCATCCATGCTGCCCTGAATCACGTCACCCACTACACCTACGACCGCCTGGTCAATCTGGGGCCGCAGGTAGTTCGCCTGCGCCCTGCCCCGCATTGCCGCAGCAACATCATTTCGTACTCGCTCAAGGTCGAACCCGCCGGGCATTTCGTCAACTGGCAGCAGGACCCGTTTGCCAATTACCAGGC
>JANYJD010000250.1 GCA_025358555.1 Rhodoferax sp.
GCCAAATACACCGGTTTCATCAAGGAGTACCTGGCCCCGCGCTATGCCGAATTCATCGGCAAGGAAATCCAGACAGCCTACCTGGAGAGTTATAGTGAATATGGCCAGAACATCTTTGACCGTTATGTCACATACGCCGACTACTGGATTCAGGACAACGAGTACCGCGACGCCGACACGGGTGAGGTGTTTGACCGGGTAGCCTTGAACGCCGAGCTCGAGAAGATTGAAAAACCCGCCGGCATTGCCAACCCGAAAGATTTCCGCAATGAGATCGTCAATTTCGTGTTGCGCGCCCGCGCCAACAACCAGGGCAAAAACCCGGGCTGGACAAGTTACGAAAAGCTGCGCATGGTGATCGAGAAGAAAATGTTCTCCAACACCGAAGAGCTGCTGCCCGTGATCAGCTTCAACGCCAAGGCCAGCACCGACGAAGCCAAAAAGCACGAAGACTTTGTTACCCGCATGGTGGACAAAGGCTACACCGCGAAACAGGTGCGGTTGCTGAGCGAATGGTATTTGCGGGTAAGGAAAAGCTCCTGATGGTTTGAAGCCCACAGGATTTGCATGTCACTTCACATCATTGACCGCCGCCTCGCGGGCAAGAACAAGTCCATCGGCAACCGGGAGCGGTTTTTGCGCCGCTACAAAGCGCAGATTCGCGACGCCGTGCGCGGTGCCGTGTCGGGGCGGGGCATCCGCGATGTGGAGCAGGCGCAGGACATCACCATCCCAAAGAGAGACATCAGCGAGCCAACCTTCCACCACGGCCAGGGCGGCGTGCGCGACACCGTGCATCCCGGCAACACCGACTACCTGCGCGGCGACCGCATTGCGCGGCCAAAAGGCGGCGGCGCGGGCAGCGGCCAGGGCCAAGCCAGTGACTCCGGCGAGAGCGAGGATGATTTCACGTTCACGCTGAGCAAGGAAGAGTTCATGCAGGTTTTCTTTGAAGACCTGGCTCTGCCCCACCTGATACGCACCCAGATTGGCGATACGCCCGAGTGGAAGACGCACCGCGCTGGCTACACGCGGGATGGCACGCCCAACAACCTGCACGTGGTGCGCTCGATGCGGGGCGCATTGGGTCGCAGGTTGGCGATGGGCGCACCGGCGACGCGCGAGTTGAAAGCGATGAAGCTGCACCTGGACGAACTCGAACGCGCCCCGGACGGCCATGAGCCCGAAATCTCCCTGCTGCGGGCGCAGATAAGCGCTCTCGAATTACGGCTCAAACGCATCCCGTTTCTGGACCCGCTCGACCTGCGTTTTCGCGGCATCGTCAAGACACCCATACCCAGCAGCAAAGCCGTGATGTTTTGCCTGATGGATGTCTCGGGCTCCATGGACGAGGCGCGCAAGGATTTGTCCAAGCGCTTTTTCATTCTGCTCTACCTGTTCTTGACGCGGCATTACGAAAAAATTGACATCGTCTTCATCCGCCACCACACCCAGGCCCAGGAGGTGACCGAAGATGAATTCTTTCACGCGACCGAGAGCGGCGGCACGGTGGTCAGCAGCGCGCTGGAGCTGATGCGCACAATCCAGCAGGAGCGTTACTCGCCGCTGGAGTGGAACATCTACGGCGCGCAAGCCAGCGATGGTGACAACTACAGCAACGACAGTGGCCGCTGCCGCGAATTGCTTGCAGGCAAATTGCTCTCGGTCTGCCGCTATTTTGCCTACGTGCAGGTGGCCGACGCCGAGCAAAACCTTTGGCAGGAATACGCCCTGCTGACCGAAAGCCACGCCAACTTTGCCATGCGCAAGGCCACCGAGCAATCGCAGATCTACCCTGTGTTCCGTGACCTGTTCAAAAAAGAAGGAGAGGCAGCATGAGCTCCCTGCCGGACATCTTGCCAGCGGCACTGCCCCCGATTCTTGAACCGCGTCAGCCGCACCGTCCCGCAGAGCACCAAACTGCGGAGCATCGGCACCTGGACGATTCAGCGCGCATCCCCGACAGTGGTGACCGCCGCCGACGCATAGCGTTGAAGGTGCCGCTGCCCGCCAAAGCCCGGGCAGAAGCCCCACTGCCCAGCCAGAGTGACTGGACGTTCGAGCTGATCGAGCAATACCACGATGTGATCCGCGAAACCGCCCAGCGCTTTGGGCTGGACACCTATCCCAACCAGTTGGAGATCATCACCGGCGAGCAGATGATGGACGCCTACGCCAGCGTGGGCATGCCCATCAACTACCGGCACTGGAGCTACGGCAAGGAATTCATCGCGACAGAAAAACGCTACCGGCGCGGCCACATGGGCCTGGCGTACGAGATTGTCATCAACGCCAACCCCTGCATCAGCTATTTGATGGAAGAAAACACCACCGCCATGCAGGCGCTGGTGATTGCGCATGCCGCGTATGGCCACAACAGCTTCTTCAAGGGCAACTACCTGTTTCGCATGTGGACGGACGCCTCCAGCATCATCGACTACTTGGTCTACGCGCGCCGCTACATCAGCGAGTGCGAGGAGCGCCACGGCGCAGAGTCGGTCGAGACCTTTCTGGATTCATGCCACGCGCTGGCAAACCACGGCGTGGACCGCTACCGACGCCCCAGCAAGAAAAGCCTGGCGCAGGAACTCACCGAGCGCAAGGCGCGCGAGGCCTATGCGCAGCAGCAGGTCAACGACCTCTGGCGCACCGTGCCAAAAAAAGAAGACAAAACCGAAGACACTCCGGAGACCCAGCGGTTCCCGCAGGAGCCGCAGGAGAATCTGCTGTATTTCATTGAAAAAAACGCGCCGTTACTGGAATCGTGGCAACGCGAGGTGATGCGCATCGTGCGCAAGATTGCCCAGTATTTTTACCCGCAGCGCCAGACGCAAGTGATGAACGAGGGCTGGGCCACCTTCTGGCACCACAAGCTGCTCAACACCCTGTATGACGATGGCCATTTGAGCGACGGCACGATGCTGGAGTGGCTGAGCTCCCACAGCAACGTGATCTTCCAGCCGCCAGTGGGACACCGCGCCTACAGCGGCATCAACCCCTACGCGCTCGGGTTTGCCATGTACACCGACATCAAACGCATTTGCGATGACCCCACCGAGGAAGACCGGACCTGGTTCCCCGACATTGCCGGCACACCCTGGCTGGCCACGCTGGACCATGCCATGCGCAACTACAAGGATGAGAGTTTCATAGGCCAGTTTTTAAGCCCCAAAGTGATGCGGGACTTTCACCTGTTTGCCATCCATGACAACGAAAAGCAAAGCGAGCTGGAAGTTGCCGCCATCCACGACGAGGCCGGTTACCGCGAACTGCGCCGCGCCATCTCGCAACAGTACGACCTGGGCACCCGTGAGCCCAACATCCAGGTCTGGAACGTCAACCGCCGGGGTGACCGCACCTTGACCCTGCGCCACACCCAGCATCAGGACCGACCCCTTGGCGACAGCACGCTAGAGGTACTCAAGCATGCCGCGCGGCTGTGGGGTTTTGGCGTCACGCTGGAAAGCGTGAACAGCGCGGGCGACATTAGCAAGCAATGGACGGTGTCCAGCCCGGCCTGAGGATTCCTTGTCCAAATCATTCGTGAAGTACGCGCACCGACGAAGACAGTGCTTTAGCACGGCTAGCGGGTGCAACGGCCTGCACCGATGATTTGGACAAGGAATCAGTTGATGTCGCCGGGCTCGGCCGCTGGCTTGCGGCCATGCAACATGGCGGCGATAAGATTTTCTCGATGCCGCCATGACGTGAACAGCGCGCCTGCAACATGCAACGCCAATAGCGGGATCAAGGCGTGGCCCACAACACTGTGCAGCTCTTCGAGCCATTGCACGCCCCAGAAACGGTCAGTGGTGAAAAGCCAGCCCGTCAAGCCCGTGGCAATGGCATCGACGAGCAAGGCCGCCACCATCCACCCGCCCAAAGGGTTGTGTCCCAGATAGCGGGCCTCGGTGTGGTTCACCACTGTACGGGCATAGGCCCATGTGGCCGCCACGCCCGGGAGAAACTGGGAAAAGCGCCATCGCCCCATGCCCGCAAAACCCAAGATCACCCTTAAAGCCGCCGCTGCAAGTGCCATATAGCCCGTCCACTCGTGCAGCCGGCCACCGCCTTCATGCGTTAGAAAACTTGTGATCATGGACAGCGCCAGCACCCAGTGCAGTACGCGCACGCCTGCGCTCCAGACGGGTTGGGTGGCTTGCTCCAGCTTTGAATCTGGCGGCAACATAGCCTGAACTATCGGGCTTTGATTGGCACCGGCGCCAAGGTCACCGGGTGAAAGTAGTATTCGCCACGCTCGCCTTTCTCGTTGAGCGCATAGACCTCATAACAGCCACCGTCTTCTTTGACGCGGCGCACAACGTAGCCTTTTTCCTTGAGTTGCAGCTCCAGTTTTTCAACTGGCTGCCAGCCCGATTTGGGGCCGGAATCACAGGTGGCCAGGCCAGTGGCGTGCGCGCCGGTGCCAGTGAAGGACAACGCGCCCACGACACACAGCAAGGACAATTTTTTCATGGCATTTCTCCAATTTGGGATCAGCAATCAAAGCATCGTAACGGCTATTTGTAAAGCCGTGATGAACGACGCGGCGTAGGCGAGTTTGGCATGGATTGAATCCCGCAAATTCCTGGACTCAGACTTTAAATTGCATTGCACGGCGCGCTCCCGTACCATTGCCAACTGGCATTGAAACTACTGGGGCGACACCATGCAGCGCAGCAGGCGAAAATTTGTTTCTGGAATCACGGGTTTGGCAGGGCTGATAGGCACGCCGCTATGGGCCCAGAGCCCGTCCGCTACGCCTTTCCCCAGCCGGGTCATCCGCATTGTGCCGTTCGGCACGGCCGGCGGACCCATCGACGTGATTGCCCGAGTCTATGCCGAAAAACTCCAGCTGCGCTGGGGCCAATCTGTCATTGTGGACGCCAAGCCGGGTGCCAGCGGCATCATTGCCGCAGACTTTGTGGCCAGGGCCGCGCCTGACGGGCACACGGTCTTGTTCACCTTGCCATTGACCCACGTGAACGTGCCGATTTTGCAGGCCAAGGTGCCTTATGACCCGGTGAAGGATTTCACCGGCCTGTCGATGCTGGCCACCGGCGGGCCCATGATGGTGGCGCGTGCCAATGCGCCCTACAGCAATATCAAGGAGTTTGTGGATTTTGCCAAGAAGCAGCCCACGCCTTTGAGCTATGGGACCTGGGGCACGGGCTCGTCGGCCCACCTGTTTACCGAGCTGCTGCAACGCCAGACCGGCATCAAAGTGCTGCATGCGCCCTACAAGGCAGAGGCAGCCGTGCACAACGACCTGTTTGGCGACTCGCTGGATTTTGCGTGGGCCAACCCCTCGACGGCGCGGGGCCACGTGCAGGCTGGCAAGATGAAGGTGCTGGGCGTGACGGGCACGCGCCGCCTGTCGGGGTCCCCCACGGTGCCCACGTTTGCCGAGCAGGGCTTTCAGGGCTTTGACATTGACAGCTGGCTGGGCGTGTATGCGCCGGCCAAACTGCCTCAGCCCGTGGTGGAGGCCTGGACCGCAGCGTTGCGTGACATCACACGCATGCCCGACGTGACGGCCAAACTGGTGGCGTTTGGCCTGGAGCCGCTGGTCAACACGCCGGCGCAGTTTGCCGAGGCCTTCAAGGCCGACTACCCGCGCGTGGCAGAACTTATCAAAGCCGCTGGCGTCACTGCAGAGTAAGGACAGATTTCATGAGCACCACCACCACTGCCGATGCTGCCAGCGCGCAGCTGGCCCCCCGGGTCATCCCCGTCCACCCGGACACAGGCACCGCTTATGGCCGCCCGCCACCCAGCTATAAAAGAGAGCTGACCGAGGTAGGTGCCGGCACGCCCATGGGCGAGCTGATGCGCCGCTACTGGCACCCCATTGGCCTGGTGCAAGACGCAAACGACACGCCGCGCAAAGTGCGGGCGCTGGGCGAAGACCTGATCCTGTTCCGCGACAAGACGGGCAGGCCGGGCCTGGTGTATCCGCATTGCGCGCACCGGGGCGCGTCGCTGTACTTTGCCAAGGTCGAAGAGCGCGGCATCCGTTGCTGCTATCACGGTTGGCTGTTTAATGTGCAGGGCCATTGCGTGGAGCAGCCGTGCGAGCCCGAGGCGGGTGCCAATAGCTGCAGCAAGGTGCGCCAGCCCTGGTACCCGGTTCAGGAGCAATACGGCCTGATCTGGGCGTACATGGGCCCGCCCGCCAAAAAGCCCGTGCTGCCCCGCTATGAATGCCTGGAAACGCTCGCAGAGGGCGAATTCATCGAGGCCGATGACAGCAGCATTGGCGGCGGCGGGCCGCAGATCATCCCCTGCAACTGGCTGCAGCATTATGAGAATCTGGTGGACCCATTCCACGTGGTCATCCTGCATTCATCTTTCAGTGGCACGCAGTTTGTTGAACAGATGGCGGTAATGCCCGAGGTGAAATGGGAGACCGGTGACATCAGCGTGCGCACCATTTCGCGCCGCAAGCTGCCCGACGGCAAGACACTGCACCGCGTCAGCGAAGCGGGCCTGCCCACGCTGCGCGTGATTCCCAATCCGCTGATCAAGCGCCATGGCATGGTGGAGTCCCTGGGCTGGTTGCTGCCCATTGACGACCACAGCTTCCGCATCTATGTGGTGGGGCGCGTGCGCGAGAAGGGCGAAATCTCGCGCATGCGCTCCACCCGCAACGGCAAATACTGGGACCAACTTACCGAGGAAGAGCGCCGCACTTACCCCGGCGACTACGAGGCCCAGGTGAGCCAGGGTGCAATCGCCCACCACTCGGAAGAGTTTCTGGCCATGTCCGACATGGGCATCGTGCGCTTGCGCAGACTGCTGCAAAAGCAGCTGGATGCCCTCAAGGCTGGGCAAGACCCGGCGGGTGTGAGCTTCGATACTGACGCGCCGCCGGTGCGTTTTTCGGCAGGCAACTTTCTTCAGGATTGAATTTTTATGTCAGGGCAGCGCGGGCTGTCCGTGCTTGCCCGCCGTCCAGCCATGCGAACCGATGGCCTGACGCGCGATTTCTGTGGGCGCAGCCTCCAGTGGCGTGCCCATGGTGTCATTCCAGCGATTCAAGAATGCAAACATGGCCACCACGCCGAGAATCTCGGTAATCTCGTTGTCGCTCCAGTGCTGTTGCAGCTCGGCAAATTGCGCGTCTGTCACTGTATTGGGCTGGCTCGCAGCCGCCAATGCAAAGTCCAGCGCCAGGCGCTCGCGCAGGCTGTACATCGGGCTGGTCGCGTAGGTCCAGACGTCCGCCAGTTTTGCTTCGCTGATGCCAAAGTTGTGCGCACCCAGCAGCGTGTGCGCCTGGCAATAAAGGCAGCCCGAGACTTTGCTCGCCACATGGCCGATGAGCCGCCGAAACCCCAGATCAACCTCACCGGCCGGGTCCATTACGGCGGCGTTGAGTTGGGCCAGCGCCTGCACCAGCTTGGGCTTGCGTTGCATGGTCAGCACGCTGTTGGGCGTGAAGCCCAGAGTGCCGAGGAAGAAGTCGAAGTGCGATTTGAGTTCCGGCGTCGTTTCAGCAGGAAGCGGGTCAAGGCGCGGCATGGGTGGGGCTTTCAACAGTTGACGGTCGATAGGTAGGGCTAAGCACCCATCATGCCGAAAATAAATCCTTTGTGGCCCCATTTCACTCCCCGCGGGCATAAAAAAAGCAGCGCGGTTGACTGGCTGCCTTCTATGCTGCTGTATCACCGGCACGGCCTGCCATGCGCAGAAACCGCTCGGTGAAGCCGCGGTAATGTTTACTTCGGCATGATCACGCTGTCGATCACGTGAATCACGCCGTTATCAGCCACGATGTCGGTCTTGACGACCTTGGCCTTGTCAACCATGACGCCGCCAGCGGTAGACACGGTCAACTCAGAGCCTTGCACAGTTTTGACCTTGCCGGCTTTGACGTCAGCTGCCATCACTTTGCCGGCCACCACGTGGTAAGTCAGCACGGCGGTGAGCTTGGCTTTGTCTTTGAGCAGGGCGTCCAGATCGGCTTTCGGAATCTTGGCAAACGCATCGTCCGTGGGCGCAAACACGGTGAACGGGCCTGGACCTTTAAGGGTATCGATCAGGCCGGCAGCGGTGAGGGCAGCAGCGAGTGTCTTGAAACTGCCCGCGCCAACGGCGGTATCAACAATGTCTTTGGCCTGGACGGAGAACGCAGCGCTGAGCGCCAAAACGGATGCGATGAGGGTCTTTTTCATGAGAAGCTCCAAAAGGTACTGGTGCAGTACTTCCGCCAAAAATGTGGCGTAACTGGAATATAAAGACTATTTAGTATCCATAAATACTAAATGGTTTTATTTAGACTGTTTGGTAACTATTTGGTAATTATTTGTAGCCCTTTTGCTTGGGCATCAGGCCAAAGCTGCAAGCTGTCCAATTGTGCAGGCCATGCTGACTACTATATTATTAGTAGTTAACTATGCATACCACACAAGGGCTACGGCCTGTTTTGACCAATAAAATTCCTGGAATGCCTTTACAAGGCCAAACAGACGGTAATTTCAGGTGAAAACGTACAACATCTTGTCCAATGACCACCATGCCGCAAGCGCGCATGGTATTCGGGCAGGTCGTGGCGCGCTTAGCGCTGTGGCGGCCCGGACCTGCCAGCGATATGGCGGAACATGATGCGACCCTTGGACAGGTCGTACGGTGACAGCTCCAGCGACACGTCGTCGCCGGCGATGATGCGGATGTGGTGCTTGCGCATTTTGCCGCCGGTGTAGGCAATGAGCTCGTGCCCGTTCTCAAGCGTCACCCGAAAGCGCGAGTCGGGCAACACTTCTGACACGCGTCCGCGCATCTCAATCAGTTCTTCTTTGGCCATGTGTACTTTTTTTCACTTTTTCCGTAGCCAGCAAATCCGCCGGTGCGTGTAAATCTGGCAAGCGGCAGCGCTTTGGACCATTGCGGATTATACGTTCGATGCGCCTGACTGTCCTCTCTAGGCTCGTTCAAGAAAAACTCACCCGAAGCAAACGCAACAGCCACTTAAAATTGCGGCATGAGCACCGCAGCTTCAGCTTTGGATTCAGATTCAAGCTTACCCTCCCAGTCACCCCTGTTTTTCACCGCCAGCGTGTCACCCGGCGGCCAGCAGTTTGACGCCTGGGCCAATCAGCCACTGCTGATCTCTGCGGAACAGGGCGGCATAGGCTGGCCCAGTTCGTGCCGCAATGGCACATGCCGCACGTGCATGGGGCAACTGAAGCAGGGCAAGGTCCGGTATGAAATCGAATGGCCAGGCATGAGCGCTGAAGAAAAGCTGGAAGGCTGGGTGCTGCCGTGCGTCGCGCATCCGTGCTCTGACGTGGTGTTGAGCATTGGGAGTTTTTAGACAGCCGGCGGGTCGCGTTCCCGGTTTTCGTCGCCACGACTGTCACGCTTCCAGTTGTCAATTTGACGCGGCGGCTTTTTCTTCTTGAGCTGCCGCTCGGCATCCACCAATTGCCCGGCAGCCAGCCATTGGGCAAATTCATCAGGCGTCTCCAGCGTGATGCGGCCCAGGGCGCCAGCGCGAAAGTCGTAGATGGCGATCTCCGCAGCTTTTTGCAGGTTGACGCGGTTGCCGCTTTGCAAAGCGCCGCGTTTGCGGCCAATGGCAGCTAGCAGTTCATCGTCCGTCATGCTGCCCACACTGGCCATCGTGTAGCGGGCTTGCAAAGGCGCTGCGTAATGCTGCTTCAAATACGCCAGCAACTCCAGCGCCACTTCTTCTTCGTCAAAAGCGTTACGGCCTATGGCACCGCTGGCCGCCAGGTTGAAGCCGCTTTGCGCGACGATGATTCGGGGCCATAAAACGCCGGGGGTGTCGAACAGGTAAAAGCCGGGTGCCAGGGTGATGCGTTGCTCAATCTTCGTGATGCCGGCCTCGTCGCCGGTCTTGGCGGCGCGCTTGCCCGTCAAGGTGTTGATCAAGGTTGACTTGCCCACGTTCGGTATCCCGCAAATCAGCACCCGCATCGGTTTGCTCATGCTGCCGCGCGTGGGCGCCAGCGCGTGGCAGGCGTTGATGAGTTGCTGGGCCGGTGCGCTGACACTGGCATCCAGTCCAATGGCCTGGGTGTTGGGCCGTGCGTTGTAGTGCGCCAGCCATTGCGCGGTGCACTTCGCGTCCGCCAGGTCCTGCTTGTTCAGTATCTTGAGCGCTGGTTTGCCAAGAGTCAACTCGGCCAACATCGGGTTGGCGCTGGAGCCTGGCAGGCGCGCGTCTAGCAACTCGATGACGACGTCGGTCTCCTTAATGCGCTCCTGGATGGCCTTTTTGGTCAGGTGCATGTGACCGGGAAACCACTGGATGGCCATGGTTGGCGTTCTTTCTTTTGAAGGTTCAGGCAGATTGGAGATTGCCGCCAAGCAGCTCCACCAGCCGGTTCACATCCATCTTGAAGCCGCAGGCCTGTGCATGCCCGCCGCCCCCCATGCTGCTGGCCAGCGCAATACAGTCAAAACCCCGTTGCGAGCGCAGGCCCACCTTGATCGCGCCACTTTTATGCGCGCTCCACATGAGCGCAAACGTGCCGTTTTTCTCGGACAGCGTGTTGCCTATCAGACTGTGAAACACGCTGGGCGCGTTGACCATCAGCCCTGGCACGCCGTTGAAGACCACGGGCCGCGCGCCGTCGGCAATATCAGCCGCGAGCTTGTTGAACTTCTCGTCCATGGCCTGGCCGCGCGCCATGAACGCTGTGAGCTGCGCGCTGCTGAAGGCGGCGATGTCGGCCCAGCGTTTGAAGTCAAACGGCTCCATGTCAAGCGCCGCCAGAAAGGGGGCGCTATCGGCGTATTGCCAGACCCAGATGTCGCGGTCTTCAACGAATTTGACCAAATCGGGCAGCGGCTTTTCCGCCTGAAAAAACTCCCACGCCAGCCGCGCGCCGGATTTTTTCATGTCGAAATGCACCACACCGCAGCGGCAGGCAAAGCCGGTGAGTTTTTCTGCGGCACTCTTATGGTGGTCCAGCATCACCAGTTTGGCGGCACGCCCGTCAATATGCCGCAGTATTTCCATTTCGAATGAAAAATCGAGAATGTAGACCGCGCGCCCGGTCAATTCGGGCAGGTCGGCAATGGATTTGACGTCCCCATGGTCCAGCGCGAGGAATTCCGCATGGCCTTCATAAAAAAGCCAGGCCGCCAGCGCAGACGCAAAGCCGTCCGGGCAACTGCTGCCGTGGTAGATGACCAGAGGCCGGGGGTCTGCCCTGTCGGGCGCAACCAGCAGGCTTAAGGGCAAAATGGAATTTCTTGTAGGTGAAAGGGTCGATGTCATTGCAAAGAGTTTAGTGGCGCGCCTGAAATTGGGCAGAATGCGGTACAGCTTGTATTGGCCGTCACGAAGAAGTTCAATGCCATTAAAACATCCCATCAACCGCCGCAAAGTTTTGACTGCATTGGGTGGCATCGCTGTAGGCCCGCTGACGTCTCCAGTCCACGCGCAGGCCTTTCCCGCCAAACCGATCAAGATTCTGATTGGCGTGCCCCCAGGCGGCACGCAGGACGTGCTGACGCGCGCCATTGCCAACTATCTTCGGGACTCGATGGGCCCCATCATCATTGAACACAAATCGGGGGCCAACGGAAACATCGCCATGGAAGCAGCGAAGGCTGCCGAACCCGACGGCCACACCCTGGTGCTGGGCACGGCGTCGATGCTGGCCATGAACCCCCACACCTACCGTGAGGTCCGCTTTGACTCGCTGAAAGACTACGAGCCCATCGTGCTGGGCGCGCGGTTTGAGCTGGCCATGAATGTGCACCCGGACGTGCCTGCCAACACACTGGCTGAGCTGATCGCCTGGGCCAAAGCCAACCCGGCCAAAGCGTCGTTCGCGTCTTATGGCGCGGGCACGCCATCCCACTTTCTGGGCGAAATGCTAAACGAGGCCGCAGGGATCAAGATGACGCACGTGCCCTACCGGGGATCAGCCGGTGCGCGCCAGGATATTTTGGGAGGCCAAATTCCGATTTTTTTTGACGTGGTGGGCGGCACCGTCAACCACTTCCGGGCGGGGCGCGTCAAAGTTCTGGCCACCAGTGGCAGCACCCGCTCGCCGTTTTTGCCCGATGTGCCCACGTTTGTAGAGCTGGGTTATCCCAAAGTCACGGCAACGGCCTGGTTTTCCTACCTGGCTCCGGCCAAAACGCCCAAGGCAGTGGTCGACAGGCTCAACAGCGAATTCAACAAGGCCATCAATTCTCGCGAGGTCCGACAGCAGCTGCTGACCGCCGGCATGTACCCTGTGGGCGGCACACGCGCTGAACTGGCGCAGAAAATCCGCGAAGACTCGGCGCAGTGGGCGCGCGTAGTCAAGGCCACCGGCTTTGTGGCGAGCTGAGCGCCCCACCTGCATCTTCAGCCCAAAACACTACTCAACTTCTATCCCGCCCAAGGAAGCCCCATGAAACGTCGACAATTTACCGCTCTGGCCACGGCCAATGCAGTCGCCCTGACCACCGCGCCCCTGTGGGCGCAGGACAGGCCGCCGCTGAAAATTCTGGTGGGCTTTCCGCCCGGCGGGTCAGTTGACATTGTGGCCCGCCTGCTGGCGGACAAGCTTCGGCTCTCCCTGGGGCAAAACGTCATCATCGACAACAAGCCGGGCGCGGGTGGTCGCGTGGCCATGGGGGAGCTCAAGCGCGCAGCGCCAGACGGACAAACTCTGGCGCTCTCCCCGAGCGGCGTGCTGGTGGTGCAACCCTGGCTGTTTGCCAATCTGGGGTTCGATCCCAACAAAGATTTTTCACCCATCGCCCGTGTCACCACCTTCGACTTTGCCATCACCGCCGGTCCGGGCGCACCGGCGGGCGATGTGAAGGCCATCCTGGCGTGGATGAAAGCCAATCCGGCCAAAGCCAACTACGCCACTTCAGGCGCGGGGACCTTGCCGCATTTTGCCGGGCAACTGCTGGGCCAGGCGACCGGGGTTGCGCTCACGCACGTAGGCTACAAAGGCGGCGCGCCTGCAGCAACGGACCTGATGGGCGGGCAAGTCCCGCTGATGGTGGACACCGCGTCTGAGACCATTGAGCACCACCGGGCGGGCAAGGTGCGCATCGTCGCGGTCACAGGCGAGGGCCGCTCAAAATCCCTGCCCGATGTGCCCACCTTGAGGGAATCTGGCATTGACGTGGTGGCGGACGGATTCTTTGGCCTGTTTGGCCCAGCCGGCGTCCCGCCCGATGCAGTCACGCGCATCAACCGGGCAGTGGGCGAGGCGCTGCGCGCGCCCGACGTGCAGGAGAAAATCCAGAACATCGGGCTGGTGGCAAATTACGGCAGCGCGCAGGAATTGGCAAACCTCCAGGCTGAGCACTACAGGCGCTGGGAAGCACCCATCAAGGCGACCGGGTTTAAACCTGAATAGGACCGACCATTTCATGCCAACACAACGCCAACCCAAGCGCCCCAACATCATCTTCATCGTCGCCGACGACCTGGGCTTTGCCGACCTGGGCTGCTACGGCGGACGGGCACCTGTGTCACCCGTGCTGGACTCAATTGCGGCGGCGGGCATCAAGTTCACCCAGGGCTACTCCAATTCCCCCGTATGTTCCCCGACCCGATTTGCGCTGATGACGGCGCGCTACCAATACCGGTTGCGCGGCGCAGCAGAAGAGCCCATCAACAGCAAGGCCCGCACCAGCACCATGCTGGGGCTGCCACCAGAGCACCCGACCCTGCCGTCACTGTTGCAAGCGGCAGGCTATCGCACTGCGCTCATGGGCAAATGGCACTTGGGTTACCCGCCCGCGTTTGGACCGCTGCGCTCGGGCTACGACGAGTTTTTCGGGCCAATGGCCGGCGGTGTTGACTACTTCACACACTGCAACTCCACGGGCGTGCATGACCTTTGGTTTGGCGAAGAAGAGAAAAAAGAAGACGGCTACCTGACGGACCTGATCTCGCATCACGCCGTCGACTACGTCGAACGCATGGCGCAACAAAATGCCCCATTTTTCCTGAGCATGCACTACACCGCCCCGCACTGGCCTTGGGAAACCCGCGACGATGAGGCCGTAGCCGCCACAGTGGCCGACAACATCTTTCACCTGCAGGGAGGCAACATCCACACCTACCACCGCATGATCCACCACATGGACGAAGGCATTGGCTGGGTGATGCAGGCACTTGAAAAACACGGCTTGCGCGACAACACGTTGGTCGTCTTCACAAGCGACAACGGTGGTGAGCGATTTTCTGACAACTGGCCCCTGGTGGGGGGCAAGATGGACCTCACTGAAGGCGGCATTCGCGTGCCGTGGATTGCACATTGGCCGGCATGCGTTGCACCCGGCACCGTGAGCGAGCAGCAGTGCATGACGATGGACTGGTCTGCCACGATGCTGGATGCCGCTGGCGTGGGCGCCCATGCCGGCTACCCGCTGGATGGCATCTCGTTGCTGCCGGTGCTGCGCGACGCCACTCACCAATTTGCAAGGCCGCTGCATTGGCGCATGAACCACCGCAGCCAGCGCGCGCTGCGCGATGGCGACTGGAAGTACCTGAAGGTGGACGAACATGAGTACCTGTTCAATATTCCCAACGATGAGCGGGAGCGCGCCAACCGCGCCCGGCTGGAGCCCGAGCGCCTGGTGGTCATGCGCCAGGCCTGGCTCGACTGGGATGCCAGCATGCCGCCCATTCCGCCCGACGCCACAGTCAGCCTGGGCTTCTCGGTCAAAGACATGCCGCAGCGCTGAATCATGAAGCCAGTCAACCCCTCGCCAAACGACAGCGCCAAAAAAGCAGATGCCGAATTGCTGTTTAAAAGCATTCTGTGCGCACTGATCGGCCTGGCCGTGCTGGTGGCCCCCAGCTTCATGGCGGCCTCCGGGTTCCGGGCAACAGTGGCAAGCGCTTCATTGGTAGGCTGGTTCGCGCTGGTGCTGGGCTGCGCATTCGGCGTCCTCTATGCCGTGCGGCGAATGCCATCTGCCAAGGCCAGCGGCCGTCCACCGCATTGACGTCCAAGAAATTTCTCAAATCCAGTCACCATGACAGAAGACATTGACGCGCAAAACGCACTGATCATCCAGCGGCCAACCGCCACCCCGCAACAGTTGATCCTGCTGTTTCACGGCATGGGCTCAAACCCGCGTGCCATGCGCCCTCTGGGTGAACGCCTGGCCCTTGAATTCCCGAATGCCTTAGTGGTTGCGCCGCAAGCGCCCACGGCGTCGGGCAACCCGAATGGCTTTGAGTGGTTTGGCGTTGATGGCATCACCGAAGAAAATCGCGTCGACCGGGTGGCATTGGCCCTGCCCGCGTTCGAAGCATGTGTGGCGCGTTGGCAGCGCGAAGCCGGCGTGGCAGCACCCGCCACGGCCTTGGTCGGATTTTCCCAGGGTGCCATCATGTCGCTGGAATCTGCCAAGCGCAACCCGCCCTGCGCCGGACGCATCGTCGCCATTGGCGGGCGGTTTGCGGCGCTCCCCGTGGATATGCTGCTTGACACGACCGTGCATTTTTTGCATGGCAAAGAAGATGCCGTCATTCCCTACAGCAACACTGTTTTGGCAGCACATCATCTGCGTGATCTTGGGTGCGACATCACGGCTGAAGTATTGCCTTTCATAGGGCATGAAATACATGCGGATTTCATCGACCTGGTGGCTACAAAGCTGGCAAGCCATATCCCCAACCGGGTCTGGGCGAAGGCCATGGAGGCCGAACCAAGGCCAAAGGTTTGAAAGGTGGATTTGCCGCTGGCAGGCCGGACGCGCGCAACACCACACTAGACAGCAAGCTCTAGGATTAGTAGCGGAATTAGGGTGCGTTCACTAGGGCAAGCTGTGAGAATTCAATGCACAGAACAACCCCTTAACTTTTCAGGAACCACCATGAACGCACAAAACCTCTCCGCCGTCACCACTGACGTGATCGAGTCTTACGGCAACACCGCCCGCAACGTCGTCAACGCCTACCGCGTTGGCAATGAGCGCGCGATGGGCTATGTGGACCAGCGCTGGACCAACGCCGTCATGAACACCGGCAAACGCCTGACTGCCGAGGTGCGCAACAACGCCCTGGCCGCCCAGAAAAAACTCAGTGGCTACTACGCCAAGGGCCTGTCCCTGACCACCGACAGCGCTGACACCGCCATTGCAAAAGCGGTTGAACTGGCCGCCAAAGGCGTGCAGCAAGTAGCCGCCAACGCCGCCCGTTTTGAGAAATCAACCGGCGTGACTGCACTGCACAAGCTCGCCGTGGCCGTGGTGCCCGCCGCGCAAGGCATCAGCAAAGTGGCTGTCAAGATCGAAGCCCAGTCCAGCCAACTCGTCAGCACGGTCGCCGGCAAAAAATCAGCCGTCTCAGCAGCGTCCGTGAAGCGCGTTTCGCCTTTCAGGCAAGCCCGCGCACGCCGCGCTGCCTAAAAAGCGGTTTTACGGCATGATGGCGGCTTCAGCATTGCCTGGAGCTGCCATGTACCGTCCTTCTTTCCAGTCTCCGAAATCTTCCCAAGCTCGCGGAAGATTGGAGGTTTCCCAGACTTTTCAGTTTCCACAGCTGTCCATCCTCGGGTGGCTGTTGGCTGTGGCAACCCTTGCCGCAGCGTTGCTGTGCACCGCTGGAGCAGCACAGGCCGCAGACGTTTCCAGAAAAAACTCGGCCGACATCCGTGCCGTGGTGCAGGCCCAGCTTGATGCCCTCGCGGTAGACGATGCAGACCGCGCGTTCTCGTTTGCAGCCCCCAGCATCCGCAAAATGATGGGCACTGCGCAGAACTTTCTGACCATGGTGCGCACTGGCTATCCTGTGGTGCACCGGCCCGCATCCGTGGCCTTTCTCAAACCAGAATTTCAAGGCGCCGAAGTGATCCAGGCAGTGCAAATGACCGATGCGAAGGGCGTCGCCTGGTTGGCTGTGTACACCCTGCAGCGCCAGCCCGACAAATCGTGGCGCATCAGCGGCTGCGCGGTCGTGCCCAATGAGGGACGGGCTGTTTAGCGTTGGTACAGCGGCAATGCCGCGATGCGCTGCTCAATCTCCCTCATCATTTTTGCATAGGCGGGTGCGCCGATGCCGCCGTAGCGGCGTTTGAACTCGACCTCCTGCATGAACTCCGGCAGGTCTTTTACTTCCGGCAGCAGGTCCGCATCACGCACACCGGCGCTCAGCAGCCGTTTGATTTTCCGCATGCCCCCATCTGGCCCTGTGGCAAGGTCGCCAAAGCGCGTTCCAGCCCGGTCCGCCGCAATGTCGTTGAAAGAAAAACCGCTGCCACCGCGCGAATCATCAACTTCCTTGTACAAGCCAACGGCATCTGCCAACGGACTGCCGGCCGTTGCCGCCAGCGCCGCAGAAATGATGAAGTGCTGGGAGAAGTCTCCCCTGCCCGCCAGGGTGACCCCGCGCAGCGTGGGTACAGGCCACTGGCGCGCAGCAGGAATGATGGCGCCCAGGCCCTTGCCGTTCACGTAGAACGCCATCACGATGATAGCCGCGCGGTTTTCTGCGACTGCATCGCCGCCACGTTCTGCGGACAGCTGGAACAGCCCTTGCACCAAGGCGCTGAAAGGCAGGCTGACCTTGGGATGGGCTCGTGGAGAGGTTTGCGCCGTCAACTCCACCAGCCGCGCCTGATAAGCCTGCATCCGCAACTGGTCTGCCACCGGCACCAAGGCTGCTGCCAACTGGTCGGGCACAGCATCGTTCCACTCGTACACAATGCTCAGCATGCCGTTGCGGCTGCTCACGTTTTTAATGGTGTCGGTGGCGGCGCCATAACTGGCACTGCGCTGAAGCCGGGCAATCGAGGCCCTCAAAATCCGGTTGGCAATGAAGGCAGGGATGCGCAACTGCCCAATCTTCAGATGGTCAAACTGCGGCAGAACGGCCGTCTCGCCCAAAGAGGCGTCGATGTTGATGTAGACGCCAGACGGCATGAATGGCACGGACGGCAGCAAAACGCTGGCCTGCGCATGCGCCTTGCCATCCGAGAGTTCGATTTTCGAGCTGCCTTTGCCAAAGCGGTTGGCAAGATAGTTAACGGCCAAATCCAGGTCTCCTTCGCTGACGGTAATGGTGCGCAGCACTCCGGGCCGCAGGGTGCGTGGGTCGTTGCGGTCCAGCAGGCGCTTGGCGCGTTCAATATGGGCGGGCGTCAGGCTTGCTGCGCCAGAGACCAGTGGAGTGCGGTCAATTGCAAAATACAGCAGGGCGGCAGCGCCAACGGCCAGAGCCACTGCCAGGCCAAGAAGGCCCAGCAGAAGCGACCTCACAATCCGCCATGCCGTTTTCATGCCCTACCTGTCGTCTAATTGCCGTCTCGTTGCCGTCTCGTTGCCGTCACTTCAACGCCATTTTTTGTCGGTTTCAGCTTGCCTTGCCGGCACCGCCTGAGTTGCCCGCATTCGCCATCGCCTTGGACACCTCATTGCCGCCCTGGGCCGATCCGCTTTGCGGCACGATCTCGCCATCCCGGGCAGACACCTCAGCAAAGCGCGCGGCCAGACGCTCAGGTGCCTGGGCGTCCGAGCCGATCCACACGCCCGGCGTCAGGGTGATGTTTGCCACTTCAAACGTGCCGGCGCCGGCACACAGAATCGTCCGGTTTGGCGCATCGGCGCACGCCAGCACCAGCATGGCGGGCACCACGGCCTCAGGCTTGAGTGCCTGCATGACCGCTTCAGGCATCAAGCCCTCGGTCATGCGCGTCGCCGCGGTGGGTGCCAGGCAGTTCACACGTATGTCGTTTTTCGCCCCCTCGATCGACAGCGTCTGCATCAGCCCCACCAGCGCCATCTTGGCTGCGCCGTAGTTGGACTGGCCAAAATTGCCATACAAGCCGCTACTGGAAGTGGTCATCACAATGCGGCCATATTTCTGTGCGTTCATGATGGGCCACACGGCCTTGGTGCAATGCACGGCGCCCATCAGGTGAATATCCATCACGAGCGCAAAGTCGGCGATTTCCATTTTGGCAAAGCTTTTGTCCCGCAAAATGCCGGCGTTGTTGACCAGAATGTCGATGCGGCCCCAGGCGTCCATCGCCTGCTGCACCATGGCTTGCACGGCCTTGAAGTCGGTGACTGAAGAGCCGTTGGCCAGGGCCTCACCACCCGCAGCCCGAATCTCCTGCGCCACGGTCTCGGCAGCGCTGATGGCACCTGCCGAAGGTCCGCCGGACCCATCACGCGCACCCCCCAAATCATTCACCATCACCTTGGCTCCCCGCGCCGCCAGTGCCAGCGCATGCTCGCGCCCCAAACCGCCGCCCGCGCCCGTGACGATGGCAACGCGGCCCTTGAAATCAAGACTCATGAAAACTCCTGGGTTGTTTTGCGCAAGGCAAAGCCACTACTGTAAACACAAAGCACAACGGTAATTTCCGCACTAACGCCAGAGCTGCTTCATGGCCTGCGCAAAGTCGGCAGCCAGCTGGGGCCACAGCTTGGTAGTTTGCCGGGAGGCTTGTCCTGCGCTGCAGACCTGCCCGTCCTGCACGACTGGCCGGCCGCCAACAAAAACATCTGCAAAGCGCGCCGCAGGACTGGAGAACACCAGCGCATCCAGCAGCTGCGCCTCTGGCACGCCGAGCAACGCAGAGGCCTGCAGATCCAGCACGCAGAAGTCTGCCCGGTTGCCAACAGCCAGGCCGCCCAGGGGCAGTGCCGTTGCCGCAGGCCCGCCGGCCAGCGCCGCCTCAAACAGCGCCGCCGCCGTGCTGCCTGTGCCCGCCACGGTGGAGGCGATGTTGCGCCTGCGATGCGTGAGCCGTTGCGAATACTCCAGCAGGCGCAGCTCTTCAGGCCAACTGCGGGTGACGTGACTGTCGGAGCCAATGGACCAGTTGCCGCCCATGCCAGCGTAGCCGGGGAAGTCAAACACGCCGTCGCCCAGGTTGGCCTCAGTGCTGGGGCAAATCACAATCGCCGCGCCGCTGGCCTTGATGCCCTGGAGTTCTGCCGCCGTGGTGTGGGTGGCGTGCACCAGATTCCAGCGCGCGTTGACTGCCGCGTGCTTGAGCAGCCATTCAATCGGGCGCTGGCCGGTATGGTCCACGCAATCTGAAACCTCCTGCGTCTGCTCGGCAATGTGGATGTGGACAGGAAGGTTTTTTTGACCTGCCGCGTGCGTCAATTCCTTGAGCGCTACCGCATCAACCGCGCGCAACGAATGCACAGCGACGCCGGCATTCAGCAACAAGTCCGGCTGATCGCCCAGCACGCCCTCAACAACGCGCATCACACTGTCGGGCGAAGACGCAAACCGCCGCTGGTCCGCCCGCAGGCCCTGCACGCCAAAGCCAGAGCGCATGTACAGCGTGGGCAACAACGTGAGGCCGATGCCCACGCTGCGCGCAGCCCGCACCAGCGCCAGCGACATCGCCAGCGGGTCGGCATAGGGCTTGCCGTCCGGCGCGTTGTGCAGGTAATGAAATTCGCAGACTTGGGTGTAGCCGCCCGTCAGAAGCTCGGCGTACAACAGCGTGGCAATGGCTTCGAGCTGGGCGGGCGTGATGCGCTTGGCCGCGCTGTACATGCGGTCCCGCCAACTCCAGAAATCATCATCGCCCAGCACCCCTGCATCCGGTCTGCCACCCGCGCTGCGGCATTCGGTGAGCCCGGCGATGGCGCGCTGGAAGGCGTGGCTGTGCCCATTGACGAGGCCCGGCAGCGCGGGGCCGCCCAACATCACTGCACCCCG
Organism: Rhodoferax sp.; assembly: GCA_025358555.1. Taxonomy (GTDB): domain Bacteria; phylum Pseudomonadota; class Gammaproteobacteria; order Burkholderiales; family Burkholderiaceae_C; genus JANYCG01. The sequence goes on from JANYJD010000250.1 coordinate 20,633, forward strand.
ACGTGCATCAAGCGGCGCATTGGCTTGCACGCCACACCAGCGGCCATCGGGGCCCACAGACAGAAGCACGTCGCTGGCCCAAGCGCCATCGACCCACGCCGTGTCAGCAAAGTACCGTGTCTTCACGGCATTGCGCTCAATGGCCATACAGCGCCCGGCAGGCGGCAAGCGCATCACCCACCATGCGTTGCAGCAGCGGCTGGATCTGCGCTGCCTTGTGCGCGTCATAGGCGAAGGGTACTTCCTCCTGCATGTAAAGGCTTTGGCATTTCTCCAACTGCACCGCGTGAACCTGGTCTTGCGGCGCGCCGTAGTGGCGGGTGATGTAGCCGCCTTTGAAGCGGCCATTGAGCACGTGTGTCACCCCGGGTACAGCAACGCCACCGTCGGTCATCGCAGCTACCAAAGCACCCGTCACCGCATCGGCAATCGACGCATCGGCACTGGCCCCGCTGGCCGTGCCAATGTTCAGGTCGGGCAGCTTGCCGTCAAACAGCCAGGGGATGTGCGAGCGGATGCTGTGCGCGTCCCAAAGCAGCGCGTAGCCATGCAGCACCTTGATGCGCACAAGCTCTTGAGCCAACGCCGAATGGTAGGGCTGCCAATAGGTGCTGCGCCGTGCCACCCGCTCCGGGCCACGCGGCGCGCGGCGCGGCTTGTACAGCGCTTCACCCGTGAAAAAACGCGTCGGGCACAGCTCGGTATTGGAGGCACCGGGGTACATCGGCGCGTCATCCGGCGGGCGGTTCAGGTCGATCACGTAGCGGGCGTAGCGCGGCTTCAAAACGCTGGCGCCCAGGCTTGGCAAAAAGTTGTAGAGCTGGTCCAGGTGCCAGTCAGCGTCTTCCACGGCCAGGGCGCGTGGGACGAAGTCGTCTTTCAACTCTGACGGAATCTCGATGCCAATGTGCGGCATGCTCACCAGCAAGGGGGAGGTTCCACGGTGCAATGTATAGGGAGTCATGCGTGGGCTGTCGCGTTGGTCTTTGTGGGGTTCATGTTGCCCGCATTACACCACCGTAGACCGTGGCGATCAGCGGGTTGGCTCCAAAACAATAGCTCAGTTCTGCGGGCTGCGCCACATTCCACAGCACAAAATCAGCGCGCATGCCGGCCGCCAAAACACCCCGGTCACGCAGGCCCAAAGCCTGTACCGCGTGGCGCGTAATACCCGCCAGCGCTTCTTCGGGCGTCAGCCTGAACAGGGTGCAGGCCATGTTGAGCATCAGCAGGATCGACGTGCACGGCGAACTGCCGGGATTGCAGTCGGTGGAGATGGCCATCGGCACCTTGTGCTGGCGCAGCCAATCCACTGGCGGCAGCTGCGTCTCGCGCAAAAAATAGTAGGCGCCCGGCAACAGTACGGCCACCGAGCCCGCTGCGGCCATGGCTGCAACGCCGTCGTCCGACACCCACTCCAGATGGTCGCAGCTAAGCGCCCCATAACGCGCTGCAAGCTGCGCGCCCCCGCTGTCGCTCAACTGCTCGGCATGCAGTTTCACCGGCAGCCCGAGCGCCTGCGCCGCCTGGAACACGCGTTCAACCTGCACGGTACTGAACGCAATGCGCTCACAAAATGCATCGACCGCGTCCACCAGGCCTTCCCCATGCAACTGTGCAAGCATGCGCAGCACCTCGTCAATGTAGTCGTCGTTGCGCCCTGCAAATTCTGGCGGTGTGGCGTGCGCGCCCAGGAAAGTGGTGCGCACCGTCACCGGGTTGCTGCGGCCCAGCGCGCGCGCCACGGCAAGCGTCTTGCGCTCGTGTTCCAGCGCCAGGCCGTAGCCGGATTTGATCTCGATGGTGGTCACGCCCTCCGCCATCAGGCGCTGCAGGCGCGGCAGGCTTTGCGCTTCTAATTCCGCAGCGGCCGCATCGCGCGTGGCCTTGACCGTGGAGACAATTCCGCCTCCCGCTTTGGCAATTTCTTCGTACGTGGCACCTTGAAGGCGCAGCTCAAACTCACTCGCCCGGTTGCCACCGTAGACCAGATGGGTGTGGCAGTCGATCAGGCCGGGTGTTATGAGCGCGCCGGCGGCGTCGTGCTGCGTGATGTCGTGCTGCGTGATGTCGTGTTGTGCAGTGTCGATCTGCGTACTGTTGAGCTGCGCAGCGCCTTGCTGCAGATACTGGCGCGGTAATTCGCGGCGCGGCCCCACCCACGCTACGTGCTCGCCCTGCACCACCATCGCGGCGTCGTCAATCAGGCCATAAGGGTGCGCCGCATCCCCTTGCATAGTGGCAATGCGGCAGTTTGTCCAGACTTGCAATGTCATAAAGGGCTCTGCGAATCCGTTGCCGCAGGGGCTGGCCTAACTTGAGTCGAGGAGCCTGCAAAATGATGTGCTACTTCGATTTCAATCAGCAAGGCATCCTCTGCCACTATCTGGACCACATCATGGGCCGCCACGCTGCGCCAGACCAGACTCTGAGGCAAAATTGGCATATTTTCATCATTAAATCGGGCTGCAGCCCCCGTGGATAGTGCATAAGCAGCTACTACTTTAGTAGTATTTTGAAATACGCTGCTAACGATGGTGGCGCTCCCGCGCACACGTGCCATCGTCCCACTGGCGCGGGCCTGGTCCGCCACGTCCGCCACGCCCAACTCAGCGCCAATCCCAGCCACACGAATCATCAGATTAAGGTCCTGAGTCGCGCCATTGATCAAATCACAGGCCGTCGGCAAGCCCCCGTCAAAACAGAATGGGGCACTGTCCACTGTCAACGCATGCCACACGCCGTTGTGGGTCAGCGCCACCCCGGCCCCACCCAGCACCGCAAACCAGCGCTGCACGCCGTCAAAGCGCGAGAACGGTCCGCTCTGCGCCACCTCGGCCACCGACAGGCGCCAGACCCACTGTTCTGCATCGGGCCAGGCGACCAGTTCACGCGTGGTGCCGCCGCCATTTTTCCACGGCGTGGGTGCCACGTCGGCCAGGTGAATCACCTGCCAGGCCATGTCAACCACCAGCCCATGACATCCGCGAGCTCATAGCTGAAACTTCCCATGAAAACTGTAGCGTAAGCCAGGATAAACCAACCGCGCCAGGCTGGCCACATTGGCCCCGCTCACGGTGCAGCGCGTCATCACCAGGCATGGCTCGCCTGCTGCCAAGCCCAGGCAAACAGCCTCTTGAGCCGTGGGTGGGCCCGCTTCAATCGAATAGTTGGCCTCGGTCAACGGCGCATGCTCCAGCAAATAATGGGTGGGTGTCGTTTGCTCAAAATCAACGCTCAAGTAATCGGGCGCCGCAGCCGGATTGACCAGCCGGTCCTCAAACTGGATCGGCACGCCGTCTTCGCAATGCACCAGCACCGAGTGGAACACGCGGCTGCCCGTACGCAGCTTCAGCGTCTGCGCCAGAGACGCGTTGGCCCGCAGGCTCTCGATCAAGATCACTTTGGCCGAATGGCGGTGGCCGCGCTCAACAATCTCTTCATGGATATCGCGAAACGCCAAGGTGCTGGTAATGCGGTTGAGCTGCGCCACCACCGTGCCCGAGCCCTGGATGCGCGTCACCAGCCCCTCCACCACCAGCTCACG
>JANYJD010000258.1 GCA_025358555.1 Rhodoferax sp.
CAAGCTGGCGCGCGCCAAGCGCATTGACTGGCGCGTGGTGCTGCACCTGTCTGCCGGCAGCATTCCGGCAGCGCTGGCCACACTCTATGTGCTGCACACGCTGGGCCCGGCCAACCCGCAAGTGCAAGGCATCATGACCACCACCTTGGGCGGCGCCCTGCTTTTGACGGCTGCGGCCACGCTGTACAAGGCCCTGCGCGGCAAGGCGGCACCGGTCACCGTGGCCCCAGGCCAGGAAGTTCAGGCAGCGACACCGCGCCATTGGAGCCTGCCGCTGGTATTTGGCGCGCTCATCGGCACCATGGTCACGCTCACATCGGTCGGTGCCGGTGCCATTGGCGTCACCGTGTTGATGATCTTGTACCCGCGCCTGCCATTGCCGCGCATTGTGGGCGCCGACATTGCCTACGCCGTGCCGCTGACGCTGGTGGCCGGCATGGGCCACGCATCACTGGGCTCGGTGGACTGGCCGCTGCTGGCCAAGCTGCTGGCGGGGTCGTTGCCCGGTATCTGGATCGGCTCGCACCTGATGACGCGCACGCCTGAGCGGGTGATCCGCTCGCTGCTGTCGGTTTTGCTGGCTTATGCCGGCCTGAAACTGATCGCCCTGTAGTCTTGAAGGCTCATAAAACTTTGCTGCTCCAGAAGCAATTCCACAAGCTGTTTCGCCCGCTATTTCAATTGCTGTCACACATTCATACCTTAACTTTCAAAAGCCATGTACCAATACACCGACTTTGATCGCCAATTCGTCCAACAACGCGCCGCGCATTACCGCGACCAGCTGGAGCGCAACCTGGCGGGCCAACTGGGCGATGAGGAATTCAAGCCGTTGCGCCTGCAAAACGGCTGGTACTTGCAGCGCTTTGCGCCGATGCTGCGCGTGGCCGTGCCGTATGGCGAGGTGTCCAGCGCGCAACTGCGGGTGCTTGCCAAAATCGCCCGCGACTATGACAAAAAAGACCAGAACAACATCGACAAAGCCAACCCGGGCTTGAGCGATTTAAATTCGCTGCCCAGCGGCGTGGGCCACTTCACCACGCGCCAGAACGTGCAGTACAACTGGATTCCGCTGGACAAATCGGCCGATGTGATGGACCTCTTGGCCAGCGTCAACATGCACGGCATCCAGACCAGCGGCAATTGCATTCGCAACATCACCAGCGACGAGCGCGCAGGCATTGCCGCAGATGAGATTGCCGACCCGCGCCCGTTTGCCGAAATCATGCGCCAGTGGAGCACCTGGCACCCCGAGTTTGCTTATCTGCCGCGCAAATTTAAGATTGCCATCACCGGCGCCCACGAAGACCGCGCTGCCACCTACTGGCATGACGTGGGCTTGCACCTGAGGTACGACGACGCGGGCCAACTGGCCTTCAAGGTGCTGGTGGGCGGCGGCATGGGCCGCACCCCGGTGGTGGGCACGGTGATCCGTGAGTTTTTGCCGTGGAACCAACTGCTCAATTATTTGGAAGCCGTGGTGCGCGTGTACAACCGCTGGGGTCGGCGCGACAACATTTACAAGGCGCGCATCAAGATTCTTGTGAAGGCCGAAGGTGCCCGCTTCACCGACGAAGTGGAAGCTGAGTACCAGCAAATCCTGGACAAAGATGGCGCGCCGCACACCATCAGCCAGGCAGAATTTGACCGCGTGTCGGCTTCCTTTGTGCCGCCCACGCTCAATTGCAACCGCAAGCAGGGCGAAGAAAAAATCGCCAACATCTTGCGGGCTGCGGCCGAAGACGACGTTGAGTTTGGCCGCTGGCTCACGCAAAACGTCGCCGCGCACAAAAACCCGGATTTGCGGGCCGTCACGCTGTCGTTCAAGCGCCTGGGCTACGCGCCGGGCGACGCCACGGCCAGCCAAATGGAAGGCGCCGCAGCACTGGCGGATGAATTCTCCGCTGGTGAAGTGCGCGTGACACACGACCAGAACCTGGTTCTGCCCTGGGTGCGGTGCGATCAGTTGCCCGAGCTCTGGCGCGCTGCGCGCAAGCTGGGTTTTGCCAAGCCCAACATCCGCCTGCTGACCGACATGATTGCCTGCCCCGGCGGCGATTTCTGCTCGCTGGCCAATGCGCGCTCGCTGCCGATTGCAGAAGCCATCACCGAGCGTTTTCAGGACATGGATGAGCTGCATGACCTGGGCGAGATTGACCTGCACATCAGCGGCTGCATCAACTCCTGCGGCCACCACCACAGCGGCCACATCGGCATTCTGGGCGTCGATAAAGACGGCAAAGAGTGGTACCAGGTGTCGCTGGGCGGCTCGGATGGCTCCACTTTGAGTGGCGCCAGCGTGGCCGGCAAAGTGGTCGGCCCGTCGTTCGCCGCTGACGAAGTGGCCGACGTGATTGAAGCCGTGCTGGACACCTACCGCCGCGAGCGCATCGCTGACAAATCTGGCGCTAAAACGGGTTTTGCCGTAGCCGAAACTTTCATCGACACACTGCGCCGCGTCGGTGCCGAGCCGTTCAAACTGGCCGCCAACAGCGTGCGCACCAGCACGGGCAAAACTGCCCACGCCCCAGAAACTGAGGTTGCCTGACCATGACTGCAAAAAACAAGTTTACTATTACATTAATAGCTGCTCATGCACAGGGGACGAGGGCTACAGGCCAATTTGACAGCGAAAATGGCGAAAAACACGCACTCCAGGCCGCTGAGTCCGTTGTACCGGCCCAGCCAGGCACGTTGACCCTGCCCAACGACGCAGACCCTCGCGCATTGAGCCTGGACGGCATCACCCGTGTTGACCTGCACTTTCCCAAGTTCACCGATGGCCGGGCCTACAGCCAGGCGTTTCTGTTGCGCCGCCGCCTGGGCTTCAAGGGCGAGATTCGCGCCACCGGGGACGTGCTGGTTGACCAACTGGTGCAGATGCAGCGCAGCGGCTTTGACGTGGCTGTGCTGCGCGAAGACCAAAATGCGGCCCATGCGCAGCGGCAGTTTGACCGCTTCGGCGCGTTTTATCAGGGCGACGCGGTTACAACAGCGCCGCATTTTTTGAGGGCCGCATGATGACTGCCATCACGCTGCATGCCCGCGCATCTGGCGACTTTTCCGAAAAGCTGGCTGCAACGCAATCTCTGCTTAATCAAGCCGCTATTGATTACGCATCAATTGCCACCGACGCAACTGCCTCTGCAGCGTTGATCACGCAGGCCTCCAGTCTCGGTGCCGAAGACATGGTGGTCAGCCACCTGATCAACAGCATGGCGCTGGACATCCCAATTTTCGTGCTGGACACCGGCATGCTGCACGATGAGACCTTGCAGGTGCTGGTGCAGCTCAAAGCCACGTCGCGCGCGCCGTTACAGGTCTATACGCCATCGCATGAGACCGTGGTGAGATTTGTCAAACGCGAAGGCAAAGACCCGATGTACCGCAGCATCGCCCTGCGCAAGGACTGTTGCAACATCCGCAAGATGGAGCCGCTGGCGCGTGCGCTGGCCGGCAAAAAAGCCTGGATCACCGGCCTGCGGCGCGAGCAGTCGGGCGCGCGGTCTGACGTGCCGCTGATCGACTCATCGGATGCAGAC
>JANYJD010000309.1 GCA_025358555.1 Rhodoferax sp.
ACCGTTACATCGGGAATGGCGACCCGGTCGAACTGGATTTTCCGCTTTGCCAGATTGGGCGCCAACTGGTTGTTCGGAATGGCTTGCGTAGAAAACGCCTCTGGCAAGAGGAACAAAAAATCGTGCTCATTGCCCAAAAAGGAGAGCCACCGTGGCTGCACTTCTTCAATCACCGACACTTCAACCCGGTCCACCATAGGCAGACGCTTGCCTTTCATTTGCTGGTAAATCGCCTGGGACCGGGCGTCATCCGCCGGTGGTTCTGCTTCATAAAACGTTTCACGAAAATTTGGATTTTTGACGAAAATCATTTTCGATGACCGCGTCCATTGCTCCAGCTTGAAGGGTCCGGTGCCCACCGGATGCTCCATGATTTTGTCGCCATACTTCTCAACCACTTCTCGCGCCAGCGCCCCAAAGAGCCCGGCATCCGCAAGTGTGTAGATAAACCGGGGCCGCGTCTCTGCCAGCTTGAACTGGATCGTGTAGCGGTCCAGCGCGCGCAGGCCCTCCACTTCTTTGTCGTAATTAAATTTGGCACCCGGCTTTTCTGCGTCGCGCCGCAGGTCGGCCATACCGAGCAGCTTTTCTTCTTCAAGGTCGGTGAAGGTCGGGCTCTTGGTTTTGGGGTCAAAAAATCGTTTGTAGCTATAGACGAAATCAGAGGCGGTCAGTTCACGCTTTTTGCCGCCAAAGGCCGGGTCGTCGGCAAAGAAGATGCCGGGCTTGATCTTTACGGTGTAGGTGCGAAAGTCCTCAGACACCACCGGCATGCCCTGCGCCACATTGGGTTTTACCTTGACCGGGCGGGCCAAATAATCGTAGTCATACAGCGAATCAAACACATTGGCGGTGACGATGCGCGAGTAAATGTCTGAAACTTGTGCCGGATCAAAGCCGGTTTCGGCGACCTCAAAAGCATAGCGCAGAACTTTCTCGGCCGCTGGGGTTTGCGCCTGCGAGACGCCGGCGCACGCGACTCCTAGCCAAACGCCCAACACAACTTTTAGCCCGCTGAGCCCGAAAAACCCGGCACCCCATTTAAATTTCATACATTCAGACACCCATACCATACCCAATGCTTTATCGTATGGGCGCAAGCATAATCACCCCGGTCAGCAATTTCATGGGCATTTCCCCCAGCCAGAGACTTTATGTTTTCTTACATCCTGCGGCGCCTCTGGCAAATGATCCCTACCTTGCTAGGGGTCATCCTGCTCATTTTCTTCCTGTTCAAGTTCTTTGGCGGAGACCCGGCCGAGATCATGGCCGGGTTGAAATCCTCGCCCGAGCGCATCGCCTCGCTGCGCGCGCAACTGGGGCTGGACAAGCCTGTGCTGGAGCAGCTCTGGATTTTCATCCAGCAAATCTTCACCTTCAACTGGGGAAAGAGCTGGACCACCAATGAGGCGATCTCGGACATTTTCTCGACCCGGCTGCCTGCCACCCTAACCATCATGCTACCGATTTTGCTGCTGGAAGTGGCGCTGGCCATCGTAGCCGGACTGGCCGTGGCCTATGTGCGCGGCAGCCTGACGGACCGGGCCATCATGGTCATCACCACGGTGGCGCTGTCCGTCAGTTTTTTGGTCTACATCATCGTCGGGCAATACCTGTTTGGTTTTGTGTTGGGCTGGTTCCCGGTACAGGGCTGGAGCAACAGCGTGTGGAAAAACCTGGTGACCTACGCGCCGCTGCCGGTGTTTCTGGCCGTGCTGGTGAGTCTGGCCCCGCAAACGCGGCTGTACCGCAGCTTTTTTCTGGATGAGATTGGGCAAGACTATGTGCGCACCGCGCGCGCCAAAGGCGTTTCAGAAAATACGATTCTGTTCAAGCACGTGCTGCGCAACGCCATGATCCCCATCCTGACCAATGTAGCGACGCAGTTGCCGGGCGTGTTCATCGGCTCGTTTTTGATCGAGGTGTTCTTCTCGATCCCGGGCCTTGGCCGTGAGATTCTGGTGGCCGTGAACCGCAGTGACTACCCGGTCATCCAGGCCGCAACGGTGTACCTGGCCGCGCTCACGATGGTGATCAACCTCATTACCGACGTGCTTTACAAGTTTGTGGACCCACGGGTGACGCTGAAATGACGACTGCTTTGCTCGACAAACTGCCCAAGTCGCCCGGGGTCTGGGCTCAGGCCTGGACGCGGCTCAAAACCGACCGGGTTGGGATGGTGTCGCTCTATGTGACGGTGTTTTTCATCGGCCTGGTGCTGCTGGCGCAATTGGGCCTGGTCGGTAAAAACTGGCAAACAGAGGTGGGCACGCCGTTTGCGCCGCCCCACTTCATCGGCAAAATCGTCGACGGTTCGCAAACGGCCGTGGTGGCGCGCATTGATGGTGCAGCCGTGGACATGAGTGATGTCGATCCGCTGGCCCCGCGCTACAAAGAGTGGAGCGAGCGCGCCGCAAAATTCAAAACCACCAACACGGTGAAATCAGACACCCTGCCGTTTGGCGGCGACCAGTTGGGGCGGGATGTGCTCTCAAAAGTCATCAAGGGTGCGCAGGTGTCCATCACGGTCGGCTTGGCCGCCGCCCTGTTTGCTACGCTGATTGGCACCATTCTGGGCGCCATTGGCGGGTATTTTGGCGGCTTTGTGGGAGATTTTCTGGAGTGGGTTTACAACGTGTTCACGGCCATCCCCTACATCCTGCTGGTGTTCGCGCTGGCTGCGGTGTTGAAATCTAGCCCGCTGGCGGGCACCTTGGGCAGCGGGGTGTGGACGGTGGTGATCATATTGAGCCTGGTCGGCTGGACCGGCATTTACCGCCTGGTGCGAGCCGAATACATGAAGCACCGCGCACGGGAATACGTGATGGCGGCCGAGGCGATTGGGGCCAGCCATGCCTCACGCGTGTTTACGCACATCCTGCCCAACATCAGCCACGTGGTGCTGGTGCAACTGAGCCTGCATGTGGTGAGCTTTATCAAGGCCGAGGTGATTTTGTCGTACCTGGGGCTGGGCGTGCCCCTGGACATGGTGAGCTGGGGCACCATGCTGGCCGAGGCGCAGACCGAGCTGGTGCAGGGCAAATGGTGGCAACTGGTGGCGGCTACTGCTTTCATGGCAAGTTTTGTGACGGCCTTTGCCCTGCTGACCGACGCCCTGCGCGACGCGCTGGACCCCAAACTCCGCTAAGTCGGGGAAACAGACGATGAGCCAAACCAATCCATTGATCAGCGTGCAGAACCTGCGCGTTTCCTTCTGCGTCGGCAAGTCCGCCATCACAGAGGCGGTCAAGGGCGTCAGCTTTGACGTGCCCGCCAACAGCACGGTGGCGCTAGTGGGTGAATCAGGCAGCGGCAAAAGCGTGACCGCCATGAGCATCGTGCGCCTGCTGCCCGAGAACGCGATTGTTGCGCCCGAGAGCAAGGTGCTGTACTACGCAATGGATAGCGGCAAGGATGCCGACCCGGACCGTGGATTAAACCTGCTGCGCGCGCCCATTGAAACCCTGCGCCAGTTGCGCGGCAAAGACATCTCGGTCGTGTTCCAGGAGCCCATGAGTTCGCTCAACCCGGTGTTCACCGTGGGCGACCAGATTGCCGAGTCGTTGCGCATCCATCTGGGGCTAAGCGCCCGCCAGGCCATGGACCGCACGCTGGAGCTGATGACCGAAGTCGGCATTCCCAACCCCAAAGAGCGGCTCAAATCTTACCCGCATGAGCTCTCGGGCGGGCAGCAGCAGCGCGTGATGATTGCCATGGCGATTGCGTGCGAGCCAAAGCTTTTGATAGCGGATGAACCAACTACTGCGCTGGACGTGACGGTTCAGAGGCAAATAATGGACTTGCTGGCGCGGCTGCAGCAGCGCAAGAAGATGAGCATCCTGTTCATCAGCCACGACCTGGGGCTGGTGGGCGAAATCTCAACCCAGGTGGTGGTGATGCGCGCTGGCCAAGTGCGAGAGGCAGGTGACGTTGCCAGCATTTTCAACTCACCTCAAGACCCTTACACCCAGGCCCTGCTGGCCTGCCGCCCTCGACTGGACGACCGACCCCGCCGCCTGGCGGTGATTGACGACATCATGAACCGGCCCACCGACGGTCCGACCAGTAAGGGCGAGAATCTGCGACCCGGCGTCGAGCAGCGCGCAAGCCACCCGGCCAGCGGCCCCGCCTTGATTGAGGTCACGGGCCTGCGCAAAGACTATGTGCTCAAAACAGGCCTCTTCGCGCGGCGGGCATTTAGCGCCGTGAAACAGGCCGACTTCTCGCTTCACAAGGGCCGTACGCTGGGCGTGGTGGGTGAGTCGGGCTCCGGCAAAACGACCCTGGGCATGATGCTCACGCGCCTGACCGCCACCACCGCTGGCAGCATTTTGTTTGAAGGCATCGACTTGGCGCAATTAAGTAGCGCCCAAATGCGGGCCTACCGCAGCCGCATTCAGATCATTTTTCAAAACCCGTACGCCAGTTTGAACCCGCGCTTTACCGTGGGACAGATTTTGATTGAGCCGATGCGCATCCACAGCATTGGCCAGGACGACGAAGACCGGGCGCGCCTGGCACTGGCCATGATCGCCAAGGTGGGCCTTACGCCCGAGGCGTTTGGCAAGTACCCGCATGAATTCTCGGGCGGCCAGCGCCAGCGCATCGCTATCGCCCGCTGCCTGGTCATGCGCCCTGAAATCATCGTGTGCGACGAGAGCGTGAGCGCGCTGGACGTGAGCGTGCAGGCCACCGTGCTCAACCTGCTTCTTGATCTGCAGGAAGAGTTTGGCTTGACGTATGTTTTTATCAGCCACGATCTGGCCGTAGTCAAGTACATGGCCGACGATATTCTGGTGATGAGCCAGGGTGAAATTGTGGAGCGCGGCAGCTCTGACGATATTTACAACCGGCCGCAGCACGCCTATACGCGCCAACTTTTGGCAGCCATCCCCCGAGGCCTGGGCCAGCGACTACCGACGGTTGCAGACAGCACACAGGCAATATTTTTTCAAAAAAACTGATTGCTATTTAATTAGTAGCTATTTATGTACTGTACACAAGGGCTACAGGCACTTTTATACCTATTTTTTGCGATTTTTACGATGTGCATCGACCTACTGGATGGGCAGCGAAAAAAAAGCAGCCTGGTGACCGCAATAGAACAGCTTCCAACGCCCAGTGCCCGCTGCTGGTCGATGGCCGCAGACACCTACAGCTTCCTGCTTTGGCAAATGGGCCTGACGGGGCTCAAGCCATGAACGGTTTTAGATCGGCCTCTCTGCCCGCCGCAAGGCGCGATGCACCGCCGATATACTCGCGCTTTGTCTGGCTACTCTTCGCGTCGGCCTTTTGCGCCGCACTACGTCAGGCATTCAAAAGGAACTCGAGTGAGAAAAATCGCTGCCCGAATTTTTATCGTCTGCGCCTGTGGTCTTAACCTCGCTCTGGTTGCAACCCCAATTACCGCGCTGGCCCAGGCGGCTCCCACCCCAACCGTGGCGCCAGCCGCGTCCGCCGCACCGGCCGTGCCGGTGTTGACGCCGGTTCCGATGACCGCAGACGCCAAGCCTGTGGCCATCAAGGAATCCGCTGAAAACCCCTACGGTCTTGAAGCGTTGTGGAGAACCTCAGACTGGATTGCCAAAAGCGTGCTGATACTCTTGCTCATCATGAGTGTGGCCAGCTGGTACATCCTGGTCGTGAAGCTGCTTGAGCAAGCAAAAATTGCCCGACAGGCCAAAGCGGCTGCAAAAGACTTCTGGTCTGCCGGTACGGTGGAGCAAGGCGCAGCAGCGCTTGAGGCCACCAGCCCGTTTCGCTTCATCGCCAACGCGGGCCTGGACGCCACCAAAAAGCACCACGGCCTGATGGGCCACGTGCCGTTGAACGACTGGGTCACCATGAGCATTCAACGCTCGGTGGATCGCATTCAGAGCAGTGTGCAAGGCGGACTGTCTGTGCTGGCCACAGTGGGTTCAATTTCCCCGTTTGTGGGCCTGTTTGGCACCGTGTGGGGCATCTACGGCGCGCTGACGGCGATTGGCATCTCGGGTCAAGCGTCCATTGACAAAGTGGCCGGCCCCGTAGGCGAGTCGCTCATCATGACGGCCATTGGGCTGGCTGTAGCCGTGCCCGCCGTGCTGTCGTACAACTGGCTGGTGGGTCGCAACAAATCGGTGATGGAAGATGTTCGTGCCTTTGGCAATGACCTGCACGCCGTGATCCTTGGCGCGGCCAAGAAGGCCTGAAGACGTGGCCGCACTGCTCTGGAGCCCGCGATGGCCATGAATGTAGGCTCCTCGTCCAGCGGCGAGGACGAGGTCATGTCGGCCATCAACACCACGCCCCTGGTGGACGTGATGCTGGTGCTGCTGATCATTTTTCTGATCACCATTCCGGCGGTGACCACCTCCATCAAGCTCAACCTGCCCAAAGAGCGGGTTGAGGTGCGCGAAACCAAGCCTGAGAACGTCATCATCTCGGTGGACAAGGCCGGCGGCATTTACTGGTACGACGCGCGCATGCCCAATGTGGACGCGCTGGTGGACAAGCTCAAAAAAGTATCGTCAATGAAGCCGCAGCCCGAGGTGCAGATTCGCGGCGATTTTGCCTCGCGTTATGAGGGCGTGGGCAAGGTGCTGTATGCCTGCCAGCGCGCGGGCATCGTCAAGGTGGCGTTCATCACCGAACCGCCGGCGCTGGGCGGCTGACCCGCGCTTCCCCAAACAGGCAAAGACTCCCATGGCAATGAACATCGGAAAATCCAGCCATTCTGACGAACCCCAAGTCATGATGGAGATCAACACCACGCCGCTGATTGACGTGATGCTGGTGCTGCTGGTGATGCTGATCATCACCATCCCGATCCAGCTGCATGCCGTCAACCTCGACATGCCGGTGGGCGCGCCGCCTACAACGCTTACCAAGCCGGAGAAAATCCAGCTCGATATTGACGACAAGAGCGTTGTCTATTGGCAGGGCCTGCCCGTGACCGCGCAAGAGCTTGAGACCAACATGCGCAACATTGCGGCGCAGGCAGTGCAGCCCGAGGTGCACCTTCGCCCCAACAAGGCGTCGCAATACGCGGTGTTTGCCAACGTGCTGTCGACCAGCAAGCGCCTGGGCCTAACCAAGATTGCCGTGATTGGCAGTGAGCAGTTTGTGCAATGACACCCATGCCGACGCCCATGCCGACGCTCTTTCCCGCCACAGGGGGAGCTGCCACGATGATGGGCACCGCCGACTCCCACATGGGTGAAAGTTACCGGTACCGGCCCAAAGATCCATCAAAACGGTACGCGGGCATTATTTTTGTCGTCGTCCTGCATGCACTGCTGGGATACGCCCTGGTTTCAGGCCTTGCGCGCAAGGGCCTGGAGATCATCAAAAAGCCGCTTGAGGCCGTGGTGATCCAGGAAGTAATCATCCCGCCACCGCCACTGCCTCCTCCTCCCCCGCCACCTAAAAAGATAGAGCCGCCGCCGCTCGCACCCAAAATCGTAGCGCCGCCGCCTCCATTTGTGCCGCCGCCCGAGGTAGCCCCGCCGGTATCCGCCGCGCCCACCATTGCTGCCGTAGCCACGCCACCGCCCGAGCCGGTGGTGATAGCGCCGCCGCCACCGCCGCCCGCCGTGGTGGCTCCGCCCGCCCCGCCGCCACCCAAAGCGCCACCCAAAACCGATATTGGCGTGGCTTGCCCGACCCAGGTACCCCCCGAGATGCCGCGCAAAGCCCTGCAGGACGGAACGTCGGGTGTCGTGCGGGCACAGGCGCTGATCCGCGATGGCGTGGTCAAAGAAGTCACCATTTTGTCGGGGCCTCGCGTCTTCCACGCGGCCGTGCGCAATGCCATGCTGCAGTACAAATGCAGCGCCGAGCCCGGTGACGTATTGGCTACTCAGGAATTCGGGTTCAAAATCGAATAGCAGCCCCGCTGATTGCTGCCTGCGGGCAAGGCGCCCGGGCTAGGTGCGGCGGACGCACTCTTTTGGGCAGCTGTTGCGCGCCCTAATCTAAATCACCCTGGCGTCGTTACATTTTGACGCTTAGGTGCAACCCCTAAAACCGAAATTCTCGGAACCATCCGCAACCTTTTCGACAAGACTGCCCCATTTGATCCGCTGACCTATGGCGCTGTGGGTTACAACCCGGCTGACTACACCGGCGCAGTAGGCCGTTACTTCAGCGTGGGTTTGCGTCACCAGTTCTAAGCGTCTTTCGAGCCAAATTCACCCCTTGCCGGGGTGAATTGGGCGAAGCCTGATAGAGAGCCCCTGACAAACCGCAGTGGCTTTTTTTTACTCTATGGCGGGTCAGGCCAGTTCCAACCGCCTCTCGATTCGTTCCAAGCGTTGATCAAAGCCGTCGGAGGCCAGTTGCTGCTGTGCGTCTGCAGACGCCAGATGGCCAAGGTGCTGGATGATTGACGCTTGTCCCGCTTCAAGGTTGGAAAGCCGGCGCGTCATTTCCTCCATCTTTCTCTCGATGCGATCTTGTCCGGCCTGGAACCGCTTGAGGTGTTCGACCACGAGATTGTCAACTGTGTCGTTCATTTAGTTCCTTAAGTCTTTGTTCAGGCAATTCAGTTTAATCGCTTCAACGCTGGATGTCATTCTGCCAATTGCGCATGCATCTCCTGCACAGAAATCACGCCCAGGTCGTCCATGTATTTCATGCCTTCCACTGCGGCTTCGGCGCCCGCGATGGTGGTGAACGTGGTCACGCGCGCCAGCAGCGCCGAGGTGCGGATCTGGCGTGAATCGGCAATCGCGTTACGACGCTCTTCCACGGTGTTGACGACCAGCGCAATCTCGTTGTTCTTGATCATGTCCACAATGTGGGGGCGACCTTCGGTGACCTTGTTGACCACCGCGCACGCAATATCGGCTGCGTTGATGGCGGCGGCCGTACCCTTAGTGGCGATCAGCTCAAACTTCATGGCAACCAAGGCACGGGCGATGTCAACAGCGCGTGGCTTGTCGGTTTGCTTGACGGAGATGAACACCTTGCCTGCGGACTCGCCCGACGCTTTAAAAGGCCTTGGCAATTTGGTTCCCGCGCCTAATTGAGACTTCACAAACGCCTCGCCAAAGGTTTTACCCACGCCCATCACCTCGCCGGTGGACTTCATCTCGGGCCCCAAAATCGTATCGACACCGGGAAACTTGACGAACGGGAACACCGCCTCCTTGACGCTGAAATACGGCGGCTTGACCTCGTGCAAAATGCCTTGTGAATCCAGCGACTGCCCGGCCATGCAACGCGCGGCCACCTTGGCCAGCTGGATGCCGGTGGCCTTGCTGACGAACGGCACAGTGCGCGAGGCACGCGGGTTGACCTCCAGCACAAAGATCACGTCCTTCTTCACACCGTTTTCGTCAATTTGCTGAATCGCAAACTGCACGTTCATCAAGCCCACCACATTCAGGCCGCGGGCCATGGCGGCGGTCTGTACCTTGAGCTCGGCAATGGTGGCGTCAGACAACGAATAAGGAGGCAGCGAACACGCGGAGTCGCCGCTGTGCACGCCAGCCTGCTCAATGTGCTCCATCACGCCGCCAATGAACACGCGCTGGCCATCGCAGATGGCATCAACATCGCACTCAATCGCATCGTTTAAAAACCGGTCCAGCAGCACGGGCGAGTCGTGCGACACCTTGACGGCTTCGCGCATGTAGCGTTCCAGGTCGCGCTGCTCGTGCACGATTTCCATGGCACGGCCACCCAGCACGTAGCTCGGGCGCACCACCAGCGGATAGCCCAGGGCGGCGGCTTTCTCCAGCGCTTCGGGTTCGGTGCGCGCGGTGGCATTGGGCGGCTGGCGCAGTTTGAGCTTGTGCAGCAGCTTTTGAAAGCGCTCGCGGTCTTCGGCGGCGTCAATCATGTCGGGGCTGGTGCCGATGATGGGTACGCCGTTGGCTTCCAGGTCCAGTGCGAGCTTCAGTGGCGTTTGGCCGCCGTATTGCACGATCACGCCCAGCGGCTTTTCCTTGTCAACAATTTCCAGCACGTCTTCGAGCGTCAAGGGCTCAAAGTAAAGACGGTCGCTGGTGTCGTAGTCGGTTGAGACGGTTTCAGGGTTGCAGTTGACCATGATCGTCTCATAGCCGTCTTCGCGCATGGCCAGCGCTGCGTGCACACAGCAATAATCGAACTCAATGCCTTGGCCGATGCGGTTGGGGCCACCGCCCAGCACCATGATTTTTTTGTTGTTGGTCGGCTGTGCCTCGCACTCGGAGCCTTCGGCTTCGTAGGTTGAGTACAGGTAGGCGGTGTTGGTGGCAAACTCTGCGGCACAGGTGTCCACGCGCTTGTAGACCGGGCGCACGCCCAAGGCGCGGCGCTTGTTGCGAATGGCGGTGTCACTGGTCTTGAGCTGGCGCGCTAGGCGGCGGTCAGAGAAGCCTTTTTGCTTGAGCGCGCGCAGCGTGGGCGCGTCCATCGCATCCAGTGTGGTGGTTTCAAGCTCCAGCTCGATCTTGACGATCTGCTCGATCTGCACCAAAAACCAACGGTCAATTTTGGTGAGCGCAAAAACTTCATCCACGCTCATGCCTTGCGCAAACGCATCGCCCACGTACCAGATGCGTTCGGGGCCAGGTGCGCCGAGTTCTTTCTCCAGCACCTCGCGGTCTTGTGTCTTCTCGTTCATGCCGTCTACGCCCACTTCAAGGCCACGCAACGCTTTTTGAAACGACTCCTGAAACGTGCGGCCCATGGCCATCACCTCGCCTACCGACTTCATCTGGGTCGTCAGACGGCTGTCGGCGGTGGGGAATTTCTCGAACGCGAAGCGCGGGATCTTGGTAACCACGTAGTCAATGCTGGGCTCAAAGCTCGCTGGCGTGGCGCCACCCGTGATCTCGTTACGCAGCTCGTCCAAGGTGTAGCCGCAGGCCAGCTTGGCCGCGACTTTGGCGATGGGGAAACCGGTCGCCTTGGAGGCCAGCGCGGAAGAGCGCGACACACGCGGGTTCATCTCGATCACGACCATGCGGCCGTCATCCGGATTGATGGCGAACTGAACATTGGAGCCACCCGTGTCTACGCCGATTTCGCGCAGCACCGCCAGTGACGCATTGCGCAGGATCTGGTATTCCTTGTCGGTCAAGGTCTGCGCCGGCGCTACGGTAATGGAGTCTCCCGTGTGCACGCCCATGGGGTCGAGATTTTCGATGGAGCAAACGATGATGCAGTTGTCCGCCTTGTCGCGCACCACCTCCATCTCGAACTCTTTCCAGCCGAGCAGCGACTCTTCAATGAGCAGCTCGTTGGTGGGAGAGGCTTCCAGCCCGCGCTTGCAGATCGTCTCAAATTCTTCTGCGTTGTAGGCAATGCCACCGCCCGTGCCACCCAAGGTGAAGCTCGGGCGAATGACCGTTGGAAATCCCAGCGTCTTTTGCACGCCCCAGGCCTCGGCCAGGCTGTGGGCGATGCCTGAGCGCGCAGAGCCCAGGCCGATCTTGGTCATGGCATCTTTGAACTTCAGGCGGTCCTCGGCCTTGTCAATCGCCTCTGGGGTTGCGCCAATCAACTCGATGGCCTTGCCCGTGGCGGCACCTTTGTATTTGTCCAGCACACCGTTGTGCCAAAGGTCCAGCGCGCAGTTCAGCGCCGTCTGGCCGCCCATCGTGGGCAAGATGGCATCCGGCTTTTCCTTGGCGATGATTTTCTCAACCGTCTGCCAGGTGATGGGCTCAATGTAGGTCACATCCGCCGTGGCCGGGTCCGTCATGATCGTGGCCGGGTTGCTGTTGATCAGGATGACTTTGTAGCCCTCTTCGCGCAGCGCCTTGCAGGCCTGCACGCCCGAGTAATCGAACTCGCAGGCCTGGCCAATGATGATCGGGCCCGCGCCGATGATGAGGATGCTTTTAAGGTCTGTACGTTTTGGCATTTCTTATTTTTCCTTGGTGAATCGGATACGCCGACGACCATAGGCACCGGGGGCGGGTTCATCCATCAATTGATGAATGGCATCAAAGACCATTTTGAAGTTCTCGTCGTACTTTTTTTCGAGGGAGTTGAGCTTGCGTTTGAGGTCGGCGTGCTCGTTCGACATGCTGCGCAACTTGACGAAGGTACGCATGATTTCGATGTTGACGGCAATCGCACGTTCACTTTTAAGAATGCTGGAAAGCATGGCAACACCTTGCTCAGTGAACGCATAGGAGGTGTACTTTGCGTGGCCCCCACGCGTACCTGCCAATCCTGCAGCAACCAAAAACTCTTTGGATTCAAGCACTTGTGCGTTTAAGGTCACAGGTTGTGACCTTAAAGCGGCTAAATCTTCGCGCTCCAAACGGAACATGAAGTCTTGTGGAAAACGATCAAGATGACGACCAACCGCTTGATTCAGCACCTTTGTCTCAACGGCGTAGAGCGCGGCCAGTTGCTGCGCGAGCAATACCCGTTGGCCACGAACAACGAGCACCTGTGCATCGATCATGGACGCGTCAATGGCACCCACACGGCCAGAGCCCGCAGCCGGTACCTTTGGAGACATGCTAGCCACGCACCTTCTCCATCAACCCAATGAACCGGTCAAACAAATAACTGATGTCATGCGGCCCGGGCGAGGCTTCGGGGTGGCCCTGGAAGCAGAACGCGGGTTTGTCGGTGCGCTGCAGGCCTTGCAGCGTGTTGTCAAACAGGCTGATGTGGGTGGCGCGCAGGTTGGCGGGCAAAGTCTTTTCATCGACGGCGAAGCCATGGTTCTGGCTGGTGATGCTGACTCTGCCACTGTCCAGATCTTTGACCGGGTGGTTGGCGCCGTGGTGGCCAAATTTCATCTTGAACGTTTTTGCGCCGCTGGCCAGTGCCATGATCTGATGACCCAGGCAGATGCCGAAGGTGGGGATGCCGGACTCGACCAGTTCGAGGGTGGCGGCAATGGCGTAGTCGCACGGCTCGGGGTCGCCGGGGCCGTTGGAGAGGAAGATGCCATCGGGCTTGAGCGCAAGCGCGTCTTTGGCTGAGGTTTGCGCCGGCACCACGGTGACTTTGCAGCCGCGTGAGCTGAGCATGCGAAGGATGTTGTACTTGACGCCAAAGTCATAAGCCACAACGTGGAATCTCGGCGCCTGCTGTGTGCCAAAACCGGGCTTGCCATTCGACGTGGAACTTGCAAGCTGCCATTCGGTTTGCGTCCAGTCATAAGGCGCGTCAATCGAGACGACTTTCGCCAGATCAAGCCCCGACATGCTGGGCGCGCCTTTGGCAGCCGCAATCGCATGCGCAATCACCGCAGGCGTCACCGCCTCGCCCGCAGCCAGCGCCATGATGCAGCCGTTCTGCGCGCCCTGCGCGCGCAACTGGCGCGTGAGCTGGCGGGTGTCGATGTTGGCAATGGCCACGGTGCCCTCGCGCACGAGGTAATCGCTCAGGGTCATCGTCTGACGGAAGTTGGAGGCCACCAGTGGCAAGTCCTTGATGATGAGGCCGGCTGCGAAGACCTTGCGCGCTTCAACGTCTTGCGGGTTGACGCCGTAGTTGCCAATGTGCGGGTATGTGAGGGTGACGATCTGCTGGCAATAGCTGGGGTCGGTCAGGATTTCCTGATAGCCCGTCATGGCGGTGTTGAACACGACTTCGCCCACGGTGGAGCCTGTTGCGCCGATGGAATTGCCGTGGTAGACCGTGCCGTCTGCGAGGGCCAGAATGGCCAGATTGGCGCTATGGTTGGCGCAGGAGGCGGTTCCCTTGAGAGACAAAAGCACTGGGTTCTCCGAATGAATACGGTTCGCCCAAGCGTTTACAGCAAGTGTTTTTAAGGCGACGCTGTCAGCTGCTTTTAAGAGTGATTTGCTTGAACTTCGCTTGGGACGAGTGGGTTTGGATAAGCCCACTATTATAGCTGTACCGCCAATGAACTCGCATGCAAACAGATCGCCGCAGCAGCAGCCACGTTGAGTGATTCTTCACCCCCCGGCTGGCCGATGCGCACTGACAATGCCGCGCGCGCCAACAGCGCGTCACACACGCCCTGCCCTTCATGGCCCAGCGCCCAAGCGCATGGCGCGGGCAGAAGCTGATTTTGCAGTAGCTCACCCACATGCGAGCTGGTGACGATGATGGGGAGTTTCAATGGTTCAAGATCCGCCACTTCAAGCCCTTCCACGAGGTGCAGGCCAAAATGCGCGCCCATGCCGGCACGGAGCACTTTGGGCGACCACAGCGCCGCCGTGCCCTTGAGCGCAATGACCTGCTTGACGCCAAATGCTGCCGCGCTGCGCAGGATGGAGCCCACATTGCCGGCGTCCTGCACGCGGTCCAGAATGACCGTGCTGGCTTGCGGGTGTACTTGCAGGCTGTGGGGCAAGTCCATCACAAATGCCATGTTGGCGGGGGACTCCAGGCCGCTAATGTAGTGAAACAGTTTGTCGGGCAATACTATAATATTAATAGCTAACTTTTCATACTGGACAGGGGCTATAGGCCAGAATGACTGCGAAAACACGGCAAAATCTGGCTTTTGACCCCGTTTGAGCACCGCACGGCACAGATGGTCGCCTTCCAGCCACACACGCCCTTGTTTGCGGTAGGCGGTGCTGTCACTGGCCAGTTTGTGCAATTCTTTGAGCAGCGGGTTGTCACGCGACGTGATGTGGGTGACTGAGGGTGCGTCCATCGGCGTCATGACCCCACCCGCACCACCAATTTGACCCCCACCTCGCTTACGGGCCTGAACGTCATGCGGTGCTGCGGGCAAGCGCCGTGCTCCCGCAACGCCGCCATGTGCGCCAGCGTGCCGTAGCCTTTGTGGCCCGCAAAACCGTACTGCGGGTACTGCAAGTCCAGCTCGGCGCACCAACGGTCGCGGTGCACTTTGGCAAGGATGGATGCTGCGCAGATGGCAGGAACCCGCGCGTCGCCCTTGACGATGGCCTCAGCCAGCATCTCCAGCACCGGTATGCGATTGCCATCGACCAACACCCGCTTGGGCTTCAGGCGCAGGCCCTCGACAGCGCGGCGCATGGCCAGCAGGGTGGCTTGCAGGATGTTGAGGCGGTCAATTTCTTCGACGCTGGCCTCTGCAATCGAACAGCACAGTGCTTTGGCGCGTATTTCGTCAAACAGTTTTTCGCGGCGCAGCGCCGTGAGTTTTTTGGAATCGGCCAGGCCTTTGATGGGGTTTCTGATGTCCAGGATCACCGCTGCCGCCACCACCGGCCCAGCCAGCGGCCCGCGCCCGGCTTCGTCCACGCCCGCCATCAAACCCGGCGTGTCCCAAGTCAGTGTGACCTGCTCAGCTTTCAAGAATTTTCTGGATGGCATCGGTGGCAAGTTTTGGCGTGTCGCGCTGAAGCTCGGCATGCAGTGTGGTGAATTTTTGCTGTAACGCGGCGATTTTCGCAGGTGCGCAGGTGTACGCGTCCAGCCAGGCCAGCACGGCACTTGCCAGTGCCTGTGGCGTAGCGGCATCCTGCAGGAACTCGGGCACCACAAAATCCTCACACAGGATGTTGGGCAAGCCGACCCAGGGTTGCAGCTTTTTGCGCCGCATGATCTGCCACGACAGCCAGTTCATGTTGTAGGCAATCACCATGGGCCGCTTGAACAGCGCAGCCTCCAGCGTGGCCGTGCCGCTGGCGATCAGGGTGACATCGCAGGCGGCGAGTGCGGTGTGCGACTGGCCTGTGAGTATCTGCACGTGGTCCAGCACACCCGCCTGTCTGGCCGCAAGCTCAATGGCCGGGCGCAACGCCGGAACCGCAGGAACTACTATTTTAATAGCTGACTGTGCAATCTGCATGCTGGCTGCAGCCCTAAAGAATACAGGAGCCAGGTATTTAACCTCGGACTGGCGGCTGCCGGGCAAGACGGCAACCACTTGGTCTTCATCGCGCAAGCCAAGCTTTGCGCGGGCTGCTGCCTTGTCGGCATGCATCGGGATGACATTGGCCAGCGGATGCCCCACATAGGTTGCGGCGATGCCGTGCTGCGCCAGCAACGCCACTTCAAACGGGAAAACGCACAGCACATGATTCACACTCTGGCGGATTTTCTCCACCCGCTCGGCCCGCCACGCCCAGATGGACGGGCTGATGAAATGAACGGTCTTGATGCCATGGCCTTTCAGGTCTCGCTCAAGGTCAAGGTTGAAATCCGGCGCATCAACGCCAATGAAAACATCGGGCGGATTGGCCAGCAGCCGGGTCTTGAGCTGCTCGCGGATGCCAACAATCTCCCGGTAGTGGCGCAGCACCTCCACATACCCGCGCACCGAGAGTTTGTCGCTGGGCCACCAGGCCTGAAACCCGCGCTGGGCCATTTGCGGGCCGCCTATGCCGCCGGATTTCAGCCCGGGCCAGCGCGCCTGCATGCCATCCAGCAGCAAAGCCGCCAGCAGGTCGCCAGAGGCCTCGCCCGCCACCATGGCGGCAGTTATGGCGGTTGTTTTGCGTCCAGCAGGCCCTGCGACCACCATGGGCCTCTAGTGCAGTGTTGCACTCTGTCTGGCACATAAAACGGTGCCTTTTCGGCCATGGCGGCGTTGCAAATCCGCGCGATACCCACTGGTATCGCAATGGTTTGCGCCTTGCCCTGTCCAAAAATCCATCCGTTTTATTTGTGCCATCAAGAATGCAACACTACACTAACGAACGATGCCGCGCTGCGCCGACGTGCCCGCCAGAAACGACAACATCATGTCCACATCAGGCCCAGCCTCGGGGTGTGCCAGCGCCAGCTCGGCAATCTGCACTTTGGCTTGCTCCAGGGTCAGGTCATCCCGGTACAAGGCCTTGTGCATTGCCTTGACGGCCGCAATGCGATCCGACGAAAACCCGCGCCTGCGCAGGCCTTCAAAGTTCATGGAACGTGCTGCTGCGGGCTGGCCCTGGCACATGACAAACGGCGGCAGGTCGGCAAACAGCAGCGAGCACATGGCCGTCATGCTGTGGGCGCCCAGGCGCACAAACTGGTGCACCACGGTAAAGCCGCCCAGAATGACCCAGTCGCCTACGTGCACGTGCCCGGCAAGTTGCGAGTTGTTGGCAAAAATCGTGTTGTTGCCCACCACGCAGTCGTGCGCCAGATGCACGTAGGCCATGAGCCAGTTGTCGTCGCCCACGCGGGTGATGCCGGTGCCGCCGGGCGAGCCAATGTTGAAGGTACAAAACTCTCGGATGGTGTTGCGCTCGCCAATGGTCAGCTCGCACGGCTCACCCGCATACTTTTTGTCCTGCGGAATGGCACCGAGCGAGTTGAACTGGAAAATGCGGTTATCGCGCCCGATGGTGGTGTGGCCTTCAATGACGCAGTGCGGGCCAATCGTGGTGCCCGCAGCCACCTTCACATGCGGGCCAATGACGGTGTACGGCCCGACGCTGACTGAAGCGTCGATCTCGGCCTTGGGGTCAACAACCGCCGTTGCGTGAATCGCTGTCACGGGCGAAATTATTTGATGGCGCGCATGGCGCAGGTCAGCTCGGCTTCCACCGCCAGCTCTTCTCCTACCATGGCGCGCGCCTTGAATTTGAAAATGCCGGCCTTCATGCGAAGCAGCTCCACCTCCAGCATCAGCTGGTCACCAGGCTCCACCGGGCGCTTGAAACGCGCGCCGTCGATACCGGCAAAGTAGTAAACCATCTCATCATTCGGCGTGGTGTCCAGTGCATCAAACGCCAGCAGCGCCGCAGCCTGCGCCAGCGCTTCGAGCATCAGCACGCCCGGCATCACAGGGCGGTGCGGAAAGTGGCCCTCAAAAAACGGCTCGTTGATGGTGACGTTTTTAAGCGCCTTGATGCGCTTTCCCTTCTCAATTTCCAGCACCCGGTCCACCAGCAAAAACGGGTAGCGGTGGGGCAGCTGCTTGAGGATTTTGTGGATGTCCATCATGGTGTTGTCAATTTTTTCAATATGTTTTCCAGCACCCTGATGCGATCACGCAAACTGTGCAGCTGCTTGAGCGAGGCGGCGTTTTTTTCCCAAGTGGCATTGTCGTCGATGGGGAAGATGCCGCTGTACTGGCCCGGCTTGGGGATAGACCGCATCACCACCGATGCGGCTGACACATGCACGTGGTCGGCAATGCTGAGGTGCCCCAGCACCACCGCTGCGCCGCCCACGGTGCAATGCGCGCCAATGGTGGCGCTGCCCGCCACACCAACGCAGCCGGCCAGTGCGGTGTGCTTGCCAATGCGCACGTTGTGGCCAATCTGCACCAGGTTGTCGAGCTTCACACCGTCTTCGATGAGGGTGTCTTGCAGCGCGCCCCGGTCAATGCAGGTGTTGGCGCCAATCTCCACATCGTTGCCGATGCGCACGGCACCCAGCTGTTCAATTTTTTCCCACGCACCTGCGTTGGGCGCAAAGCCAAAGCCGTCCGCGCCGATCACAACGCCCGAATGAAGAATGCAGCGGTCTCCGACCCAGCAGTCCTCGCCCACCGTCACCCTTGATTTGAGCACTGTGCCCGCCCCGATGCGGGCACCACGCTCCACCACGCACAACGGGCCAATCATTGATTGCGGGTGGACCCGCGCCGTGGCGTCTACGACAGCAGTTGGATGGATTCGAGGTGGCTGTGCACCGGCTTGCGGCGTTGCGGCATGGTGCCGCTTCCAAAATTGCGTCAGCCGGGCAAAGTACAGGTAGGGATCGTCGGCCACAATGCACGCGCCCCGCGCGGCAGCCACCGATTGCATGGCAGGGGCCACAATGACGCACCCCGCCTTTGAGGCAGATAGCAAATGCTGGTATTTCGGGTTGCTGAGAAAGCTCAGATCATTGGGGCCGGCAGACTCCAGCGGGGTCAGGGCAGCAATGATTGAATCAGGTGAGCCCGCCAGCTCGCCCCCAAGTGCCTCAATAATGCTGCCTAGACGCAGGGGCATGCTTCACCGGTCTTGACCATGTAAATGCCAAACTGCAAGCCGCAATTATTTGACAGCGCCCGCGTTCAGGGCCTTGATGACTTTATCGGTAATGTCCAGCTTGGGGTTCACGTAAACCGCTTCCTGCAGGACGATGTCGTATTTCTCGGCCTCGGCCACCGCTTTGACAACTTTGTTGGCCCGCTCCAGCACCTGCTGCAGCTCCTCGTTTTTACGGGAATTCAAGTCTTCCTGGAATTCGCGGCGCTTGCGCTGAAAGTCCCTGTCCTGGTCCACCAGCTGCTTTTGGCGCGTACCGCGCTGGCCTTCGGACAGGGTCGGCGCTTCGCGCTCCAGCTTGTCCGATGCCGTCTTCAGGCCGTTGCCCAGATCAAGCAGCTCTTTCTCGCGCTTGGAAAACTCCTGCTCCAGCTTGGCCTGGGCCGTCTTGGCAGTGTTGGCTTCCTTGAAAATGCGGTCCGTATTGACAAACCCAATGCGAAACTCCTGCGCCTGAACCTGCATGGCAAGGCAACTCAAGGCCGCCACGCCAAGCGCCAGCGGAAGCTTGCAGCGACGTAGTAGATGCTTCATTAGAAAGTGGTCCCGATCTGAAATTGCAATCTCTCGATTCTATCGCCAGCAAATGTCCGCAAGGGCTTGGCAACAGCCAGGCGCAGCGGACCCACTGGTGAAATCCAGCTGACCCCGATGCCGGTCGATGTGCGCATGGCGCTGAAGCTGATTTTCTGGTCTGCGCTGAAGACATTGCCAATGTCAAAAAACCCGTAAAGGCGCAGCGTGCGGTCGTTGCCCGCGCCAGGAAACGGGAACAGCAGTTCGGCGTTGATGTTGACTTTTTTCGTGCCGCCCAAGGCAATGTCGGTGATGCCATCACGCGGGCCCAGGCTGCCCTGTTGAAACCCCCGGACCGAGCCCAGGCCGCCGCCAAAGAAATTCTTGAACAGGGGGAAAGGACGTTCACCCACGCCACGGCCCAAGCCGAGTTCTGCATTGAAAGCGCCAGTGAATTGCTTGCTGAAGGGGTAGTACTGCTGGTACTGGTAGGTGGCACGCAAATAGCGCACGTCGCCGCCAACGCCCCATTCGCCATTGGCGCGCTGGTACACGCCGGAGTTGGGCGCCAGGGCACTGTCGCGGCGGTCCCGCGCCCAGCCCACGGTCAGCGGCACAGCCGTGCTGGAGTAGCCAAACTGGTTGGCATAGTCCTGGTACGACGAAGGCAGGCTGGTGCCGGGCACGATGCGGGTGTTCTCTATCCCTAAGCCAAAGTAAACCGTGTCGGACTCGGTAAACGGCACGCCAAAACGCAGACTGCCCCCGGTGGAGACCAGCTTATAGTAGTCCTGATTCTGGTACGGGCTGTTGATGCGGTGGTAGACATCAATGGTTCTTGACACCCCGTCAGTGGTGAAGTAGGGGTCAGTCGTGCTGAAGACAATGGCCCGGTTGATTTTGCTGGTATTGACCTGTACGCCCAGTGAATTGCCCGAGCCAAAAGCGTTTTCCTGCTTGATGCCAAACGACAGCCCAAGCCCGTCGCCGCTGGAATAGCCGGCCCCGATGCTGAGGCTGCCCGTCGGTTTTTCCACCACGTTGACGGTCAGGTCAATCTGATCTGGCGTGCCCGGCACTTCACGCGTTTCAATGCTCACGTCCTTGAAGAAGCCCAAGCGGTCGACCCGGTCACGTGACAGGCGGATTTTGTCGGCGTCATACCACGACGCCTCAAACTGCCGGAACTCGCGGCGCACCACTTCATCGCGCGTGCGGCTGTTGCCGGCCACATTGAGCTGGCGCACATACGCCCGCCGGGACGGCTCGCCCTGCAGCACCAGTGCAACGCGGTTGTTGGTGCGGTCAATTTCAGGGCGCGCCTCAACCCGCGCAAACGCATAGCCAAAGTTGCCGTAGTAGTCGGTAAACGCCTTGCTGGTCTGGGTGACCTGGTCAGCGTTGTAGGCTTCGCCGGGGCGAATGCTGACCAGCGACTTGAACTCATCATCCTTGCCCAGGTAATTGCCTTCAAGCTTGATGCCAGATACAACAAAGCGCTCACCTTCAACCACATTGATGGTGATCGCAATGTCTTTCTTGTTGGGAGAAATGGCAACCTGCGTTGACTCTATGTTGAATTCCAGATAGCCACGCGTCAGGTAATACGAGCGCAAAGTCTCGATGTCGGCATTGAGTTTGGCACGGGAATAGCGGTCCGATTTGGTGTACCAGCTCAGCCACCCGCCGGTGTCCAGGTCAAACAGATTGCGCAGGGTTGACTCGCCAAACGCCTTGTTGCCGACGATGCGTAACTCACTGATTTTTGCCGGCTCCCCTTCAGTGATGCTGAACGACAGGTTAACGCGGTTGCGCTCGATGGGCGTGACGGTTGTCACCACCTCCGAGCCGTACAGGCTGCGGTTGATGTACTGGCGCTTGAGCTCCTGCTCGGCCCGGTCAACCAGGGCCTTGTCAAACGGCCGTCCGTCGGTCAAACCCACGTCACGCAGGGCTTTTTTCAGCACATCTTTGTCGAATTCCTTGGCACCGACGAACTCAACGTCGGCCACCGTGGGCCGCTCTTCGACAATGATGACCAGCACGTCGCCATTGATTTCAACCCGCACGTCCTTGAACAGGCCCAGCGCAAAAAGCGCCCGGATGGCAGAAGAGCCCTTGTCATCGTTGTAGGTGTCTCCCACCCGGACCGGAATCGATGCAAATATGGTGCCGGCCTCCACACGCTGAAGGCCTTCGACCCGGATGTCACGGACTTGAAATGGGTCCACAGCCCAAGCCGTGGTGGTCGCAAAAGCAATAGCAAAAGCCGCAGACAAGGCCTGCAAGCGAAAACGTTTGAATGTCATTTTTTGATACATGTCGGGCCATGCTGAAACAATCAGCAAACCGGCCCGGAAAAATTAGCCAAGCAGTCGCGAGAAGTCGTTGAAAAGCGCAATTGACATCATCAGCAACAACAACGCAACGCCGCCCCTTTGCAGACGCTCCATCCAGGCCTCAGACACGGTTTTGCCGGTCAGACCCTCCCAAAGATAATACATCAGGTGCCCCCCATCCAATACCGGCAACGGCAGCAGGTTCAGCACACCCAAGCTCACGCTGATCAATGCCAGAAAAATCAGGTATTGCGTCAAGCCCAGGCTGGCTGATTTGCCGGCGTAGTCTGCAATCGTGAGCGGGCCGCTGAGGTTTTTGAGGGAGGCCTCGCCAATCACCATTTTGCCCATCATGCGAAGGGTCAGCAACGAGACCTCGCCCACACGCACCGTGCCATTCCACAGCCCGTCAAGCGGGCCGTAGCGAACCGTGATGAATTCAGGCGGCGCTCCGACGTACGCGCCGATTCTTCCAACCGGCGTACCGCCTTCGACCTTGATGTCGGGCCGTACGTCAAGGACAATAATCGAGCCAGCACGTTCAATCTTCCACGGACCCGCTGCCGCAGGATCACCGCCGGTCGACGCGCGAATCACATCACGCAACTGCTGCCCGTCAACGATGGCCTTCGCGCCCACGTTCAGCACCAGATCGCCCGCCTTCAGGCCCGACTTGGCCGCAGCGCCACCCGCCATGACCTCGCCAATCACAGGACGCGTCAGAGGGCTGACAATGCCGATCTTGCGAAACAGCTGGGCGTCGGCTTCGCGGGCATCGATGCTGCTCAGTTTCAACAGCACTTCGCGCCCGCCAACCGTGGCGGCGTTCGAAGAGGTTTTGCCAGGCACTGGGGCCAAAGTCAAGCGCACGTCACGTCCCTCCAGCGCGCCGCGCGTCAACAGCCAGCGCACGTCCTCGAAAGAGACAATTGCGTGCTGCGCGTCGCCGTCAAACGCCGCGCTTTGCACCAGTTCCGCACCCATCAAACCTGCACGCTCAGCCACCGAGCCCGCCACAGGCGTGCCCAAGATGGCCTTGGGCTGCTCGACCCCGCTCCAGTTGACCACCGCGTACAGCAACACCGCGAGCAGCAGGTTGGCCAGCGGGCCTGCGGCCACAATCGCCACGCGCGACATCAATGGCTGGGTGTTGAAGGCCAGGTGCCGGTCTTCAGGCGAGACCGGGGCCTCGCGCTCATCCAGCATCTTGACATAGCCGCCCAGCGGGAATGCCGCCAGCACAAACTCGGTGGTGGAGCCCTTGGGCGTCCAGCGCAGTAGCGTCTTGCCAAAACCGACCGAAAAGCGCAGCACCCGCACACCACAGGCGATGGCCATGCGGTAGTGGCCGTACTCGTGAACGGCCACCAGCAGTCCGAGCGCAACAATGAAAGCAACAATGGTCAGCATGGATTTTGTGGAAGCAGGTTTTCTGTGATGAGATTCAGTGTTTTCGGCCTACCTGCCCATGCGCCGGGCTACTGATGCGGCCGCTGCGCGCGAAAGCGCATCGAGCGCCAGCAGGTCATCCAGCGATTGTGGCGCAACGGTCAAGACCGTGGCCAGCGTCTCGGTATTGACATGGTGAATCTGGTCGAAGCGGATCCGCTGGTCTAAAAACGCCGCAACGGCAATTTCGTTGGCCGCGTTGAGAACCGCACAAGTGCCCGGCGGCGCGCGCAAAACTTGCCAAGCAAGCGCCAAACCCGCAAAGCGCGCCTGGTGGCTGGGCGTGTCAAATGATTCGAATGTCATGTCCGCCATGGCGGAAAAATCAAGCGCGGCAGCGCCGCTGGCCATGCGGTCAGGCCACGACAGCCCATAGGCAATAGGGCCACGCATGTCGGGGGTGCCGAGCTGGGCCACCACAGAGCGATCTTTGTACTGCACCATGGAGTGGATGACGCTTTGGGGGTGAATGACAACCTCCAACTGTTCTGGCGTCACGCCAAACAAAAACCGTGCCTCAATGACCTCCAGCGCCTTGTTCATCATCGTGGCGGAGTCGACCGAAATTTTGCGGCCCATGACCCAATTGGGGTGGGCGCAGGCCTGCTCTGGCGTGACATCGCGCAAGGTGGCGGGGTCGCGCGTGCGAAACGGCCCACCGGACGCAGTGAGGATGATTTTGTCAACGCGCTGCGCCCAGGTGGCGGGGTCATCGGGCAGCGACTGGAAAATGGCAGAGTGTTCACTGTCAATCGGCAGCAGCGTGGCACCGCCCCGGTTTACTGCATCCAGAAACACCTGTCCACCCACCACCCGCGCCTCCTTGTTGGCGAGCAGCAGCCGCTTGCCGGCGCGCGCGGCAGCCAGGCACGCGGCCAGGCCGACCGCACCCACAATGGCTGCCATGACAATGTCAACCTGCTCATGCGAGGCCACCGTGTCAATGGCAGCGGCGCCCCACATCGCGCGGGTCTTGCAGTCCATATTGCGCAACTGGCCTTCCACCGCTTTGCCATGTTCTTCGCTGGCCATCACCGCAAACACCGGCTTGAACTGCATGCACTGCTTGACCATCAATTCGACCTGCGTTGACGCCGTCAAGGCAAACACTTCAAACCGATCCGGGTGACGGGCGAGCACATCCAGCGTGTTGCTGCCCACCGAGCCGGTTGAGCCCAATATCGTGACGCGCTTCTTTGGATGTGACATGCAGAACGTCAAAGGAAGTACAGCATCATGGCCAAAGGCAGCGTGGGCAACAAGGCATCAACGCGGTCCAGCACACCGCCATGGCCGGGCAGCAAGCCACTGCTGTCTTTGGCACCGGCGCTGCGTTTGACCAGCGACTCCACCAGATCGCCCACCACGCTCATGGCAGCCAGGAACACAACCGCAACCAGCATCAGCCACCCGCCTTTGACGTAAAGATGGCTGTAAAGACTGGGCACCGTGGCCTGTTGCGATGCATCGGCCCAAACCCAGATGCAGGCCATCACCACCACGCCCGCCATGCCACCCCACACGCCTTCCCAGCTCTTGCCGGGGCTGATGGACGGTGCCAATTTTTCCTTGGCAATTCGCCCGCCAAATGCACGCCCCGCAAAGTACGCAAAAATATCGGCAACCCACACCAACAGCAAAATCGAGAGCAGAAAATTGACGCCAATGACGCGGGCCTGGGCCACCGCCAGCCAGGCCGCCCACAGGATCACCAACCCACCGGCCAGGCGAACCGGCTGCGGAATTTTTGACCATGCCGCCACTCCACTGCGTAAAGCCCACGCCCCTGCAAGCACCCAAAACCCACCCAAAAAAGTCCACAGCACGGGGTACGGAAACGGCTGGCGCAACAGGCCCAACCCCCAAGCCGCCAGGCACATTGCAAAGCAGGCACCGCCTGCCAGGTACGAGCCGACGGAGCCATAGCCATTCAAACGGGCCCACTCCCACGCCGCTGCAGAAATCAGCACCAGCGCGACGGCGCAAAACGGCTTTGCAGAAGGATAAAACAGGGCCGGCAGCAAGATCAGCAGCAAGACAATGGCGGTGATCACGCGCTGCTTGAGCATTTTTTCAGTGTCAAGCGGCTTGGTGCGTTTTGACCGCGACGCCAGGCAACTGGCCGGATGTTTTGCCAAACCGGCGCTCGCGCTGCACATAGGCGGCAATCGCCTGGTCCAGCGCTGCTTCGTCAAATTCGGGCCACAGCTTGTCGCTGAAGTACAGCTCTGAATAGGCCGTTTGCCAGAGCAAAAAATTGCTGATGCGCTGCTCATCGCCGGTGCGGATCAGCAAGTCAGGGTCGGGCACGTGTGCCATGGCCATGGCCCGCCCCAGGCTGTCTTCGGTGATGTCAGCACCCTGTGCGGCCAGTTTTGCGGCGGCCTGCACAATGTCCCAGCGGCCACCGTAGTTAAAGCAAACGTTCAGTATCAGCCGTGAATTGGACGCCGTCGCGCTTTCCGCATGCGCCAGACTGGCCTTGACTTTGTCGGACAGGCCAGAGCGCTCACCCACAAAATATACACGCACGCCATCGGCCTTGAGCTGCGGCACTTCGCGTGTGATTGCCAGCGCCAGCAAGTCCATCAAGCCCGAGACCTCTTCAGCCGGGCGATTCCAGTTCTCCGATGAAAACGCAAACACCGTGAGGACTTGGACATGCCGCGCCGCGCAGGCCTTGACGCAGCGCTTGAGCGAATCAACCCCCTGTTTGTGCCCTGCAATGCGCGGCAAATACCGCCGGGATGCCCAGCGGCCATTGCCGTCCATCACGATGGCGATGTGGTGGGGTACCAGACTCATAGACGGGCCATATCTAAACCGCCATCAGGTCTTGCTCTTTGGACGCCACCAATTTGTCGATATCGATGATGTGCCGGTCGGTGATTTTCTGGATGTCGGCCTCGGAGCGCTTCTGGTCATCTTCGGACGCCAGCTTGTCCTTGACGACTTTCTTCACGGATTCATTGGCATCGCGGCGCAAATTGCGCACGGCAATCTTGGCGTTTTCGCCTTCGCCGCGCACCACCTTGGTCAGTTCTTTGCGGCGCTCCTCGGTCATGACCGGCATGGGCACGCGAATCAAATCGCCCATGGATGCCGGGTTGAGCCCGAGATCGCTTTCGCGGATGGCTTTTTCGATTTTTGCACCCATGCCTTTTTCCCAAGGCGAAATGCCAATCGTGCGGGCATCGATCAAGGACACGTTGGCGACCTGGCTGATGGGCAGCAGGGCGCCGTAATAGTCCACCTGCACCGAGTCAAGCAACGCCGGGTTGGCGCGGCCCGTGCGGATTTTCGTCAGGTTGTTCTTGAATGCGGCGATCGACTGGTCCATCTTGACCGCGACGCTGCTTCGGATCTCATCAATCGTCATTTTTCTTCCTCAAACTTGCGCGGCATATCATTTCAACCCATGGCGCGTGACCAGCACTACCGCAGGTCTTACCCATAAATCTTCACCCTGCATTGTCAGGCATAGACCAGGGTGCCCTCATCTTCGCCCATCACCACGCGTTTGAGCGCGCCGTTTTTCAGGATCGAAAACACCTTGATGGGCAGCTTTTGGTCGCGGCACAGGGCAAACGCCGTGGCATCCATGATGCCCAAGTTTTGCGAAATCGCCTGGTCAAACGATATTTTGGCAAACCGGGTGGCTGTTGGGTCTTTTTTCGGGTCCGCGCTGTAGACACCATCCACCTTGGTGGCCTTGAGCACGATCTCGGCACCTATTTCTGCGCCGCGCAATGCCGCTGCCGTGTCGGTGGTGAAAAACGGGTTGCCGGTGCCAGCGGCGAAGATCACCACCTTGCCTTCTTCAAGGTACTGCAAGGCTTTGGGCCGCACATAGGGCTCCACCACCTGCTCAATGGCTATTGCCGACATCACGCGCGCCGTCAAACCGGCCTTGTTCATGGTGTCGCCCAGGGCCAGCGCATTCATCACTGTGGCCAGCATGCCCATGTAGTCGGCAGTCGCCCGGTCCATGCCGACCGAGCCGCCCGCCACGCCGCGGAAAATATTGCCGCCGCCAATCACCACCGCTACCTGAACGCCAAGCCGCGTGACTTCCGCCACCTCATCCACCATCCGCACGATAGTGTCGCGGTTGATGCCAAACTGGTCATCCCCCATCAATGCCTCACCAGACAGTTTGAGCAAAATGCGCTTGTAGGCTGGGGTGGCATTGGGCATGGGATCTCCTCGAGTGATGGACTGGGCGCAGCGAGGTTTCGCTGGGCGCGTTGCGGCGGTTCAGGTGGGCTGCTTGGAAGCCGCAACCGTCGCGGCAACCTCTGCAGCAAAATCATCGACTTTCTTCTCAATGCCCTCACCCACCACAAACAGCGTGAAGGACTTTACCGTTGTACCGGCAGATTTGAGCATCTGCTCCACCGTGAGCTTGTCATTTTTTACAAAAGCCTGGTTGAACAGCGAGACCTCTTTGAGGTACTTCTGCACGCCGCCTTCAACCCGCTTGGTCACAATCTCGGCGGTCTGCACGGGCTTGCCTGCAGCCGTGGCAACGGCTGCGTCTTCAGCAGCCTTGGCCACGGCAACCGAGCGCTCACGCGCGATCAGGTCTGCCGGCACATCGGCACTGGACAAAGCCACGGGCTTCATGGCGGCGACGTGCATGGCAACGTCTTTGGCAGCCGCATCGTCGCCTTCAAACTCGACCACCACGCCGATGCGCGTGCCGTGCAGGTATGAAGCCAGCTTGGCGCCGGAGCCGAAGCGCTTGAAACGGCGAAAGCTCATGTTCTCGCCGATCTTGCCAATCAGCCCTTTGCGCACGTCTTCGAGCGTCGGGCCAAAGCCGTCCTGGCTGTGCGCCAGCGCGCCCAGCGCGGCAGCGTCAGCCGGATTGTGCTTGGCAACCAGCGCAACGGCTGCATTGGCCATGGCCAGGAAGCTGTCACTCTTGGTGACAAAGTCGGTTTCACAGTTGACTTCGAGGATGGCACCGGTGGTGCCATCCATGTAGCTGGTGACCACACCTTCAGCGGTGATTCGGCTGGCGGCCTTGCCAGCCTTGCTGCCGAGTTTGACGCGCAGCAGCTCTTCAGCCTTGACCATGTCGCCTTCGGCTTCGGTCAGGGCGCGTTTGCATTCCATCATGGGCGCATCGGTCTTGCCACGCAGTTCGGCGACCATGCTTGCGGTGATTGCAGCCATTTCAATTCTCCTAATTCAGTTCAATACGGTTCAGTTCAGTTTGATCGAGGCGTAAAAAAGGGGCACAACAGCCCCTTCCATGTGCCCCCTTTTCAGGCAGGGCGGGCCAATCAGGCGGCGGCCTCGTTCACTTCGACAAATTCATCACCCGTCTCTGCGGCAACCACGGCCTTGACTACGTCGTCCACCGCGTTGGCGCGGCCTTCAAGGATGGCGTCGGCGATGCCGCGTGCGTACAGCGTGACGGCTTTGGAGGAATCGTCATTGCCGGGAATGACATAGTCAATGCCCTCAGGGGAATGGTTCGAATCCACCACGCCGATCAGCGGGATGCCGAGTTTTTTGGCTTCCAGCACGGCAATTTTGTGGTAACCGACATCGATCACAAAAATCGCATCTGGCAGTGCCGCCATGTCCTGTATGCCGCCGATGTCTTTCTCAAGCTTGGCGATTTCGCGGGCGAACATGAGCTGCTCTTTCTTGCTCATGGCGTCCAGGCCAGCTTCTTGCTGGACTTTCATCTCTTTGAGGCGCTTGATGGAGGTTTTGACCGTCTTGAAATTGGTCAGCATGCCGCCCAGCCAGCGCTGGTCAACATAGGGCACGCCAGCGCGTTGCGCCTCGGCTGCCACGGTGTCGCGCGCCTGACGCTTGGTGCCGACCATCAGCACGGTGCCACGGCGGGCTGTGATCTGCTTCACAAACTTGGAAGCTTCCTGGAACATCGGCAACGATTTTTCCAGGTTGATGATGTGGATTTTGTTGCGGTGGCCGAAGATGAACGGGGCCATCTTGGGGTTCCAGAAACGGGTTTGGTGGCCAAAATGGACACCGGCTTCCAGCATTTCGCGCATAGTAACTGACATGTTTAACTCCAAAGGTTGGGTCTAAAATCCAGTCCGCTATCGACACCTCCGGCGACAAATTCCGGCTCGTATAAAAATAAGCAAGAATCGTGTCAGGAAATGCAACACCTTGATGGGACTGGTTTGCGATTTGTAAAGCCACTTGCAAGACGCTGGATGCGCTGTCAATCCACATTCCATGGAAAGCCAGCGAGCATGCCGCGCCGCCAGCAGCAAAACCAGTCGATTATAGCATAGCCCCCGCCCGCAAACATCATGCGATAGACCACGCAAAACACCATGCAAAACACCCCTGTTCCAACCGCAACCATGCCCGACCTGCACGCCACGCGCGCCGCCATGCGCGTCGGCCACACCAGCGCCAGCGCCCAGATGGACGCCTCAATCGCCGCAGCGCAGTCGCCCGCCTGTCGCCATGTGTTTCTCAAAACCATGTTCGACGAGGCCCGTCCTGGTGCGGGCGCGCTAAGGCTGCAATACACCCCGCTGGCGGGCCTGGCCGTATCCGTCAAGGACCTGTTTAACATCGCAGGACAAACGACTGCGGCCGGTTCCACCGTTTTGGCCAACGCGCCCGCTGCCCTGCAAGACTGCCCCGCCGTGGCGCGGCTCAAAGCGGCGGGCGGCGTGGTGGTGGGCCGCACCAATATGGTCGAGTTTGCGTTCTCGGGCGTGGGCGTCAACCCGCACTTTGGCACGCCGGCCAACGCTGCGGCCAACCCGCCAGGCATGGCAAATGTGCCCCGCATCCCCGGCGGCTCATCGTCGGGTGCGGCGGTGTCGGTGGCTGCGGGTGCCGCTTTAGCGGGCCTGGGGTCGGACACGGGCGGGTCGATCCGCATTCCCGCCGCACTCAATGGCATTGTGGGCTTCAAAAGCACGGCCCGTCTGGTGCCCACAGACGGGGCGCTGCCGCTTTCCACCACCATGGACACGGTCTGCGCCCTCACCCGTTCGGTGCGCGATGCGATCTTGGTGCATGAAATCTTGGCGGCGCGCGTGGTCACCAAAAGCGCCGCGCCCCTGGCCAGCTACCGCCTGGCCGTCGTCAAAAACCTGTTTCTGGATGGGCTGGACGCCACGGTCGCCGCCGCATGGCAGCGCACATTGGCGTGCCTGCGCGCGGCGGGGGCCCACATTGAAGAAATTGACTTGCACGAGCTGGGTGAACTGCCCGCTATCCAGGCCACCGGCGGCTTTTCACCGGCCGAGGCGTTCGCCTGGCACCACGCCATGATGCAAAACCACGCTGCGCAATACGACCCGCGGGTGCTGGCGCGCATTCAAGGCGGCTCAAAAATGAGCGCCCGCGAATACATAGAACTCACCAATGCGCGGCGCAGCTGGATTGCCCGAATGGAAGCCGCCCTGCAGCGCTTTGACGCCGTGCTGTCGCCCACCGTGCCCATCGTCGCACCGCCTATTGCCGACATGGCACCCGGCACCGAACGCGACGCCGCGTTTTTCAAGGTCAACGGGCAACTGCTGCGCAACACCAGCGTGGTCAACATGCTGGACGGCTGCGCCATCTCCCTGCCCTGCCACACGGCGGGCGAATTGCCTGTGGGGCTGATGGTCTGGGCCGGTGC
>JANYJD010000333.1 GCA_025358555.1 Rhodoferax sp.
ATTACTGCTTCCATGACCGCGACGTGGCCCCCGAAGGCGCCACCCCTCGCGACAGCGTCAACCACTTGCATGAGATGGTCGATGTGCTGGGTCTGAAGCAGCAGGCCACCGGCGTCAAGCTGCTGTGGGGCACAGCCAACCTGTTCAGCCACCGGCGCTTCATGTCGGGCGCGTCTACCAACCCCGACCCCGAGATCTTTGCGCTGGCGGCCCTGCAGGTCAAAGCGGCGATGGACGCCACGATCAAACTGGGAGGGCAAAACTATGTGCTGTGGGGCGGGCGCGAAGGGTATGAGACGCTGCTCAACACCCGCATCGGCCACGAGCTGGACCAGATGGGCCGCTTCATGAACATGGTGGTCGAGTACAAACACAAAATCGGCTTCAAGGGCGCGATATTGATCGAGCCCAAACCGCGCGAACCCACCAAGCACCAATACGACTACGACGTGGCCACTGTCTACGGATTTCTGTGCCGCTACGGGTTGGAGAAAGAAATCAAGGTCAACATCGAAGCCAACCACGCCACGCTGGCGGGCCACAGCTTTGAGCATGAACTCGCCACCGCGATTGACCTCGGCATCTTCGGGTCAGTCGACATGAACCGCGGCGACATGCAATGCCAGTGGGATACCGACCAGTTCCCCAACAGCATTCCCGAGACCGCGCTGGCCATGTACACCATCATGCAGGGCGGCGGCTTCACCACTGGCGGCGTGAATTTCGACTCCAAAGTGCGCCGCCAGTCGATTGAGCCCGACGACATGTTTCACGGCCACATTGGCGGCATGGACGTCACCGCCCGCGCCCTGTTGATCGCCGAGAAAATGATTCTGGATGGCCGCGTGGCAAACCTGGTGAAAGACCGCTACGCAGGCTGGCAGGGCGAATTTGGCCAGAGCGTGCTGTCCGGCAAAACGTCGCTGGACGGCATCGCCGCCCGCGCCCTGGCCAGCAACCAGGACACCCGGCCCGTGTCTGGGCGCCAGGAGCTGTTTGAAAACTTGCTGAATGATTTCGTTTGAATGGCGCAGGACTCAGACTGGAGAGCAGCGGAACAAATTGAAAGCGCGCTGTCACGCTCAGGTGCTGCTGTGTTTAATTAGCGGGGCGGCAAGAGACGAAGCGCAGTGGCATGCAATGCTGTCGGTGATACTGGCTTGAGCGGTGACAACGGTTCCCGAATTTCCCTTTAAAATTCGAGATCCAAGGAGCGTTGCAGCCGGTGTTGTGTCATCGGCCAGGCTTGGACGAGTTCCTAGCAGAGTCCCCAGAACTTCAACGACGCTCACCTGACCCCTTAGATCACAGGTGAGCCGCATGTCTGAAATTTCGATCCCCCCAATGAAGCTGTCGGGCCTGGAGCCCGTGCTGATCGGCGCTCTCCAGCTAGTGGACAGCAGCGCTGAAGGCGCAGCCCCGAGTGCTACCTTCGTCAACATCGGCGAGCGCACCAACGTCACCGGCTCCAAGGCCTTCGCCAAGATGATTTTGAATGGCGAGTTTGACAAGGCCCTGTCGGTGGCGCGCCAGCAGGTGGAAAACGGCGCGCAGATCATTGACATCAACATGGACGAGGCCATGCTCGACAGCAAGGCCGCCATGGTGCGGTTTTTGAACCTGATCGCCTCTGAGCCCGACATCGCCCGCGTGCCGATCATGGTGGACAGTTCCAAGTGGGAGGTGATCGAGGCCGGCCTGCGCTGCATCCAGGGCAAGCCCATCGTCAACTCCATCAGCATGAAAGAAGGCGTGGCGCAGTTCAAGCATCAGGCGCGTCTGGTGCGGCGCTA
Source organism: Rhodoferax sp. (assembly GCA_025358555.1). Taxonomy (GTDB): domain Bacteria; phylum Pseudomonadota; class Gammaproteobacteria; order Burkholderiales; family Burkholderiaceae_C; genus JANYCG01. Next base: position 1,794 of record JANYJD010000333.1, read on the forward strand.
CGGCGCAGCCGCCGTAGTGATGGCGTTTGACGAGAAAGGCCAGGCCGACACCTATGCGCGCAAGACCGAGATTTGCCAGCGCGCTTACCGCATCTTGGTCGACGAAGTGGGTTTCCCCCCCGAAGACATCATCTTCGACCCCAACATCTTTGCCGTGGCCACCGGCATTGAAGAGCACAACAACTACGCGGTGGATTTCATTGAGGCCACGCGCTGGATCAAGGCCAATTTGCCCGGGGCCAAAGTGTCGGGCGGCGTCAGCAATGTGAGCTTTTCTTTCCGGGGCAATGACCCGGTGCGCGAGGCGATCCACACGGTTTTCCTCTACCACGCCATCAAAGCGGGAATGGACATGGGCATCGTCAACGCCGGCATGGTGGGCGTGTATGACGACCTGGAGCCGGTGCTGCGCGAGCGGGTCGAAGACGTCGTCCTGAACCGCCGAAGTGACGCTGGCGAGCGACTGGTGGAGATTGCCGACAGCGCCAAGAGCGGCGCCAAAGACGAAAGCAAAAAGAACGACTGGCGCGGCACGGTTGACAAACCCGTGGCGGTTGAGCAGCGCCTGAGCCACGCCATGGTGCACGGAATCACCGACTTCATCGTGCCTGATACCGAAGAAGCCTACCAGGCGATCCTCAAACAAGGCGGCCGTCCGCTGCACGTGATCGAAGGCCCGCTGATGGCCGGCATGAGCATCGTGGGCGACCTGTTTGGCCAGGGCAAGATGTTTTTGCCGCAGGTGGTCAAAAGCGCACGGGTGATGAAGTCGGCCGTGGCGCACCTTATTCCCTACATCGAAGAAGAAAAGCGGTTGGACGAGCAGGCGGGCCGCGATGTGCGCACCAAGGGAAAAATCATCATCGCCACCGTCAAGGGCGACGTGCACGACATTGGCAAAAACATCGTCACCGTGGTCTTGCAGTGCAATAACTTCGAGGTCATCAACATGGGCGTGATGGTGCCCTGCCACGAGATTCTGGCGCGCGCCAAAGTGGAAGGCGCGGACATTGTGGGATTGAGCGGCCTGATCACGCCCAGCCTGGAAGAGATGCAATACGTGGCCGGCGAGATGCAAAAAGATGAGCACTTTCGCATCCGCAAAATCCCGCTGATGATTGGCGGGGCCACCACCAGCCGCGTGCACACCGCCGTCAAGATTGCGCCGCATTATGAGGGCCCGGTTGTCTACGTGCCCGATGCCTCGCGCAGCGTGGGCGTGGCGCAGTCGCTGCTCTCGGGCCAGGCGGCGAAATACGTGGCCGAGCTCAACGCCGACTATGACAAGGTGCGCCTGCAGCATGCCAACAAGAAGCAGACGCCGATGTGGCCGCTGGCCCGTGCGCGCGCCAACAAGACGGTGGTTGACTGGGCCAGTTACCAGCCCACAAAACCCAAATTTGTGGGTCGCCGTGTGTTCAAGAATTTCGATTTGACCGAGCTGGCCAGGTACATCGACTGGGGCCCTTTTTTCCAGACGTGGGATCTTGCCGGGCCGTTCCCGGCCATCCTCAAAGACGAGGTGGTCGGCACCGAGGCGGTGCGCGTCTACGCTGACGGCCAGCGCATGCTCAAGCGCCTGATCGAAGGGCGTTGGCTCACCGCCAATGGCGTGATTGGCCTGTACCCGGCCAACAGCGTCAATGATGACGACATC
>JANYJD010000382.1 GCA_025358555.1 Rhodoferax sp.
GGGCGCGCTTCCCAGCACCTCCACCGTGACGCGCGTGATCTCTTCGACCAGCTTTTTCTTTTGCTCGATGGTGCGGCCTTCCATCATTTCAATATGGTACGTGGGCATGGGTTCTTTCAGGTTATGTTAGCAATTTCAGGCTATTTTAGGAGTTAAATCGGGCTGTAGCCCTCGTCATATGTTCATAGTTAGCTATATATTACGCAGCGCTCAAGATATTTGGGCTGGCGGCACAGGTGATGCACACACATGCCAGCCCCCAGCTCACGGGCGGAATCTGCGCCAGCACGGCGGGCCCGACGGTTACGCCGGTGCACCAGCAAGGCGGCTGCTTCTGGCCGGTCGCTTTCTCGACGTCCATGGCGCAGCGGTTGGGCTGGCGGCACATTGGGCACCGCGCCGGGTCTGCCAGCTCGGGAGGATTGCTGTCTTGCAGGTTCATGGCAACAGCTATTGTGCTGCAAGTGCTGGCGGCGCAAAATGGAAATGGATTCAACCAACCTGAAGGAGATGCGATGAGATTTTTGACAAACGCCGCAGCAAGCAAAGCGGTCAAGGCGCTGCTGCTTGTCGGCCTGGCCTCGGCCGGTGCCCTGATGGCGCAAAACTCGGGCTTGACCCGCACCATGGTCGGCCGGGGCGACGTGTCCGTGCCGGGCCGCGAAGCCGTGGTGGCGCGGGTGGAGGTGGCGCCGGGTGCCCGTGCTGGGCGGCACAGCCACCCGGGCGATGAGATCAGCTACATCATGGAAGGCGAAGGCAAGCTGCTGATTGATGGCGAGCCGCCGCGTGTGTTGAAGGCGGGCGACTCGTTCATCATCCCGGCCGGCGTGATCCACGACGCCCACAACGACGGCACGGTGCCTATCAAGCTGGTGGGCGTGTACGTGGTGGAGAAGGGCAAGCCGCTGGCAACCCCGGCGCCTTGAACCTGCCCGGTTGCCTTCAAACGGCAGCTACGGGGCGTTGCGTGCGACTTGCTATATTGTCCGCAGCGCTGGCACTGCCTGCACCGCGCACCTCCGCCGCAATCTCGTAAGAGCGCCGCCGCGCCGCGTGGTCAAACATCTGCGCGGTGATCATCAGCTCGTCCGCCCCGGTGCGCGCAATGAACGCCTCAAGCGCCTTGCGCACCGTGCCGGGCGAGCCAATGGCGGCGCTGGTGAGCACTTGGTCGAGCATGCTGCGCAATGGCGGGGCGATCTGGTCAATGTAGCCCTCAACGGGCGGTGGCAGAGGCTTGGGCTGCCCGGTGCGCAGGTTCACAAACGCCTGCTGCATGGAGCTCGCCAGGAAGTGCGCCTCCTGGTCAGTGTCGGCGGCAAACACGTTGAAGCCGAGCATCACGTAGGGCTTGGCCAGCCGCCCTGACGGCTTGAAACTGGAACGGTAAATGTCAATCGCCTGCATCATCTGCTGCGGCGCGAAATGCGAGGCAAATGCATACGGCAGGCCCAGGTGCGCGGCCAGTTGCGCGCCAAACGTGCTGGAGCCCAAAATCCACATCGGCACGTTCAACCCCCTGCCCGGCACGGCGCGCACGGGCTGCAGCGGCGCGTCTGAAAAGTAATCCATCAGCTCGATGACGTCTTGCGGAAACTCATCAGAATCGCTGTTCAGGTTGCGGCGCATGGCGCGCGCGGTGGCCTGGTCTGAGCCGGGCGCGCGGCCCAGTCCGAGGTCGATGCGGCCCGGGTAGAGCGACTCCAGCGTGCCAAACTGCTCGGCAATCACCAGCGGAGAATGGTTGGGCAGCATGATGCCGCCCGCCCCCACGCGAATCGTTTTGGTGGCACCCGCCACGTGGCCAATCAACACCGCCGTGGCCGCACTGGCAATGCCCGGCATGCCGTGGTGTTCGGCCAGCCAGTAGCGCCGGTAGCCCAGGCCTTCAGCGTGCTGCGCCAGATCCCGTGTGTTGTGGAACGACTGGGCGGCAGTGCTGCCTTGCAGGATGGGGGAGAGGTCGAGAACTGAAAAGGGGATCATGGGAGGTAGTTGGGGTGGGCGGGGCCAATGTCAAGTTCCCGGCGGCTTGCGGGCGGCGGGATCGTACCCCCATAATGCCAGAGCATGAACTCCGCCGCTTATTCAGCCGCAACGCCACTCCTTGCCCTTGCCGATCTTTGGTCCTACGGCGGCCTGCCCGCGCAGGCGTTGCCGCACGCCGTATTGACCGGCAGCGACCCGGTATTCCCCTGTTCTTTTGCCGTCGGCACAGCGGCGCAAACCAGCATGGCGGCCGCAGCGCTGGCGGCCTGTGAATTGGGCCATCTGCGTGGGCAAAGCCGCCAGCAAGTGACCGTGGACATGGCCCCGGCCGCGCTGGAGTGCACCGGCTGGTTCAGCCTGGACGGCAAGGTGCCCTTGCTCTGGGACAAATTCTCGGGCCTGTACGAATGTGCCGAGGGCTGGGTGCGCATCCACACCAACTTTGCCCACCACCGCGTGGGCGCGCTGCGATTGATGGGGCTGGCACATGGCACCGCCACCCGCGCCGACGCAGAGCAAGCCATGCGCGGGTGGCGTGCCGCTGAATTTGAGCAGGCCGCTGCCGACGCCGGTCTGGTGGTTGCCATGTTGCGCAGCTTTGACGCGTGGGACGCGCAACCGCAGGGCCAGGCGGTGGCAGCGCTGCCCTTGATGAGCTTTGAGCGCATTGGGGACGCACCGCCCAACCCGCTGCCCCCGTTGGGCGCGCAGGATCGCCCCTTGACCGGCCTGCGCGTGCTGGACCTCACCCGCATCCTGGCCGGCCCGGTGTGCGGGCGCGCCCTGGCAGCCTATGGCGCTGACGTGATGCTGATCAACGCGCCGCACCTGCCCAATATCGAGTCCATCGCCGACACCAGCCGGGGCAAGCTGTCGGCTCATGTTGACCTGCGCACGACCGATGGCAAGGCCACGCTGGCACGCCTTGTCAGCCAAAGCCACGTCTTTGTGCAGGGCTATCGGCCCGGGGCGCTGGCGTCGCATGGCTTCGGGCCCCAAGACCTGGCGCGGCAGAAACCGGGCATCGTCCATGTGTCGCTGTCGGCCTACGGCCACACCGGGCCTTGGCAGGCGCGCCGGGGTTTTGACTCCCTCGTGCAAACCGCCATGGGCTTCAACCATGCGGAAGCCGCCGCCGCTGGCAGTGACGCCCCCAAGCCCTTGCCGATGCAAATTCTGGACTACGCCACCGGCCATTTGATGGCGTTTGCAGCGTCTGCCGCCTTGCACCGGCAAGCGCGGGAGGGCGGTAGCTGGCACGTGCGCCTGTCGCTGGCGCAAACTGGCCAGTGGCTGCGCAGCCTGGGGAGAATCAGCGATGCCTTTGGGGTGAAACCGACGGACCGCTTGCCGTATCTGGAATCAAGCGTTTCGGGGTTTGGCGAACTGGTCGGCCTGCGGCACAGTGCCCAGCTTGCTGCAACCCCGTGCCGCTGGGACCGCCCCTCGATGCCACCCGGCACCAGCCCGCCCGTGTGGCCGTAAGCAGCTCACTTAAAATTTAGCGCGGCGCATGATAAAACAACAGACCATTCCCCTCGATATTCTCAGGGCGTTGACGACGTTCATGGCCTCGTTCGCGCTGATGGTGGTTGCCCACGCGCAACCGGCTGCACCCGCCATTGCCCCGGCGGACTCCAGCAGCACAAGCGGGGTGATCCCCTGGTCGGCCATCATGGAAAGGCCATCGTCTGGCGGACCGGCTTCATTTGACAAGCCTGGTGAAGTGGGCATGGGTGCCGACATGGGCATTGGCAACACGGTGAAAGAGGCGGTCAGGCCGATCCACGAAGGCCTGTCGCAGTCGGGGGTGATTCAGTCGATCCGCGAGTTTGACTCCGGCATGGGTGGCGGCGGCAAGAGGCAGGAAAACCCCGGCCAGAATTCCGCCGGCCATCCTTCGGGCATCCCCACCCCAGTGACGCCCGCAAAAACGGCGCAGCAAATCAGGCGCGAGCAGGAGGCGGCCTCGGGCATGCTGGACCAGCTAGTTAAAGAGGCAACACCCTGGGCTGCGGGCCTGATGGGCTTGCTGGCGCTGGGTTTCGCCGCGAAAGTATGGATGGACTGGATGCATGCCAAAGCGGCGCGCCCGGGCAAGCTTCGCCGCTCCGGACGCAGGCGAAGCCGCAGCAGCACCAGTACCAGCACCAACAGCCTGCAAAGCCTCGAAGGCACGCCAGCCGACCTGGACGCCCCGTCCGCCCGCAGCCCTGAAGGCAGCCGCACTGGCCGCAGAAGCAGCGGCAGTTCGAGCAGTTCTTCGCGCTCCTCCAGCGCCTCCAGTTCTTCAGACACCGCATCTGGAAGGCGCCGCCACAGGTCGCGCAGGCCGCAGCCCTGAAGGCGTGTGGCCAGTCCGCCGCTGAATTGGCGGGCGCATACGGACTGGGCTTGGAATAGTCTGGAGCGGGGGTCCGCGACTCGAAGTGCAGTGCCAGCAATGCGAAAGCCCCTGGCAAAAGGGGCTTTTGGTGCAAACCGGCAACAGCCTAGCGACCGCTGCAATGACCGTCCTATTTTTTCTGGCGGAACTTGCGCAGCGCCGAAATTTGCGCGGCCATGATGGCCAGCTCTGACGTGGCTTTGGCCATGTCGATTTCGGTCTTGGCGTTTTTCAGGGCGTCTTCAGCCGCCGCTTTGGCCGCGTTGGCCTTCTCGTCGTCCAGGTCCTTGCCGCGCACTGCCGTGTCAGAGAGCACGGTCACGCAGTTGGGCTGCACTTCAAGAATGCCACCGGCCACGAAGACGAACTCTTCAGTGCCATCTTCTTTTTCAATGCGCACCGACCCGGCCTTGATGCGGGTGATCAGCGGCGTGTGGCGCGGGTAAATGCCAAGCTCGCCCGCTTCGCCGGGCAGCGACACAAATTTGGCCTCGCCCGAGAAGATGGACTCTTCGGCGCTGACGACATCGACGTGAATGGTTGCCATGATCAGGCTACTTTCTTGGACTTCTCGATGGCTTCGTCAATGGTGCCGACCATGTAGAACGCCTGCTCCGGCATATGGTCGCACTCGCCATTCACAATCATCTTGAAGCCGCGAATGGTCTCGCTCAAAGGCACGTATTTGCCGGGTGAGCCGGTGAACACTTCTGCCACGTGGAAAGGCTGGCTCAGGAAGCGCTGGATTTTGCGGGCGCGGGCCACGGCCAGCTTGTCTTCAGGGGCCAAGTCGTCCATGCCCATGATGGCGATGATGTCGCGCAGCTCGCGGTAACGCTGCAAGGTGCCCTGCACAGCGCGCGCGGTGTTGTAGTGGTCTTCGCCAACGACTTGGGGCGACAGCTGGCGGCTGGTGGAATCGAGCGGGTCCACAGCGGGGTAAATGCCAAGGGAAGCGATGTCACGGCTCAGCACCACGGTGGAATCCAGGTGGGCGAAGGTGGTGGCAGGGCTTGGGTCGGTCAAGTCATCGGCAGGCACGTACACGGCCTGGATGGAGGTAATGGAGCCCACTTTGGTGGAAGTGATGCGCTCTTGCAAGCGGCCCATTTCTTCTGCCAGCGTAGGTTGGTAGCCCACGGCGGAAGGCATACGGCCCAGCAGCGCCGACACTTCGGTGCCGGCCAGGGTGTAGCGGTAGATGTTGTCTACGAAGAACAGCACGTCTTTGCCTTCGTCGCGGAAAGATTCGGCAATCGTCAAGCCGGTCAAGGCCACGCGCAGGCGGTTGCCTGGGGGCTCATTCATCTGGCCGTAGACCATCGACACTTTGGAGTCTTCAAGACTCTCCAGATTCACCACGCCAGAGTCGGCCATCTCATGGTAGAAGTCATTGCCTTCGCGGGTGCGCTCACCCACGCCAGCAAACACCGACAAGCCGCTGTGCGCCTTGGCGATGTTGTTGATAAGTTCCATCATGTTCACGGTCTTGCCCACGCCGGCGCCGCCAAACAGGCCGACCTTGCCGCCTTTGGCAAACGGGCACACCAGGTCAATCACCTTGATGCCGGTTTCCAGCAGTTCCTGTGAGGGGCTCAATTCGTCGTAAGCCGGCGCTTTGCGGTGGATCGACATGTGCAACGCTGCGTTGACCGGACCGCGCTCGTCAATCGGCGCACCCAGCACGTCCATGATTCGGCCCAGGGTAGCTTTGCCCACGGGGACCATGATCGGGCTGGCGGTGTTTTTCACCATCGTGCCACGGCGCAGGCCGTCGGACGATCCCAGCGCAATGGTGCGCACAATGCCATCACCCAATTGCTGCTGTACTTCCAACGTCAGGTTGGAGCCCTCCATCTTGAGCGCGTCATAAATTTTGGGCATTTTGTCCCGCGGAAATTCCACGTCTACGACCGCGCCAATGCACTGGACGATTTTGCCTTCGACGCCTGCGTTGCTGCTTGCGCTATTGTTTGATTGGGCCATTAGGGTTGCTCCAAAAATTAAATCAAAAATTCTTAAACCAGCGACAAACTGAACAGTTCAGTTTGACCGCCGCACGTGACCATCAGGTCACACCGCCGCTGCACCTGCCACGATTTCCGAAAGCTCTTTCGTAATCGCCGCCTGGCGCGTCTTGTTGTAGATCAATTTCAGCTCGGCAATCACGTTGCCGGCGTTGTCGGTGGCCGCCTTCATGGCCACCATGCGGGCTGCGTGTTCGCTGGCCATGTTCTCGGCTACCGCCTGGTAAACCAAAGCCTCGGCATAGCGCACCAGCAAGTCGTCAATCACGGCCTGCGCGTCGGGCTCATAGATGTAGTCCCACGCATGCTGGGTGCCACTGGCCTTGGTTTGTTCCTGCATCTTTGCCGCCGACAGGGGCAGCAACTGCTCCAGCACGGGTTCCTGGCGCATGGTGCTGATGAACCTGTTGTAGCTCAGGTACACCGCATTGACTTCGCCCTTGATGTACGCGTCCAGCAGCACCTTTACCGGGCCGATCAGCTTGTCCAGATGCGGTTTGTCGCCCAAGTGCGTCACGTGGGACACCACCTTGGCGCCAATGCGGTTCAGAAATCCCAAGCCTTTGCCACCGATGGCTACCGACAGCGGAGTTTTGCCCGCCGTCTGGGTTTCACGCAGCTTCAAGGTGATCTGGCGGAACAGATTGCTGTTGAGGCCGCCGCACAAGCCCTTGTCGGTCGTGACCACAATAAAGCCGACCGACTTGCCGTCGTTGGCCTTCAAGAATGGATGAACATACTCAGGATTCGCCTTGCCCAGGTTGGTGGCAATATTGCGGATTTTCTCGCTGTAAGGCCGCGCCGCGCGCATGCGCTCCTGCGCCTTGCGCATCTTGGAAACCGAGATCATTTCCATGGCCTTGGTGATCTTCTTGGTGTTTTCAACCGATTTGATCTTGGTACGTAGTTCCTTGCCGGATGCCATGTTATGTTGCCCCCACGCTTGTCACTTCGTGTGCTGCGCCGCTCCCCGAGAGGGCCATGCCCTCGGACAGACCCGTCAGGGGCTGGGCGACAGGCATGGGGCGGCCCTGCGCAGCGGCGGCCCCATTAATTGCAATTGCGGTGCTCATCGATGTACTTACGCAAACGACTTCTTGAAAGCCGTGGTAGCCGCGAGCATTTCTGCATCGGCGTCTTTGTCCAGCGCTTTGGAGTCTTCGATCTTGGCCAGCAGTGCAGCGTGCTTGTCCTTGAGGTAGGCATGCAGGCCGTGCTCAAACGACAGCACCTTGTTGACTGCGATGTCGTCCATGAAGCCCTTGTTCACCGCGAACAGCGAGGCACCCATCAGGCTGATGGACAGCGGGCTGTACTGGGTTTGCTTGAGCAACTCCGTCACGCGCGCGCCACGGTCCAGCTGCTTGCGGGTGGCTTCGTCCAGGTCGGACGCGAACTGCGCGAACGCGGCCAGTTCGCGGTACTGGGCCAAGTCGGTGCGGATGCCGCCGGATTGGCCTTTGATGACCTTGGTCTGCGCAGCAGAACCCACACGCGACACCGAGATACCGGCGTTGATCGCAGGGCGAATGCCGGCGTTGAACAGCGAGGTTTCCAGAAAGATCTGGCCATCAGTGATCGAAATCACGTTGGTAGGCACGAAGGCGGACACGTCGCCGGCTTGGGTTTCAATGATGGGCAAAGCCGTCAAAGAACCCGTTTTGCCTTTGACAGCACCTTTGGTGAAATCTTCAACGTATTTTTCATTCACGCGGGCAGCGCGCTCCAGCAGGCGGCTGTGGAGATAGAACACGTCGCCAGGATAGGCTTCGCGGCCTGGCGGGCGGCGCAGCAACAAAGACACTTGGCGGTAGGCGACGGCTTGTTTGGACAGGTCGTCATACACAATCAGCGCGTCCTGGCCACGGTCACGGAAGTATTCGCCCATGGTGCAGCCAGAGTAGGCGCTCACGTATTGCATAGCAGCCGACTCTGAGGCGGTTGCTGCCACCACGGTGGTGTAGGCCATCGCGCCAGCGGCTTCCAGCGAGCGCACCACGTTTTTGACCGAAGAGGCTTTCTGGCCAATCGCCACGTATATGCAGGTCATGTTCTGACCCTTCTGGTTGATGATGGCGTCAATCGCCACAGCCGTTTTACCGGTCTGGCGGTCACCAATGATCAGCTCGCGCTGGCCACGGCCCACGGGCACCATGGAGTCAATCGACTTGAGGCCGGTTTGCATCGGCTGGTCCACCGATTTACGGGCAATCACGCCGGGCGCGACTTTTTCGATCACGTCGGTCATCTTGGCGTTGATCGGACCCTTGCCGTCAATCGGCTGGCCCAAGGCATTGACCACGCGGCCCAACAGCTCAGGACCGACTGGCACTTCCAGAATGCGGCCCGTGCATTTGACGGTGTCGCCTTCGGAGATGTGCTCGTACTCGCCCAAAATCACGGAGCCAACCGAGTCGCGCTCCAGGTTCAGAGCCAGGCCAAACGTGGGCAAGCCATCGCTGCCAGCCGGGAATTCCAGCATTTCGCCAGCCATCACATCGGACAGGCCATGAATGCGGCAAATACCGTCGGTCACTGACACGACCGTACCCTGATTGCGGATGTCGCTGCTGGCGGTCAGGCCCTCAATGCGGCTTTTGATCAGTTCAGAAATTTCTGCGGGATTGAGTTGCATGACTCGTATCCTTAATTAAGATTAATGGGGCCTGTAACCTGAAGCAATACAAGAGGCAAATGCCTCAGGCTGCCAGGGCCACTTTCATTTGTTCCAGACGGGCCTTGACGGATGTGTCAAGAACCTCGTCGCCTACCACGACGCGGATGCCGCCAATCAACTCGGGCTGCAATGCCACTGTCAGGTTGAGCTTGCGGCCAAATCGCTTGTTCAGCGACATTGCCAAATCGGCCAACGCTGCGCCGTCAATCGGGAAGGCGCTGAAAACGACAGCATCCGAAGAGCCACTTTGGGCATTCTTCAAAGCACGAAACTGGGTAGCGATTTCGGGCAGAGCCGTCAGGCGGCCATTTTCTACGACGGCGCGCAGAAAATTGGTCGCCTGGTCGGGCAATGCCGTTTTGGCGACGCCTTTGATCAGGTCCAGCACCTGTGCCGTCGTGACTTTGGGGCTGTCGGCAAACGACTGAAGCTGCGGGTTGGCCGCAATGGCCGCCAACTCATCGACCCAGACGGTTGCACCTGCGATGTCAGCGTTGGCACTGGCCTTGACAGCCTTGTACAACGCCTCAGCGTAAGGGCGGGCAATGGTTGCGATTTCAGCCATAGTCAGCTCTTACAGTTCAGTCTTCAGACGGCTCAACAGATCCGCATGAACGCCAGCATTGACTTCCTTGCGGAGAATCTGCTCAGCGCCCTTGACGGCCAGCGCGGCAACCTGCTCACGCAATGTCTCGCGGGCACGCACGGTTTGCTGGTCAGCCTCGGCCTTGGCGGCAGCAATGATCTTGTTGCCTTCATCGATGGCTTTGGCCTTGGCCTCTTCCACGATGGCCTGTCCGCGTCGCTCGGCATCAGCCAGGCGTGCGGCGGTCTCGGTGCGCGACTTGGTCAGTTCGTCTTCCACACGCTTGTTGGCGTTGGTCAACTCAGCTTTGGCCTTGTCAGCGGCAGCGAGGCCGGCGGCGATTTTGCTGGCCCGGTCGTCCAGCGCCGTTGCGATGGGCGGCCACACGAATTTCATCGTGAACAGCACCAGCAATGCGAAGACGATGGCTTGCGCAATCAGTGTTCCATTAATGCTCACAGTAAATCTCCCATAGACTAGGTTTCATGGGGGTAACAAGCCCGCGTGTTCCAGGGTATTGCAAGCAACGCTCACTTGACCAGACGTGCGATTTGCGAGAGGAACGGGTTGGCCGTGGTGAACCATAAGGCAATACCGACACCGATAATGAAAGAAGCGTCAATCAGGCCCACCAGCAAAAACATCTTGGTCTGCAACTCGCCCATCAGCTCAGGCTGGCGTGCAGCGGCTTCAAGAAACTTGCTGCCCATGATGCCGATGCCGATACAGGCACCCAAAGCGCCCAGACCAATGATCAAACCGGCGGCGAGAGCAACAAAACCAATGACTTCCATGATGACTCCTTAAAAAACTAAAAACTGACAATTAAAAATAAAACGAAACCAAACCAACCAACTTACCAAAACCAATATTCAAATAAATACCAGCCAAGTCGTCCCAGACCCAACGCTCAACATCAATGAGCGTCGTGCGCCTGCCCGATGTAGACCAGGGTCAACATCATGAACACGAACGCCTGCAGAACAATGATCAGGATGTGGAACACCGCCCAGGCCCAACCCGCGACCACGTGCAGAACCAGCAGTGCCAGACTGCCCGGATCGAAGGACAGCGCCCAGGCCCCGCCCAGCAAGGCGATCAACATGAACAGCAGCTCGCCCGCATACATGTTGCCAAACAGTCGCATTCCGTGTGACACAGTCTTGGCCACAAATTCCATCATCTGCATCGCGAAGTTGACCACGCCGAGCAAGAATGCAAAGACCGGGTTTTTGCTGGTGCCAAACGGTGCCGTGACCAACTCATGCGACCAGCCACCCAGGCCCTTCATTTTGACGTTGTAGATCAGGCAGATCACCAGCACCGAGACGGAAAGGCCCATCGTCACCGACAGGTCGGCGGTGGGCACAATGCGCAAGTAGGCATGGTGCGGGTCACCGCCCGCAGCGCTGTAAATCTTCTCCCAGATCAAAGGCAAGAAGTCAAGCGGCAGCAGGTCCATGGCATTGAGCAAGATAATCCAAACAAATACCACCAGTGCCAGCGGCGCTACCATTTTTCGGCTGGCAGCGTTGTGGACGATGGACTTGGCCTGCGCATCGACCATTTCAATCAAAATTTCAACGGCGGCCTGAAAGCGGCCCGGCACGCCCGAAGTGGCTTTGCGCGCTGCCTGCCACAGAAAGAAACAGCCCAGCACGCCCAAGACGAGCGAGATGACGATGGAGTCGATGTTGAAGACAGAAAAATCAACGATTTCCGTCTGCGGCTTGTTTTGCCAATGCGTCAGGTGGTGAACGATGTAGTCACTGCTTGAGGGAGCGGTTGCTTCTGCGGCCATTATGTCGATTCCGTTAACTCTTCAATTGATTCGTTTTGATTTCGGACGCACCAACAGCGCCACCCAATACACCTTCAAGGTCACGATCAGGCCAATCAGCATTGCCAACCAGTCCAAATCTGCAACCACCCGTGGCGCGGCAAACAGCAGCCCGCCACTCACAACGATCTTGACCGCTTCCCACAAAAAAAATCCGAAACCGGCGGTCGTCCGGTTCAGCGATGAAAACTGGCTCATCAAGCCCCGCGCAAACAGCACACCAGGAATCACGACCACCAGTGCGCCATAGCCAGCAGATAAGGCCTTGGCCGAACTCTGCGTGACGCCCCAAGCGGCCACCGCCACCAGCACTCCCACCACCGCCTGCAAACCCACCACGCGCCAAGGCGACAGTGCCGGCATTGATTCGCGCAAGGCCTGGGCTTCTTGCGCGCTCAGTTGCTTGAACTCTGGCTCATCAAGAACCCTCTCGTCATCACTTGCGTGGTATCCAGCGCCGGGCATGATTATCGACATCTCAAATTACACGCAGGTTACACAACGTCACTTTCGGCACCTGCCGCAAAGCCTTTGATTATACGTAGAAGCCCGCGACAAGCGATTACCTTTCGGGTTATTTGACGCGGCTGCGATAATTTCAGGATGAACACCCCGTCTGCACTGCCCCCGCTGCCCTGCTACCTCAATGGCGAATTCACGCTGTTGCCCGACGCAAAAATCAGCGTCATGGACCGTGGCTTCATCTTTGGCGATGGCGTGTACGAGGTGGTGCCGGTCTATGGCGGAGAGCCGTTCCGCTTTGATGCGCACATGGCCCGGCTCGACCGGTCACTGGGCGAGCTTCGCATAGCCAACCCGATGACGCACGCGCAGTGGCGCGACGTAGTGTCAAAATTAATAGCTAGCTATGCAAATTCCGCATCTGCCAGCGCCCAAAACGTTGACCAACTGGTGTATATCCAGGTCACGCGTGGCGTAGCCCTGCGCGACCATGTGATGCCCGAGCACATCACACCCACCGTGTTTGTGATGAGCAACCTGATGAAGCCGCCCACGCCCGAGCAGCGCGCCAGCGGTGTGGCGTGCGTCACTGCCGATGATTTCCGCTGGGAAAAAGCCCACATCAAAACCACCAGCCTGCTGGGCGCCGTGTTTGCGCGGCAGATCAGCTTTGACGCCGGTGCGATAGAGACCGTGATGTTCCGTGACGGCAACCTGAGTGAGGCCGCCGCCAGCAATGTGTGGGCAGTCAAAGGCGGCAAGGTGATGGGCCCGCCCAAAGACAACCTGGTGCTGGAAGGCATTCGCTATGGCCTGATAGAAGACATCTGCCGCAAACAGGGCCTGGGCTTCGAGCTTGGCCGCATCAGCCGCGACGAAGTGCTGGACGCCGACGAGTTGCTGCTGTCCAGCGCCACCAAGGAAGTGCTGGCCATCACAACGCTTGACGGCCAGCCCGTGGGCCATGGCGCAACACGCGGCAAACCCGGCCCGGTTTACGCCAAGCTGCATGCGGGCTACCAAGCGGCCAAGGCGCAGGCCAACCGGGACTCCATGGCGAGCAGCGCCCGATGAGTAGCGGTAACGGTAACGGTATCGGCAGCAGTAATAGTAGCGGCAACAGTAGCGGCAACACTGCCGGCAATGGCAACGCGCCGCCCGATGGGTCGGAATCAGGCGCCCCCGCACCCCGCCAAGCGTCGCTCATTGAATACCCGTCGCAGTTTCCCATCAAGGTCATGGGTACCAAGGTCGACGGCTTGGTGCAAGCCATCACCCACATTGCCCAACAGTTTGACCCAACGTTTGATGCCAGCACGATTGAGCTGCGTGAAAGCAAGGGCGGCAATTACCTCGGCGTCACCATCACTGTGACCGCCACGTCGCGCGAGCAATTGGATGAGTTGTACCGGACTTTGAGTACGCATCCGATGGTGAAGGTGGTGCTCTAGGAGCCCGTCGGGCTTGGGAATCGTCGGCTGCGAATCGACCGCAGCGGTCTATTTTTCGCCGGTTTTTGTCCCATGGCTGGGCTGCGGGCGTGCAAAACCGGTAAAAACTGGCCTCGCTGGGGTCGATTTTCGCTTTCGACGCCTCAAGTCCGACAGTCTCCTAGCGTTTTCAGGGTATCCAAAACGAGGGTCAAACTTTCACAAAATTCGTTAGTCTGTATTTAATGAAACATAATTGACATTTTTTTTCACATGAATATCATCATGGAAGTCTTATAAAAATTTCCATGACAGAAATCCCACGGCGTGCCGGCCGCTACCTACAACAAACCACGGGTTACAAGGCGTTCATTCCCGAGCCTTTGCCGCCCAGCCCGGACATCGAGTTCGACGGCGAACTGCGTACGCTGCTGTCCCAAGCCGACCGCGACATCGCCCGTCTGGACGCCATCGCCGCCTTGCTTCCCAACCCGGACCTCTTCGTCGCCATGTATGTGCGCCACGAGGCTGTGCTGTCGTCACAAATCGAGGGCACACAAAGCACGCTGGAAGACGTGCTGGCCTTTGAAGCCCAGGGCACCAACAATGACTCCCCCAAAGACGTAGAGGAAGTCATCAACTACGTGCGCGCGATGAACCACGGCCTGCGCCGCCTGAGCGAACTACCACTGAGCCTGCGCCTGCTGCGCGAGATCCACGGTGAGCTGATGCACAACGTGCGTGGGGGCGAGAAAACGCCGGGTGAATTTCGCACCTCCCAAAACTGGATAGGCCCGGCGGGCAGCACGCTTGCCAACGCCTCCTTTGTGCCACCTGCGCCGCACGAGCTGATGAATGCGCTCGGTGCACTGGAGAAGTTTTTGCACGAGGGCAAATCCACCGTGCCGCTGCTGATCCGCTGCGGCTTGGCCCACGCCCAGTTTGAAACCATTCACCCGTTTCTGGATGGCAATGGGCGCGTCGGGCGCCTGCTGATCACGCTGATGCTGTGCGAAGAACAAGCCTTGTCACGCCCGCTGCTGTACCTGTCGGTGTTCCTCAAGGCGCATCGCGTGGAGTATTACGACCGCCTCACCGCCATCCGCAACCATGGCCATTGGGAGCAGTGGCTCAAGTTCTTTTTGCGTGGCGTGAGCCAGACCGCCCGCGCCGCCACCCGCACCGCTACTGACATTGTCAACATGCGCGAAACCCACCGCAATGCCCTGCTCAAAAGCCCCAAGGCACTCAAACTGCTGGACAGCCTGTTTCAGCAACCCCTGGTGTCGCCCAACAAAATTGCAGAGATTGTGGGCTGCACTCACCCCACTGCCGTCAAACTGGCGCGCGATCTGGAGGCGCGCGGCTGGCTGCGTGAAGTCACCGGCTTCGAGCGCAACCGCCTGTACCGCTACCAGCCCTATATGGA
>JANYJD010000384.1 GCA_025358555.1 Rhodoferax sp.
AATACGCCAAAGCCCATCATGCAGAACGACTTGAGCAAGGCCGTGCGGGCGCGCCAGGTGAGGGCGGCAGACAGCACCGCGAGTGACACCGCATAGTTAACTGCGTCCCCGGCAAAGTCAATCGCATCCGCCAGCAACGACAGCGAGCCCGAGCGGTAACCAGCCGCCAATTCCACAAAAAACATGGCGGCGTTGACGGCCAGCGCAATCCACAGCACGCGGCGGTAGCGCGGCAGGTCGACTGCCTGCGCTGGCGCGGCGGGTGCGTGGCTGTGGCCGGGGTCTGAGGTGTGGTCGTGGTGGTGTGCGGACATGCGTGCGCCTGAAGTTTGTCTGAAGAAGCTCAAGCAACCATCACGCCACCATAAATCCCGTCAGCCGTTTGCGGATGATGTCATCCGCCTCCTGCATGATACGGTCAATCAGCGCCTTGACGGTTGGCACGTCATGGATCAGCCCAGCCACCATGCCGCAAGACCAGGCGCCAACGTCCATCGCTCCATCAATCATGATTTTTGGGTAGACGCCCGCCACTTCGTTGATGATGTCTTCAAACTTGAGGTTGGCACCCAGCGCGCGCTCTTTCTCCAGCAGCCGCTCCACGGCGGCATTGGTCATCACGCGCTCAGTGTTGCGCAAGGGGCGCATCACCAGCCTTGTGTCCAGCTCGCTGGCAGCCACGATGGCGTCCTTGACCTTTTGGTGAATCGGTGCCTCTACCGTGGCCATGAAGCGCGTGCCCATGTTCATGCCCTCTGCGCCCAGCGACAGCGCTGCCACCAAGCTACGGCCGTCAGCCATGCCGCCCGAGGCGACAAACGGAATCTTCAGCGCTTCGGCCGCGCGCGGCAGCAGGATGAAGTTGGGCACGTCGTCTTCGCCGGGGTGCCCGCCGCACTCAAAACCGTCCACGCTCACTGCATCGCAGCCAATGGCTTCGGCCTTGAGCGAGTGCCGCACCGAGGTGCATTTGTGAATCACCTTGATGTCGGCTTCATGCAGCGCGGGCAGCCATTTTTGGGGGTTGTTGCCCGCTGTTTCAACCACCTTCACGCCACCGTCAATGATGGCCTTGATGTAGCCGGGGTAGTCTGGCGAGGTGAGCACCGGCAGAAAGGTCAGGTTGACGCCAAAAGGCTTGTCCGTCATCTCGCGGCAACGGCGAATTTCGTTGGCCAGCAATTCCGGCGTGCGCTGCGTGAGGCCGGTGATGATGCCCAGCCCGCCGGCTTTGGAAACCGCCGCTGCCAGTTCAGCAAAGCCCACAAAATGCATGCCGCCCTGGATGATGGGGTGCTGGATGCCAAAGAGTTCGGTGATTCGGGTTTTCATGGGCGGTGCGTCCGTGCTGTTTTGAAAAGTGGCTGAGTTCGATCAACCAGAGCCTGCTTGGCTTTGGCTGATCATTTTGTCACTCTTTTTGCAGCAAGCGCATCGCAGTTGCCAAGGTTGCGGCGCGATCGGCGCGCACAAAAAAACCTGGCGCGCAACCTCTGGGTCGTTCAGCGGGTTCTAGGCGACTTGCAAGGCCGGTTTTGCAATCATGGATTTGGCCGGTGCAGACGCGCCAAATTGAATCTCGCCCGATAGCTGGCCGCCTTCTTCAATCACCACTTTTCCGTAGCGGATTTTACCGGTGACTTTGCCGGTGGCGTAGATCATCAGTTTCTCGCGCACTGTCAGGTTGCCATCAAACTGGCCATGGATTTCTGCAATGTCGATCTCGGCCGAACCCTTGAACGCGCCTTGCTCCGAGATTTGCATCAAGCGTGAATCCATCGTGGCTTCCACCAGCCCCTCCACCACCAGCGTGTCGCAGTCGGTGATCTCCACGCCCTTGAGCTTGATGTTGGGGCCGACCGTGAGCTTGCTGCCGCCTTCTTTGGCAGGGGGTGTTTGCGTTGCCACGGAATTGACCGAACCGCCGCTGCCACTATAAGTACCGGCCGAAGCGTGGCTGGCGCTTGCGCCCGCGTTGCCATGGCTGGGTGGGGCTACAGCGTTGGTTGCCGGGTTAACGGGGCGGGCCATTGGCTCCGATTCGCGTTTACTGAAAAATGGTGTTTGTAAGGCCACATCAATTCCTTTGAAAAGAATCCGATGCTACGCGTCGCATCGCCATAAAGTGCCCTGACATATGCAATATCTGTAACCGAACGCCTTGATCCAGCGCAAGCCAGCCGTCGAATCAATGCCCCAGAATCTTCGACAGGAAGTCTTTGGCATCCAGCACCCCATCATCCAGGGCGGCATGCATTTTGTGGGCTTTGCTGAACTGGCAGCGGCGGTTTCCAAAGCCGGCGGGCTGGGCATCATCAC